>CAYXIZ010000048.1:0-16096 GCA_964465485.1 uncultured Rhodobacterales bacterium | reverse complement strand
GCCAGCACGGTGCCTTTGATCAGGATGGTGCGGTCGCAAAATTCAGGCACGGAGCCCAGATTGTGGGTGGAGACCAGCATCACCCGGCCCTCGTCGCGCATGGCGCGCAAGAGCTTGATGATCTCGTCCTCGGTCTGCACATCGACGCCGGTGAAGGGCTCGTCCAGCAAGATCACGCGTGAGTCCTGCGCCAGAGCGCGGGCCAGAAAGACGCGCTTTTTCTGACCGCCGGACAGCTCTCCGATTTGGCGCTTGCGGTAGGCAGACATGCCGACGCGGTCCAGCGCTTGTTCGACGGCGCGGTGGTCGGCGGGTTTGGGAAGGCGCAAGAACCCCATATGGCCGTAGCGGCCCATCATCACCACGTCTTCGACCAGAACGGGGAAGGACCAATCGACCTCTTCTGCTTGAGGAACGTAGGCGACCACGTTGCTTTTCAACGCATCTTTGACGGTACCGCCCAGCACGCTGATCTTGCCAGAAGACGTGGGCACAAACCCCATAATCGCCTTGAAGAGCGTCGATTTGCCTGAGCCGTTGACGCCCACCAGCGCCGCGATGGTGCCGGTGGGCAGCTCGAATGAGGCGTCGCGCAGGGCGGTGTGGCCGTTGCGGTAGGTGACCGTGATATCGGTCGCGCTCAGGCCTGCCATGTCGCCGGTTTGGCTCACTTGGTCAGCCCCGCGGCGATGATGCTGACGGTCTCGCGCAACAGATCCAGATAGGTGGGCACCGGGCCGTCTGCCGCGCTGAGGCTGTCCACGTAAAGCGCGCCGCCATAAGCCGCACCCGTTTCGCGCGCGACCTGCAAGGCCGGGTCAGGCGAGACGGTGCTTTCCGAAAACACCACCGGGATATTATTGGCCCGCACCGTGTCGATCACGTTGCGCACCTGGCTGGGCGTGCCTTGGGCGTCGGCGTTGATCGGCCAGAGATAGAGCTCCTTGAGGTCCAGATCCCGCGCCAGATAGGAAAACGCGCCTTCGGACGTCACCAGCCAGCGCGCCTCCTCAGGGACGGCGGCCAGCGCCTCTTTCAACGGGCCAAGCTCCGCCAGAATGCGCGCCTTATAGGCCTCGCCATTGTCGCGGTAGGTTTGCGCGTTGTCGGGGTCATGCTCGGCAAAGGCCGCCACGATATTGTCGACGTAGATCTGCGCCGCATCGACCGACATCCAGGCATGTGGGTTGGGTTTGCCGTCATAGGGCCCTTGGGTGATGCTCATCGGCTCCACCCCGTCCGAGACCACCGCAGAGGGGACATCGCGCAGGTTGCGGAAAAACTGCTCAAACCACAGCTCGAGGTTCAGCCCGTTCCACAAGATCAGGTCGGCATCCTGCGCTTTGACAATGTCGCGCGGGGTGGGGGCGTAATTGTGGATTTCCGCGCCGGGTTTGGTGATGCTTTCGACCACAGCGACGTCTCCGGCGACGTTGCGGGCCATGTCGGCGATCACGGTGAATGTGGTGACGGCCTTGAATTTATCTTCGGCAGCGGCGGGGGTGGCAAAGGCCAGAAGGGCGCTCAGCAACAAAAAACGCATCGGGTTAATCCTCACATTGGGGAAGTCTGCCCCACAATATGAGAACGAGTCTCAAGAAGTCAATCTAGTTGCGACAGACTCGCAACTTGTCGGGATCACTTATCCGCGTTCTTCAAGGCGCGCGCGCGCAGATGCCGTGGGCCGCCTTTGCCCTCCCGCTGCGCCATCTGGCGACGGGTCAGATGATCGGGGATCTCGCCAGCCATGCCTTGGTCAAACCTTGGGTCCGAGGGCAGGCACCCCATGCCGCAAATCTGTTTGGCCGTGCGCGAGCGATGGTCAATCACCCAAAGCCGCCCGCCGGGCGTGGCCACGAAGCCAAAGACGCCGTGATGGTGGTCCATGTCCACATCCATGGTCGAGGGCACCTCGCTATCGGCATCCTCATGAAAGGCACCATGCGTATGATAAGAGGCCACGGGCGTGATCGTGCGGTCCTTAAAGCCACGCTCGTCACAGCCATTGGTGCGGCCACGGCGGGCAGGGGAGACGATCAGCTCCCCGGCGGTGGTCTTGCCGATCAGGCCACAATATTCGCGTTTCGATTTGAAGGATTGCGACTGGATCGACGCCAGACTTTGGCGGGCGATGTTGATCAGCTCCTGGCTCAGCACACCATTGCCTGCAAAGGCACCAGATGTGCAGGTCAGAGCGATCAAAGTGGTCGTCAGCATGAGATTCTTCATAATCGCGATCGTCCCCTTGCAGATAATCTAAATTCAACGGTCACGCGGCCCCAGTCAACCCCCGGCTTCGCGATCTTGCAGCTGCTCCCATGTATATATGGGTTTCAGCGGTTCATCTGACGCTACGTCATAGGACGGATCCTGCGGCAGGCAGCCGATATCGCACAGCATCCGAACCCGGTCTTTTTCTGGCTCGATGATCCAGAAGCGCCCTCCCGGCGTGGAGACAAACCCGTAAATCCCCTCTTCCGCGTCGGCCTCCAGATCAAGGGTTGAGGGCACCTCAACGGTTTCATCCGCCATATGCGCGCCATGCGTGTGAAAAGAGGCCAGAACCTCGATATCGCTGCGAAAGAATGATTTCGGGCGGCAGCCGTCCTGGCTGCCTTGCCTCGGTCGGGTGATCACCAGCTTGCCCTGCGCATCGCGCCCGATCAGCCCGCAAAACTCGCGGTTTTGCGAAAAAGACCTGCTTTGGATGCCCGCAAGAGTTGCCCTTGCGGTCTCGATCACGTCGCTCTCTTGCGCCTGTGCGGCCGCATGAGGCGCGCAGACGGCCAGTGCCAGCACCGCCGCAGTTCCGATATTGAGCCTGTGCATTCTTATGGGTCGCTACCTTCTTGCCCTGTCCTGAAAGATAGGGGCGCTCAAATCACGAGTCAAAACACAAATTCGGGCAAACGCGCCCGGTGCCGTCGGCTGCGCGCCAGACCCTTTTATTGCGCCCGCCGCGATGCTACCTGCAGGCCCATGAGCACCCGCCCCGCCAAAGACCTTGTGGCCCAAGCCGCGCGCCTGTCCGTCGCCCCGATGATGGAGTGGACCGACCGTCACTGCCGGTATTTTCACCGCCAGTTGTCGCGCCACGCGCTGCTGTATACGGAGATGGTGACCGCCCCCGCTTTGGTGCGCGGTGGCGCGTTGCATTTGCTGGAGTTCAGCGCGGCAGAACAGCCCGTGGCGTTGCAGCTGGGCGGCTCGGACCCGGCAGAGCTGGCGGCAGCCGCGCGGATCGGCGCGGATCACGGCTATGCGGAGATCAACCTCAATGTGGGCTGCCCCTCAGACCGGGTGCAATCGGGCTGTTTTGGCGCGGTTTTGATGGAGCAGCCGGGCCTTGTGGCCGAGTGCGTGGCCGCGATGATTGCGGCGCAACCGGTGGAGGTGACCGTGAAATGCCGCATCGGGGTGGATGATCAGGACCCAAATCAAGTGCTGCCCGATTTTCTGACCCGGATCCGCGACGCGGGCGTGCGGCGGGTCTCGATCCATGCGCGCAAAGCCTGGCTGCAAGGGCTCAGCCCGAAGGAGAACCGCGACATCCCCCCGCTGGATTATGATCTGGTGCACCGGATGAAGGTGGCGTTTCCCGAGCTGCATATCTCCCTGAATGGCGGGCTGGCCACGTTGGAGGCGGCGGTGACGCATCTGCAAGCGCTCGACGGCGTGATGATCGGGCGCGCGGCCTATCATCAGCCTTGGGACATTCTGGGGCGCACCGATAGTGTGGTGTTTGGGCAGAGTGATCCATTGACCGAGGCCGCAGACGCCGCGCGCGCGATGCTGCCCTATATAGAGGCGCATTTGAGCGCAGGAGGCCGCCTGCATCAGGTGACCCGCCACATGCTGGGCCTGTTTGCCGGACGCCCCGGCGCGCGCGGCTGGCGGCGGTGCCTGTCTGACGGGGTGAGCAAGCCCGGCGCGGGGCCGGAGCTGGTGGAGCAGGCGTTGCGCCATGTCGAGACCAAGCCCCAAGCGGCGCAATGACCCCTGAGGCGATGTTTGACCAGCGAGGCTGGTGCCGGTTTGCCCAAGATCAGGCGCTTTCGCGCTGGGTGGAGGCGGCCGTGCCGGTGGCCATGCGGGCCATTGAGGACCCTGATCTGATCTCCGCGTGGTTGCGCTGCGGCGGGACGTGGTTTGCGGGCGTCAACGCTCTGCCCAATGACGCGCGCGGGGCTGTGCCGGGCGGCCCGGAGCTGCAAGGTGGCGCGATTGACTTCATCGCGGCGCGATTTGGGGTTCAACATTGGGACCGGGCGCAATTGTCGGTAATTTACCCCGGTTACCCGCGCGAGATGCCGGGCGAAAGCGCTGCGGCCTTCCGGTTCCGGCGCGACCGGGACGCGGCCCATGTGGACGGGCTCTTGCCCGAAGGGCCGGACCGCCGCCGCCACCTGCGCGAGCCGCACGGCTTTGTGCTTGGGCTGCCGCTGAACCAGACCTCGCCCGAGGCCAGCCCGATGGTGGTTTGGGAGGGCAGCCATATCCTCATGCGCGACGCCTTTGCCGCAGCTTTAACCGACGTGCCGCCTGCAGATTGGGGCGCGGTGGACCTGACGGATATTTACCAAGCCACGCGTCGCGCTTGCTTTGAGACCTGCAAACGGGTCGCCGTGCATGCCGCACCGGGGGAGGCATATGTGATCCACCGATTATCCCTGCACGGCGTGGCCCCCTGGGGGGAGGCCCCGGACGCGTTTCGGATGATTGCGTATTTCAGGCCGGAATTGCCTCAGATTGCCGACTGGTTGGGCTAAAGGCGGCTGGGTTAGAGTGGTTCGGTTTGGAACAGCCGGATCTTCAGCCCGCCATGCGGCACCGGGGCGGATTTGGAGGTGAAGACCAGACCTGTGGATTTGGCCAGCGCGGGCTCTGACGTGATGATCGCCACGCGCCAGCCGGAGAAATTTTGGCGCAGCGTCTCGCCCAGTCCGGCATAGAGGCCATGCAGCATGTTTTTATTGCCGATGCGGCCGCCATAGGGCGGGTTGGTGATGACCAGACCGGGCGGGCCCTGTGGTGGACGGGCCTCGGTGAGGCTGTGATTGCGAAAATCGCACAGATCGCCAAGCCCGGCCCGCATGGCATTGTCTTTGGACATGCGCACGGCACCGGGGTCACGGTCCGAGCCGAAGAAGCGCGCGGGGCCTGTGAGCGGCTGCGCCGGGCGGCGCAGGGTTGCGAAAGCCTCAGGATCAAAACCGTTCAGATGCTCAAACGCAAAGCTGCGGCTGCGGCCGGGTTGCAGATCATGCGCCATCTCGGCGGCCTCGATCAGAAACGTGCCAGAGCCGCACATCGGATCCAGCACGGGACCCAGAACAGACCCGGCGCCGTCATATCCCGCTTGTCTGAGAAACAGCGAGGCCAGTGTTTCACGCATCGGGGCCTTGCCGACAGCTTCTTTATGGCCGCGCTTGTGCAGGCTGTCGCCGGAGCTGTCCAAAGACAGCGTGACCCGGTTGTCGTCAATCCGCACTTTCAGGCTGATCCGGGCCTTTGAATTGATCTGGTAGCCGCAAGATTGAAGCGCGTTTTCAATACGTTGCGCGGCGGCTTTGTCATGGTAGATTTTCGATCTGGAACAGGTGACCTCGACCTTGATCGCGCTGCCCTCGGGCAGCGTATCGCTCCATGGGAATTTGGTTGCGCGCTTGTCGAGCTGGGCAAGATGGAAGGCCATGAAGCTGCCGATACGCACGAGGATGCGCGTGGCTCCACGTAGCTCCAGATTGGCGCGCCAGACCTCCGACCAATTGCCTTTGAAACTGATGCCACCGGGGATTGCGGTGACGCTGGCGAATTTCAGCGCACGGATTTCCGTGAGGAGGAAATGCTCCAACCCCGGCGGGGCGACGGCGAAAATGTCGAAAGTGGCTGTCGAGCTGCTCATAGGGGACCTTATGGAGCGGCTGCGCCGCGCAGTGTTTATCTTGCTCTTTGAGGGATTTCATCCCTCAGCCGCAAGGGCAAACTCCCTGAGCATATTTCCGGCAAAAAGAAGCTATTTTGACAGACGCGCGGCGCGCCCGCCCCGGCGTTTTTTAAGGCGTTCGGCGCGGGCGGGCAGCTCTGCTTTCAGGGCGGCGCGGGCCGCGTTGGACATGCGCGACCATGCGGCGATTTCATCCATGCTGCGCAGACAGCCGGTGCAGATGCGTTCTGCTGGGTGGACGACGCAGATTTTGACGCAGGGGCTTTCGACCTCGTCGCGGCTCCATTGATCATCCATCATCGGCCTCGTTTGATATGCGCCAGCCGGTCCAGCGCCCCTTGCAGGATAAACCCGGCGGCCACGTGGTCAATCACCTCTCCGCGACGTTTGCGTGACGTATCCGCCTCTAGAAGCGCGCGTTCGGCGGCCACGGTGGAGAGGCGCTCGTCCCAGAAGGCAATCGGCAGCGCGGTGAGCCGTGAGAGATTGCGCGCGAAGGCCTGCGTGGATTGCACCCGCGGCCCGTCCGAGCCGTCCATGTTGAGCGGCAACCCGAGGATCAACCCGCCGATCTGGCGCTTGGCGCAGATCGCCAGCAGCGCCTGCGCATCCATGGTGAATTTGGTGCGTTTGATCGTCTCGAGCGGGCTGGCCACGCTTTGCATCACGTCGCTAACGGCCACGCCGATGGTCTTGGTGCCCAGATCGAGCCCGGCCAAAGGGGTATGCGCCTCCGTGGCCTGCGCGAACTGCGATATGTCGGTGTAAATCTCGCCCATGATCAAGCCCTGATAGCGGCGCTTGGCCGTCAGAGTCCATGCAAGCGCGTCGAAAATAAGTGCTGGGCGGCGCTGGCATGTCGCGGGACCGGGATATATTGTCGTCCGGGGTCGGATGGCGTCGGTCGCGATGGCGCAAAACCCTGATGGAAACTGTCGTGTCGGGGCCTCTTATATGAAACGTTATTCTGCCTTTGCCATTGCGCGGGAAGCGGCCCGCTATCATCAGGGCTGGGAGCGCGCCTGGGCCGCGCCGGAGCCAAAGGCGCGGTATGACGTCATTATCGTGGGCGCGGGCGGCCACGGGTTGGCCACGGCGTATTATCTGGGCAAGAATTTCGGCATCACCAATGTCGCGGTGATCGAAAAAGGCTGGCTGGGCGGCGGCAATACCGGGCGTAATACCACGATTATTCGCTCTAACTACCTGCAAGATCCGTCTGCGGCGATCTATGAGAAAGCCCGCTCGCTTTACGAGACGATGAGCCAGGACCTGAATTACAACGTCATGTTCTCCCCGAGGGGCGTTTTGATGCTGGCGCAGACCCATCACGAGGTGCGCGGCTACCAGCGCACGGCCTATGCCAACGCGTTGCAGGGGGTGAAGACGGAATTCATCGGGCCTGAAAAGGTCAAGGAAATCTGCCCGATCATGAATATCGACGGGCCCCGCTACCCGGTGATGGGCGGGCTGTGGCAGGCGCGTGGCGGCACGGCGCGCCATGACGCGGTGGCCTGGGGCTATGCGCGGGCCTGCTCTGACATGGGTATGCATATTTTGCAGAAGACCGAAGTGACGGGTGTTTTGCGCGAAAACGGCAAAGTGACGGGGGTCGAGACCTCGCGCGGGGCTATCGGCTGCGACAAGCTGGGCATCGTGGTGGCGGGCCATTCAGGGCATCTGGCGGAGATGGCCGGCTTCCGGCTGCCGATTGAAAGCGTGGCACTGCAGGCGCTGGTCTCGGAACCCATCAAGCCCTGCATGGATATCGTGGTGATGGCCAACACGGTGCATGGCTACCTGTCGCAATCCGACAAGGGCGAGATGGTCATCGGTGGCGGCACGGACAGCTATAACAACTACACGCAGCGCGGCTCCTTTCATCATATAGAAGAGACCGTGCGGGCCCTGATCGAGACCTTCCCGATGATCTCGCGGCTCAAAATGCTGCGGCAATGGGGTGGGATCGTGGATGTGACGGGGGACCGCTCGCCCATTCTGTCGCAAACGCCGCTGGAGAATTGTTTCATCAATTGCGGCTGGGGGACGGGGGGCTTCAAGGCCATTCCGGGTTCTGGCTGGGGCTTTGCGGAGCTGATGGCGAAGGGCTATTCGCCTTTGACGGCTGAGTTCGGCCTTGATCGGTTCAAGGAGGGGCGTTTCATTGATGAAAGCGTCGCCGCCGGGGTGGCACATTGATGTGCGGGGCGATTGGGCAGTTTTCGTGGATTGTTCACGAAATGAACGCGAAATTGTGCCAAAAACGGAAACAAAGGCGAAGTGCAAGCGAAAAAATGGCAAAAGTTTACCGGTTTTCAGAACTGGCAAACTTCTGCTGCCCGTCTCAGCGCGGTTTGGCGCAAACAGGCCGAATTTACGCAAGCCCTTGCGGAACAATTGAAGCGCGCGGTCTGGCAGGCGATGTAGTCCTCACTCAAAAGGAGGCACACTCATGTCTGACTATACAACACACGAAGAAAGTCTGGGCGGCAAGGCACTGGTTGTTGCCGCGGCACTTATTGGGCTGCTTATCCTCGTACTCGCGTTTATGGGTGCAAACAGTGCACCGGAAATCCCGGCCAGCTTTGTTGACCAAAACTCTGTTGGTGGCGCGGCCACAACGGACTAACCGCTCCCCGGCGGACCAATTTACGATTTCGAAAGGCAGTCACGCATGCGTGGCTGCCTTTTTGCATGCCCGAAAGGCTCTGGAGGTGCGCCCATGCTGATCCTGACATGTCCCTGTTGCGGTGTTGAGGCCGATGAAACAGAGCTGGCCGCCGGTGGGCAGGCCCATATCAAGCGCGAAACCGTGGGGGCGTCTGATGACGCGTTTAAGGAGTATATGTTCATGCGCGAAAACCCCAAAGGCGTGCATTTCGAGCGGTGGCGGCATGCCAATGGCTGCGGCAAGTGGTTTCACGCGGCGCGCTGCACGATGACGCTGGAGGTGTTCGGCACATACCCTGCGCAAACCTATGAGCCGCCCGCAGAGATCCGAGCGGCGATCACGGCCAAACGGCCGGGCTGGAGTTGGGGGAGGTTCTCATGAGCACACGTCTGGGCACAGGCGGTCGGCTGATCGACCGCGCCACGTCCGTGGGGTTTGAATTCAATGGCCGCAAGCTGAAAGGGTTCAAGGGCGACACGCTGGCCTCCGCGCTGTTGGGCGCGGATCAAATGTTGGTGGGCCGCTCGTTCAAATATCACCGCCCGCGCGGCATCGTGGCCGCAGGCCCCGAAGAGCCCAATGCGCTGATGAATTTGGGTCGCGACGGGCATTTCGAGCCCAACGCGCGCGCCACCACGACGGAGGTGTTTGACGGGCTGACCGCGACCTCGCAAAACCACTGGCCCTCGCTGGAGATGGATGTGGGCGTGGTCAACAATTACGCCGCCCGGTTCATGCCTGCGGGCTTTTATTACAAGACCTTCATCCACCCGCGCGCCGCGTGGAAACACCTGTTCGAGCCGTTTATCCGGAAGGCCGCGGGTTTGGGCAAAGCGCCCAAGGGCCGGGACGCCGACACCTATGAGCATCTTTATGTGTTTGCTGATGTGCTGATCGTCGGCGGCGGTGTGGCCGGCTTGCAGGCGGCTTTGGCGGCGGGACGGTCTGGGAAAAAGGTGCTGTTGCTGGAACAGACCGCGCATTGGGGCGGACGGGCTCCGGTGGACGGGGCAGTGATTGATGGCATGGACGCGGATGCGTGGATCAACAACACCGTGCAAACCCTTGAAAACATGGAGAACGTCACGCTGCGCACCCGCTGCATGGGCGCGGGCGTCTATGATCACGGCTACGCGCTGGGTTATGAGCGGCTGGGCGACCATCTGGCCCCGACCACATTGCCGCGCCACCGTTTGTGGAGGATCAGGGCCAAGCAGATTATCACGGCCACTGGCGCGCTGGAGCGGCCCTTGTCTTTTGCGGGCAATGACATTCCGGGCGTGATGCTTGCGGCGTCTTTGCGCGATTACGTGGTCAATTACGGCGTTTCGGCGGGCGACCGCACCGTGGTTGTGACCAATAATGACGACGCCTACCGCACGGCGCTGGCCTTGAAGAAAGCGGGCCTTGAAGTGCCGGTCATTCTGGACGCGCGCCCCGAGGGCGGCGGCGCGTTGATGGAGGACTGCCGAGCGCTTGGCATCCGGGTCGAGACCGGCAAGGGCATCTCCAGCGTGAAGGGGGGCAAGCGCGTTGAAAGCGTCTCCATCTGCGCGCAGGCGGGCGAGGGCGCGGTGCTGGAAGAGATCACATGCGACGCGGTTGCCATGTCCGGCGGCTGGTCCCCGGTGGTGCATCTGTGGTCCCATTGCGGCGGCAAGCTGATCTGGGACGCGGCACAGGCCCATTTCCGCCCCGACCATGACCGCCCGCCTTTGGGCGCGGATGGCGCAGGGTTTGTCAGCGTCGTGGGCGCCGCCAACGGGCAGATGAGCACCGGCGACTGCCTGAGCGACGCGCATCAGCGGGCGCAGGCGGTGATCAAGACGATTGGCGGCAAGGCTTCGCGCGAGGTCGCCGCCAAGGCGGCAGACGAGCCCATGGCTCCGATGGCCGCCGTGTGGAAAATGCCGCAAGGGGCGGTCTACAAGCTACGCTCGAAGACATGGCTGGACTATCAGAACGACGTGAAGGTGTCCGACGTGCAACTCGCCGCGCAAGAGGGCTTTGAAAGCGTCGAACACACCAAGCGCTACACGACGCTGGGCATGGCGACCGATCAAGGGAAGTTGAGCAACATCAACGGCTTGGCGATCCTTGCTGACAGTTTGAACGATGAAATTCCGAAAGTCGGGACGACGACCTTCCGGCCTCCGTATCATCCGATCTCGATGGGCTCGATTGCTGGCGAGGCGTCGCGTGAGCTGTTCCAACCCGTGGACAAAACCCCGCTGCACGGTTGGGGCGAGGAGAACGGCGCGGAGTGGGAACCCGTCGGCCACTGGCGGCGCGCCTATTGCTACAAGCGCAGCGGCGAAAGCATTGAGAACGCGGTGAACCGCGAGGTCAAAGCCGTGCGCGAGAGCCTCGGGCTGCTTGATGCCTCCACCTTGGGCAAGATCATCGTGAAGGGGCCTGATGCGGGGCGTTTCCTTGACATGATGTATACGAATATGATGTCCAATCTGAAGCCGGGCAAATGCCGCTACGGGCTGATGTGCTCAGAAAACGGGTTCCTCAGCGATGACGGCGTGGTGGCGCGGTTGGATGACGATACTTGGCTCTGCCACACCACCACCGGGGGGGCCTCGCGAATCCACGCCCATTTAGAGGAATGGCTGCAAACCGAATGGTGGGACTGGAAGGTCTACACTGCCAATGTGACGGAGCAATATGCGCAGATCGCCGTGGTTGGCCCGAATGCCCGCAAGGTGCTGGAGAAGCTGGGCGGCATGGATGTCTCCAAGGAGGCACTGGGCTTTATGGAGTGGAAAGAGGGGCAGATCGGCGGGTTTGACGCGCGGGCGTTCCGCATCTCCTTCTCGGGCGAGCTGAGCTACGAGATTGCAGTACCCGCCAGCCAGGGTCGCGCCTTTTGGGACGCGCTCTGGGAGGCGGGGCACGAGTTTAACGTCACCGCCTATGGCACTGAATGTCTTCACATTTTGCGCGCTGAGAAGGGCTTCATCATGATCGGCGACGAGACCGACGGCACGGTAATCCCGCAAGACCTTGGCCTGCATTGGGCGCTGTCCAAGAAGAAGGACGACTACTTGGGTAAACGCGCGCAGCAGCGGGACCATATGACGGATCCGAACCGCTGGAAGCTGGTGGGGCTGGAAACCGTGGATGGCTCGGTGATCCCGGACGGGGCTTATGCGGTGGCTGAGGGTGAGAATGAAAACGGCCAGCGGGAGACGCAGGGCCGTGTGACCTCCACCTATTATTCGGCCAATCTGGAGCGCGGCATCGCCATGGGGCTGGTGCTGAACGGGCCGGACCGGATGGGGGAGGTGATCTCCTTCCCCAAGCTGGACGGCTCCGACGTGAAGGTCAAAATTGTCGATCCGGTCTTTTATGACCGCGAGGGAGAGAAGCAAAATGTCTAATGCTGTCAGCGCGTTGCAAGGCGAGGCTTATGCTGGTTTTGCGACCATCACGGAGCAGGGCCTGCGCGGCATGATCACCCTGCGCGGCGACTTAGCTTCGGCCCCACTAAAGAAAGCGGTCAAGGCGCTAACGGGTTTAGGCGTGCCGAGCACGCGGGGCTGTGTGCTTAGCGACAGCCATGGCGTGGCCTGGATGAGCCCCGACGAGCTGTTGATCCTTTGCCCCTACGCCAAGGCCGAGGCAGGCGTGGCGGAGCTGTCGAAAGCGCTGGCCGGACAGCATTTTCTGGCCGCAAACATGTCGGATGCGCGGGCGGTCTTTGCCATCAGCGGCGAGGGCGCGCGCGACGTAATCGCAAAGCTGGCCCCGGTGGATATGGCGCTGGACGCCTTTACGGCAGGCGAGATACGGCGCACCCGGCTGGCGCAGGCCCCGGCGGCGTTCTGGCTGCGGGACGCGGAGACAATCGAGGTGATGTGTTTCCGCTCGCAGGCAGAATACGTGTTCGAGCTGCTCAAACGCGCCGCACAGCCCGGAACGGAAACTGGCCTGTTTTGACACGAGTTGCTTGACGCAAGCCTCCCGCGCGCTCAGTTAGGGAGCAGACCGCAACACCAACCTGATGAGGGCTTTCACATGGCTTTTGAACTTCCCGACCTTCCCTATGCGCATGACGCTCTGGCCGATAACGGCATGTCCAAAGAGACGCTGGAATACCACCACGACCTGCACCACAATGCCTATGTCACCAATGGCAACAAGGCCATCGAGGGCACCGAATGGGAAGGCAAGTCGCTCGAAGAGATCATCGTTGGCACCTATGACGCCTCCGCCGTGGCGCAGAACGGGATTTTCAACAACATTTCGCAGCTGTGGAACCACAACCAGTTCTGGGAGATGATGGGTCCGGGCAAATCCGCCATGCCGTCGGAGCTGGAAAGCGCGCTGAAAGACAGCTTCGGCTCCGTTGACAAGTTCAAGGAAGAGTTCGCGGCGGCGGGTGCCGGTCAGTTCGGCTCCGGCTGGTGCTGGCTGGTCAAGGACGCCGATGGCGGGTTGAAAGTGACCAAGACCGAAAACGGCGTGAACCCGCTTTGCTTTGGTCAAACGGCATTGCTGGGCTGCGACGTCTGGGAGCACAGCTATTACATCGACTTCCGCAACGCGCGCCCGAAATACCTGACCAACTTCATGGACAATCTGGTCAACTGGGAAAACGTCGCCTCCCGCATGTGACCTGATTGAGCCGCTGACGCGGCGCATGATGTTTTGCAACACCCCGGTGCCTGACGGCGTCCGGGGTGTTGTGCGTTTTGGCGGGCGTTGGCGCAGACGTGATTGGCCTGCAGGCTCGGGCTCTGGCATGGGAATTTGAGTATTTTTGACCAAATGGAGACGAGTGATGCGCGCTGTTTTGATCGTGGTGATGATGGTTTGGGGCTGGGCCGCGCAGGCGGAGATGGCCCCGCGCGACGGCTGGGTGGTGATGGAGAGCGCGAAGTCTTTCAAGGACCTGGTGGCCTCTGTGAAGAGCGCGGCCAAGTCCAACAAGATGGGCGTCGTCACCCAAGCGGGGCCAACGGCGGCCGCGAAGGCGCGCGGGATCACCATTCCGGGCAATCGGGTGATCGGGCTCTTTAACAACGTCTACGCGGTGCGCATTCTGGGGCTGTCCACGGCGGCGATGATCGAGGCCCCGGTGCGGGTCTATGTGACGGAAAACGAGGACGGGTCGGCAACCCTGTCCTACAAGACCCCCTCGACGGTTTTTGCGCCCTATATGGCCGAGGCGGGGCCGGAGCTTGGCGTTGCAGCGGGTGAGCTGGACGCAATCTTTATGGCCATTGCGCAAACAGCCGTGCAATAAAGCGACAGATACAGACTGCCTCGGGAGACGCCTTTCATGACCCAACCAACACGCGCCGCTGATCTGGTGGCCAAGCGCCTTTATGAGGCCGGGTGCCGCCATGCGTTCGGGATGCCGGGCGGCGAGGTCTTGACCATCATTGACGCGCTGGAGCAGGCCGGGATCGAGTTCATCCTGTGCAAGCATGAAAACGCCGCTGGGTTCATGGCCGAAGGCGTGCATCATGTGAACGGCGCGCCGGGCATTCTGGTGGCCACGGTCGGCCCCGGCGCGATGAACGGCGTCAATGTGGTGGCCAACGCGCATCAGGACCGCGTGCCGCTGATCGTGCTGACGGGCTGCGTCGATGCTGATGAGGCGCTGACCTACACCCATCAGGTGCTCGACCACCGCGCGGTGTTTGACGAGATCACCAAGGCGACCTTCACCCTGACCGCAGAGGGCGCGGATATCATTGCCGACAAGGCGGTGGGCATCGCGACGGAGGGCCGTGAAGGCCCGGTGCATATCGACGTGCCGATTTCCGTGGCGGATGCGGTTGCATCGCCAAAGCCGCGCCGCAGGGCTGCGGCTTCTCCCACTGTGCCTGCGCCGGATGATTTGGCGACGGCCACCGCGTGGCTGTCTGAGGCCGCGCGGCCTGTGATTGTGGCGGGCCTAGATGTGCTGAAAGACGGCAGCGCCGCGACGTTGCAGGCTTTTGCGGAGGCGCGGGGCATCCCGGTGGTGACCACCTACAAGGCCAAAGGCGTGCTGCCCGAGGATCACCCGCTCTGTCTGGGCGGGGCGGGGCTGTCGCCCTTGGCGGACAAGCACCTGCTGCCCTTTGTGCGGGCCGCTGATCTGGTGATCTGCGTGGGCTATGACCCGATTGAGATGCGCCCCGGCTGGCGCGAGGTCTGGGACCCGGCAGAGACGCGCGTGATCGACATCACGGCGGTGCCAAATGATCACTACATGCATCAGGCGGGGCTCAGCTTTGTGGCCGATACCGGCGCCACGCTCTCCGCGATGGACAGTGCTGCGCCCCCGGATGTGTGGCAGGGGGGCGAGATTGCGCAGCTGCAGGATGCGCTGGGCGAGGCCTTCCCGCGCGACGAGGAGTGGGGCCCCGGTGCTGTGATTGCGCTGTGCAATGAGGTCTTGCCCAAGGACACGATTGCCACCGTGGACAGTGGCGCGCACCGGATTTTGCTGAGCCAGATGTGGCGCTGCTTTCAGCCCAAGGGCCTCGTGCAATCAACAGCGCTTTGCACCATGGGCTGCGCGGTTCCGCTGGCGATGGGTGCGAAATATGCGGACCCTGACCGTTGCGTGGTCAGTTTCTCGGGCGATGCGGGGTTTTTGATGGTGGCAGGCGAGCTCTCCACCGCCACCGAGCATGGGCTGAACACCATTTTCGTGGTCTTCGTCGATGCCAGCCTCGCGCTGATCGAGTTGAAACAGCGCCAACGGCAAATGGCCAATCGCGGCGTTGATTTTGGGCGGCACGATTTTGCGGCCATAGGGCAGGCCTTTGGCGGCTTTGGGCACACGGTCACCAACCGCGACGAGCTGCGCGCGGCCCTTCAAGAGGCGCAAGGCGCGGAGACCTTCACGGTGATCGCCGCCGTGATTGATCGCAACAGCTATGACGGGCGGATTTGATGTTTCCCAAAGGCGCTTTGGACGGGTTGCAGGTTCTTGACCTGTCGCGGATTTTGGCAGGGCCAACTTGCACCCAGCTTCTGGGCGATCTGGGCGCGGAGGTGATCAAGATCGAGAACCCCAAATCGGGCGGCGATGACACGCGCGGATGGGGGCCTCCGTTCGTGAATGGGCTGGATGGCGAGAAGACCGATCTGAGCGCCTATTTCATGTGCGCCAATCGCAACAAGCTGTCGATCTCCGTCGATATTGCCAGCGAAGAGGGGCAGGAAACGATCCGCGCACTGGCGGCCTCCGCCGATGTGGTGATTGAGAATTTCAAACCGGGTGGGCTGGAAAAATACGGGCTGGATCAGGCCAGCCTGCTGAAGGCGCATCCGCATCTGATCTATTGCTCGATTTCTGGCTTTGGTCAGACCGGGCCGAACCGCGAAAAGCCGGGATATGATCTGATGGCGCAGGGCTATGGCGGGATCATGTCGCTGACGGGCGAACCCGACGGCCAGCCAATGAAAGTGGCTGTGGGCATCGCGGATGTGGTCTGCGGGCTTTATGCGACCATCGGCATTCTGGC
>CAYXIZ010000047.1:13258-16099 GCA_964465485.1 uncultured Rhodobacterales bacterium | reverse complement strand
GTTTCGGCGAAGGGGCCGGGGTGGAAGCTTTCGACCTCCACACCATTGGCGATGATCGTGGCCTGCCGGTCAAAGGCCAGATTATAGAGCTGAATGCCGGAGATCGGCGTGATCGCCACCACTTGCAACCCGTCCTCAAAGGCGCGGATCGGGGCGAAGGCCAGATCAACGCCAAACAGCTCCCGGCAGGCGGCGTGGCGCATCAGGATATGGGAGCGCGGGGCCAGCATCAGGTCTGCGGCGGGTTTGGCCAGGCCGAAGGCGTCCGCCGTGACCCGGTAAAGCTTGGCGCTGTCCTGACCGGGCGCGTCGCTGCCCGCATGCATGGTCGAGCCCACCCATTGCAACGGCAAGGGCCCGTATTCGCTGGTCAGGATAGGGGTGCCGGGGGTCAGGTCCTCCACGGCGATGGGGCCATCGGAGGTCGAGATCAGCGTGCCGCGCGCGACATTGCCGCAGGCGGCTTCGATCATCGGCAGGGCAGGGGCCATGATGTTGGAGCTGCCAGCCGTGCCGTCGGGGTTCAACCAGCTGACATCGCAGGCCATCTTGGGCGCGATGTGGCGCTGCCCGAGAGACGAGGTCGCAGCGTCGGCCTGATGGCTGGCAGGCCATCTGCGTCGCACGGTGCGGGAATAGGTCATGCGCTGTCCTTTTAAGGTCTTGCAAGCCTGCACGGTCCCCACCGTTATGCAGTATGTTTTGAGTGTGTGTGCCCAACAATACCACGTAAACAGGCCTAAAAGTCAATGAAATGAGGTCAATAGAGGGAAGATCGTCACCAATGACGCCCACCCGCGTTCATTGTTTCTGCGCAAGGAATGAGTTCCGCCACAATTGCGGGCAGCACCTGCGCGGGTGGCGCGAATCGATGGCCCGCGCACCGGGCGCTGGCCCAGCCCCCTTTGCCATGCTAGGCGACAGGGATGATGACCCCAGAGATGATCAAAAAGACCTATGCCAAGGCGTTGGCGGCTCAGCAGGCCGGACGGCTGGATGAGGCGCAAAAGGGCTATGCGCGGTTGCTGAAAGCCAACCCGAAGCTGGCCGAGGTGCAGTTCAACATGGGCCGGGTGGCCGCCGCCCGGCGTCAGATCGCCGAGGCCGCCACGCATTTCGAGGCCGCTTTGCGCCTGAAACCGCAAGAGCCCGCCATCTGGCTGGCCTATCTGGAGATGGCCTCCCGCCACCCCAATATCGACAATCTGGCCAAGCTTCTGGCCCGCGCGGGCTCCGGAAAATCGACAGGGCTGGACCGCTTTGCGGAGATCACCTTCTACAAAGGCCTGATCGCCGCCCGGCGCAACCAGCCGCAAGAGGCGCTGACGCTGATCAGCGAGGCGCTGGACAAAGGCCTGAACTCCGCGCGCGCGCGGGTCGAGCTGGGCATGGTGCAGGCCGCTTTGGATGATCCCGAGGCCGCCCTTGCCTCCTTTGACGCGGCTTTGGCCCTGTCGCCGGGCAATGATTTCGCATGGGCCCGCAAAGCCGCACTTCTGCGTGACACGGGTCGCACGGAGGAGGCTCTGGAGGCCGCCCGCGAAGCGATCAAGGCGGCCCCGAAGCAAGGCGCGCATTATCATGCCTATACCTCTGTCGCGAAGGTGCAGCCGCAGGACCCGGTGATCGCGCAGATCGAGGCGGCTCTGAAAAGGACGTCGAAAAACGATCCGGGCCGGGTCTATCTGGGCCATGCTTTGGCCAAGGCGATGGAAGACACGGGCCAGCCCGACAAGATGTTCCGCGCGCTGGATCAGGCCAATGCGCAGCTGGCAAAGACCTATGCTTATGACCTCGCCGCGGATGTCGCGCAGATGGAGACGTGGCAGGCGAAATGGGCGATGCTGGCCGCAGCGGACCTGCCTGAGGCGGCTCAGCCCAAAGGCCCGACCCCGATATTTGTCACCGGCATGCCGCGCTCCGGCACGACGCTGATCGAGCAGATCCTCGCCTCTCATTCGGACTGCGCGGGCGCGGGGGAGCTTTCCGTTCTGGGCGGGTTGATGGGGGATGTTCTGGCGCAGGACTTTGACACCGCTGCCCTCTCAAAGGGCTTGCAGGAGGCGGGAGCCACCTATCTCGACACGCTCTCCAGCCGCTACGCGGGCGCGCGGTTTGTCACCGACAAATCAATCAGCAGCTACAGTATGATCGGCTTCATCCGCCACGCCTTGCCGCAGGCCAGGATCATCGTGGTGCGCCGCGATCCGGGTGACAACGCGCTGTCACTTTACAAAAACCTCTTCGCTTTCGGGACGCATCGCTACGCGGCCAGCTTGCCGGGGATCGCGCAGTTCATGACGCTGTTTGAACGCCAGATTGACGCGTGGCGGGCCGCGCTGCCCGATGCTTTTTCGGAGCAGTCCTATGAGGCGTTGATTGCCGAGCCCGAGGCCCAGACCCGCGCATTGGTGGCCAAGGCCGGGCTCGATTGGCAAGAGGCCTGCCTGTCGTTTTACGACACGTCCCGCAAGGTCGACACGCTGTCCAGCACGCAGGTGCGCCAGCCGATCTACAGCTCGTCAGTTGGGGCATGGAAGCGGCATGAGGCCGAGATGGCACCGTTCTGGCAACATTACAGCGCGGAATAAAAAAGCGCCCGCATGTGGGAGGACATGCGGACGCCTTTTTGTGTCTGCGACATGGGATGACTTAGGCAGAAACCATTTCTGGCTTCTTCAAGGGGGGGGTCTTGAACACCTGAGCCGTGCAGACAAAACGGGTTTTCCAAAGGTCCGACTGACCACGGTTCCACGGCATTGGGATATCGCAGGTCGCGCTCTCTTCAATCGCGGCTGTGATCCAACGTTTTTGTTTCGCCATGGTCTGCGTCCTTTGGTT
>CAYXIZ010000047.1:0-13158 GCA_964465485.1 uncultured Rhodobacterales bacterium | reverse complement strand
TAGTCGGCCCGGACCTGCTGCCTTCGAGTACAGCCTTTGGTCCGAGCCGGTTGTTTCGCCCCAAGACAAGGAGCCCGTCCTGTATGCAAACCCATTCGGGCAAGAGAATGGCCGCCTGCACAAAATATTGCGTGCGATCCGGGCCACATGGGGGTGAAACATGGTCAGGCGCAACTGCCTCAAATTTAAGGAAAATTGCGCGTTTTTAGGTGATCTGCGGTACCGTTTTGGGGCGGATTTGCGGCCTCAACCGCCCGGAAATTGTCACGATTTAAGAAACAATCAGGCCCTAGATGCGGATTGTCGCGATGAGTCGGCCGTAATCGGCCTCCTTGCCATGGACCGAGCGGCGGTAGGAAAAGAACCGCGCGGGGTCGCTATAGGTGCAATGGCGGGTCCATTCGGCCTGCACGCCCGCGTCGCGCAGCCGCTTGAGCCCATAGCCCGGCAAATCGAACTGCACCCGGTCGCCTTCGCCTTGCGCAAAGAACCGCGCGTTCTCGGGGTCGTCGTCCAGAAACCGGTCCATATAATCGGGGCCGACCTCATAGGCGGCTTGCGAAATGCACGGCCCGATCACGGCTTGGATGTGGTCGCGCGCAGCCCCCAAGGTTTCCATTTTGTCGATCGTGGCTTCCAGCACGCCGCCCAGCGCACCGCCCCAGCCCGCATGGGCCGCGCCGATCACGCCGTTCTCGGCGTCGGCAAAGAGCACCGGCTGGCAATCGGCGGTCAGGATGCTGAGCGCCAGCCCCGGCGTAGCGGTCACCATCGCATCCGCCTTGGGCCGCAGGTCGGTGGGGCCGGTCATGTTGACCACCTCGGCGGAGTGGTATTGATGCACGCCCACCAGCGCCACCGGCTCCACCTCCATGGCGTCCGCGACGCGGGCGCGGTTGGTGGCGACGACATCTCTTTGATCGCTGGAGCCGTAGCCGCAATTCAGCCCCTCGAACACGCCCGAGGACGCGCCGCCCCGCCGGGTGAAAAACCCGTGGCGGAAATCCGAGAGCGCGTCAGCGGTGATGATCTCAAGCGTCATGGCAGTGTTCCGGTGTCAAATCCGGGCGGGGGCGGGGTTCCTAATGGGTGGAACGCGGTTGCTTTGAAAAGGGTCCCCATTTCGGAGGGTTCCGTCAAGCGGCGATAGGCGGCGAGATGGCTTTGCAGCGCATCTTCGCTGCCTTGCTCATCCAGCTTCTCCGCCAGAACCTGCGCGCGCGGCCCGATGCCCAGCCGGTGCAACAGCGTGGCTTGCTCCACCATCGGGGTGGCCGCGCAGGTTGCCGCCGCCGCCAAAGCCGCGAAATCGACATGGGCGGTCAGGTCCGCCGCGCCGGGGTCTGCCAGCGGGTCGCAGGGCGCGTGGTTTTGCACCGCTTGGAACGTATCCCCTTTGGAGCGCCAGTCGCCGTAATCCACCACAATCGCCGCGCCGCCATGATCCGCAATCCGCTGCGTGATCTGCGCAATGATCGCGGAGGCCGAGGGGCACAGTTCCACCACATCGCCATCGGCCGTGTCGGCAAGCCGGTCGGCCAAGGCCTCCATCGGGGTGGGCTCGGTCAGGCCGAATTGCAGGGTGTCGCCTTTGGCGCCCACGCGCGTCTCGCTCCAGCCGCGACCTGTGCGGATAAACTGCCGGATGGGCAACGCGTCGAAAAACTCGTTGGCCACCAGATAGAGCGGCGCTTGCGGCAGGGTCGAGACATCGTCATGCCATGTCACCTGATACGCGCTCAGCGTCTTGGCCTGCACGTCGCGCAAGGCGGGGCTGGCTTCGACCAGATGCAGCTCAGGGGCAAATTCCGGCACGCGCGCGGCGGCGCGCAGCATGTCGGCCATCAGAGTGCCGCGTCCCGGTCCAAGCTCCGCCAAAACACATGGGCGCCCGCCCTGATCCTGCCACGCCTGCACCAGTGCAAGGCCCAGCAGCTCGCCAAACATCTGGCTAATCTCCGGCGCGGTGGTGAAATCGCCCTGAGCTCCCAGCGGGTCGCGGGTGGCGTAATAGCCGTGCTGCGGGTCCAGCAGGCAGGTCTGCATATAGTCCGACAGGCGCAACGGGCCGTCCAGCGCGATGCGCTGGAGAAGCTGCGCCTTCAGGCTCACGGCTTGGCTCATGGGCGCGGGTGACGCGGGCGGCGGCGGGCGATCATAATGAACAGCAGCCCCACGATGATCATCGGGCTCGACAGCAACTGGCCCATGGTCAGGCCCAGCTCGCCAAATTGCCAAGCATAGCCCAGCGGGTTGGTCTCCGACACGAAATGCGCGTCGGGCTGGCGCACGAATTCCACCGCAAACCGCGCGATGCCGTAGCCTGCCAGAAACACGCCGATCAGCGCGCCGGGCATTTTGAACCAGTGTTTGCGCACCGCCAGCCACAGCAACACCACGCCAAGGATCAACCCTTCCAGCAGCGCCTCATAAAGCTGCGAGGGGTGGCGGGCGCAAAGCTGCTCCACCGTGGCGCAGGCCTGTGCCGCGTCGCCGGGGAAGATCACGCCCCAGGGCAGCTCCGTCTGGCGGCCCCACAGCTCTGCATTGATGAAATTGGCGATTCGGCCCAGCAAGATGGCGGGCGGGGTGCAGACCACGATCAGGTCGCCCACGCTGAGCGGCGAGACGTTGTTGCGCCAGCAAAAAATCAGCCCGGCGATCAAAACGCCCAGCGCGCCGCCGTGAAAGGACATACCACCCTGCCAGATTTGCAGAATCTCGCCGGGGTTTCGGGCGTAGTAGGCCGGTTGATAGAACAGCACAAAGCCAAGCCTGCCGCCCAAAACCACGCCCAGAATGATCCATGTGATCAGGTCGGACATCTGCTCGGAGGTCAGCGGGCGCGTGTTGCGCGGCCACAGGATCTCGCGGTTCAGCAGCCGTGTGGCCATGAACCAGCCGATCAGAATGCCCACGATATAGGCCATCGCGTACCAGCGCAGGGCGAACTCGCGGCCCATCAGCTCGATGGCGACAATATTGGGTCCGATATCGGGAAAGGGCAGGGTAAAAGCGGTCATACCTCGTTGAGTGCGACGGGCCTGCGACGTTGTCAACCTTGAGAAACCCGCGCGGTGGCCCCATATAGGGTGCAACGAAACGTGAGGTAGAAGACCATGCAAACCCGGAACCGATTTTTCGACGACATGTCGCAGCTGATGACCAACGCCATGGGCGTGGCGCAAGGGGCCAAATCAGAGGCCGAAAATGCGATGAAGTCGATGATGGACCGCTGGCTGGCCGACCGCGATTTTGTCACCCGTGACGAGTTCGACGCCGTCCGTGCCATGGCCCAAAAGGCCCGCGAGGAGAATGAGGCACTGAAAGCCCGTCTTGACGCGATGGAGAGCAAGAAGAAGCCGGCGGCGAAGAAAAGCTAGGTATCCGGCACCGGCGTGGTGATGCAGATAAAGCCGTTGAGCGGGCGCATCACCGGACGGTGAGAAAGCTGGTTCGACCATGACCGTGCCCCTTCAAACAGCCAGTCACCATCTATTTGCGTCCAGTTGAACCGCTGAGACGCAGGGCAGCCATCCGACAGGCGTGCGGGTGCTACGGGCAGCAAGATGATCGCGGTGAATGCCCCGTCATCATCCCGGCCGCAGATCCGCTCCCCCGTGCAATCAAGGTCGCGGCCCTGCATGCGCAGCGTCAGCACCGCGTCGCGGGGCATATTCACCCAGATCCGCTCGTCCGTGTAGGTCGCCGAGCGCTGCCAGAACACCTCGTCGCCCGCGCCGATGGTGGTATAGGTGATGTGGTCGCTATCGGGGTCGGTCCGGTTTGAAATGCCCACATTGTTGCCCGAGCCCCTCGCGGAGGAGAACTCGTCCTGCGCGGACAGCGACAGGGTCATGTCCTGCAACTCGCCATCCCGCGCGCCGCCAAACGCGCCCCGATCCCCGCTGCGCAGGACCACAAAATCGGTCATGCCGCGCAGCTCCACCCGGACCGTGTCGGGCCCGATTTCCGCGTCATGGATTTGGCTGATGATGCCCCGGCTGTCGACGCCGCAAGCCGTCAGCGACAGGGCGGCCAGAAGAAATAAGAGCGCGCGCATAAAACCGTCTCCGTTTGAAAATTCAGTATTAAATGCGCGTAGCGTAGCATTTCTGGGCGGATTTCCCAAATGCGTGGGGGGGGGGGCGTGCCGAGACATAGAAGCCGAGACATAGAAAAAGGGCGGGGTCGCAAAACCCCGCCCTTCTCTTTTGTTTCATTGTGGTCAGGTTTTATGCCTTGGCGTCAACCTTCACATCCGTTTCCGGGGCTTCTTCGGCGTCGAGCATGCCTGTTTTGAACAGGATACCAGCCGCCGCACCGCCGATCATAGGGGCCACGATAAAGAGCCAGAGCTGCGCCATGGCCGTGCCGCCCGAGAAGAGCGCCGGTCCAATAGAGCGGGCCGGGTTCACCGACACGCCGGTCACGTTGATGCCCACGATATGGATCACCACCAGCATCAGGCCGATGCCGAGACCCGCGATTGCGGTGGCAGCGCCTTTGCCGGTCGAGCCAAGGATCACGACAACAAAGAGGAAAGTTGCCACGATCTCGAAGATAAAGGCAGAGATCAGGCCGTATTCGCCCAGATATCCCTCGCCCCAGCCATTCGCGCCGTAGCCGCCGTCATAGCCGCCGATCTTGCCGCTCATGATGAGCACCAGCATCAATGCGCCAACAATGGCGCCGCCCACTTGCGCGCCCCAGTATTTGAACATTTCGCCGCTGTCCATGCGACCCGCGAGCATCGCGCCCAGCGACACGGCCGGGTTGATGTGGCAGCCTGAAACGGCGCCGATCCCGTAGGCCATGCCGATCAGCGCAAGGCCGAAGGCCAGGCTGATGCCGACAAGGCCGGGGCCGAGATCAGGGTTGACGGTGGCCAGAACGGCTGAGCCGCAGCCCAGAAAGACCAGTGTGAAAGTGCCGATAAATTCGGCGAGCATTTTATTCATTGGGTGTCCCCTCCCATTGAGATTACGAGATAAAGTTTTCGTGACAGCACCTTAGCGGGTGGGGATTTGGGCAATCATGGGGAATAAAACGCGAGATATGACAGTGATCACCCCAGTGAAAACCACGGTGCAGAGGGTCACGCGCGCGGGCATATGCCCATTTGTGAGCGGCGAGGCTGCTCTCGTCGCCGGGGCTCGGGCGGCTCAAAAAACAAATGCGCGACCGCGCGGCCTGCCCCCTTGTGCGCGGGGGCAGCGCGGCTAGTTTAGGGACAAAGGAGACCCCCCACATGACCACCAATCCCCTGCTTGCCCCCTGGACCAGCCCCTTTGAGCTGCCGCCATTTGATGCCATATCCGACGATGATTTCGAGCCCGCCTTCGCGCAGGCGCTCACGGAGGCGCGCGCGCAGCTGGCGGCCATCGCCGACAACGCGGAGCCTGCAACATTTGCCAACACAATCGACGCGCTGGCGCTGATGGGCGAGGGGATGGAGAAGGCGCTCTCGCCGTTTTACCTGCTGGCAGGCGTGGATTCGAACCCCAAACGCGAGGAATTGATGCGGGCGTTTTCGCCCAAGCTGGCTGCATGGGGCTCCGAGGTGATGATGAACCGGGCGCTGGCGGCACGGGTCGAGACTCTGTGGGACGGGCGCGAGAGCCTCGGCCTCAGCGATGAGCAGCAGCGCGTTTTGTTCCTGCAACGGCGCAGCTTTCAACGCGCAGGCGCTGGCCTTGAGGGCGCGGAGTATGAGCGGTTGAAAGAGATCAAAAACCGCCTCGCCGTGATCGGCACCGAATTCACGCAAAACCTGCTCGCCGACGAGCGCGACTGGTTCATGGAAATCGGCGCGGATGATCTAAGCGGGCTGCCCGATTTCGTCGTGGCCTCCGCCAAGGCGGCGGCCGAAGAGAAGGGCGTTGCGGGCTATGTGATCACCCTGTCGCGGTCGCTGATCGTGCCCTTCCTGCAATATTCCGACCGGCGTGATCTGCGCGAGACAGCTTATGAGGCCTGGACCGCGCGGGGCGCGGGCGGCGGCGAGACGGATAACCGCGCGATTGCGCTCGAAACCCTGCAACTGCGCCGCGAGCGGGCGCAGCTTCTGGGCCATGAGACCTTTGCCGACTATAAGCTGGTCACGGAGATGGCCAAAACGCCCGAGAATGTGCGCGACCTGTTGATGCAGGTCTGGCAGCCTGCACGCGCGCAGGCGGAGCTGGACGGCGCAAAGCTGGAGGCGATGATGCATGAGGATGGCGTCAACGGGCGGCTGGAGCCGTGGGATTGGCGCTATTATTCCGAGAAACGCCGCGCGGTGGAGCATGACCTCGATGAGGCCGCGCTGAAGCCCTATCTGCAGCTCGACACGATGATTGAGGCGGCATTTGACTGCGCCAACCGCCTGTTCGGCCTCAGCTTCGCGCCGCTGGACGTGCCGCTGCATCACAAGGATGCCCGCGCATGGGAAGTGACCCGCGACGGGCAGCATATTGCGGTGTTTATCGGGGATTATTTTGCACGTTCCGGCAAACGTTCCGGCGCGTGGTGCTCGGCGCTGCGCAGCCAACAGAAACTGAAGGCCGACATCCGCCCGCATGTCATAAACGTGTGCAATTTCGCAAAGGGCGACCCGGCGCTTTTGTCCTATGACGACGCGCGGACCCTGTTTCACGAATTTGGCCACGCGCTGCACCAGATGCTGTCGGATGTGACCTATGAGATGATCTCCGGCACCTCCGTGCCGCGCGATTTTGTGGAGCTGCCCAGCCAGCTGTATGAGCATTGGCTGGAAGTGCCCGAGGTGCTGCAAAAACACGCGACGCATTACAAAACCGGCGAGGCCATGCCCGGCGACCTGCTGGAGAAAATGCTCAACGCCGCGACCTATGATCAGGGGTTTGCGACGGTGGAATATGTGGCCTCCGCCCTGGTGGATCTGGAGTTTCATAACGGCCCGGTGCCGGATGATATCATGGCCCGGCAGCGCGAGATATTGGACGGTCTCGGCATGCCGCATGCCATCCGCATGCGCCACGCGACACCGCATTTTGCGCATGTCTTTGCCGGAGACGGCTATTCCAGCGCCTATTATTCCTACATGTGGTCCGAGGTGATGGATGCCGACGCGTTTGAGGCCTTTGAGGAGGCAGGCGGCGCGTTTGATGCGGAGATGGCGGGCAAGCTGGAACGCCATATCCTGTCTGCTGGCGGCTCGCAGGAGGCGGATGTGCTTTACACGGCGTTCCGGGGCAAGATGCCGGGCGTGGCCGCGCTGCTCAAAGGGCGGGGTCTCGACAAGGTGGCGTGACCCAAATGTGCCTGCGGCCCAGCTTTGTTTTGTGTGGGGGCTCTGCCCCCGGCTGCGCCGCCCCCGGAGTATTTTTTAAGCAATGATGGTTGCATTGCCCGCCCGTGAGTGGTCTGAGGGGGGCTGGACTTTGGGGAAAGTGCATGATGGACGACCAACAGATCGACGCGCTAATTGAAACGGTGCGCCAGGTGGCGCGCGCGGAGATCGTGCCGCATTTTCGCAATCTGGAGCTGGGGCAGATCGACGCCAAATCGGCGCCGGATGATCTGGTGACCATTGCCGACCGCGCCGCGGAGCTGGCGATTTCCAAAGCTGTGCACAGCATCCTGCCGGAGGCCGCGATTGTGGGCGAGGAGGCGGTGTCCGCCGACAAGACCGTGCTGGCCCGCGTCAAGGACCCGGGTCTGGTGGTGGTGATCGACCCGATTGACGGGACCTGGAACTATGCCAACGGGATCGCCACATACGGGGTGATCCTGTCCGTGATCAAGGATGGCGAGACCGTTTTTGGGCTGCTTTACGACCCCAGCTATGATGACTGGGTCATGGCGCGCGTGGGCGAGGGGGCGTATTTTTGCCGGGCGGATGGGACCAAGCGGCGCTTGCAACTGCCCGCCGCGCCCGATCAATTGTCCGACTGTTTTGGCTTTGTGGGGCTGTATTTGTTCAACCCGGAACGCCAAGCGCAGATCGCAGCAACGCTGCCCTCGTTTCGGCGGACCATGACGTTGCGGTGCTCATGCCATGAATACCGCCTACTGGCGCAAGGCTCGTCGCAGTTTTGTCTCAACGGGATGCTGAATGTCTGGGACCATGCGGCAGGTGTGTTGATTTACCAAGAGGCGGGCGGCGTGGCGCGGCTGTTGGACGGGCGGTCCTACAAGCCTGCGATGAAGAAGGGCCATTTGCTGACGGCGGCCTCGGAGCGTCTTTGGGAGCAGCTCTCGGACGTGTTCGGAACCGGGTGAGTGCGCCTCTTCAGGGCCGTTGCTCGCCCGGCAGCATGCCCCAGAACGCCTCGCGCTTGATCCAGCCTTTTTGCCCACCTGCGGTGACCCGGCACCAGCCCGGCTCGCATTTGCCGAGGCGCGCGATGGCGCCGGCCTCGATATAGGCGTTGACCGGTGCTGCCTCATCGGCGGTGGTGTGGATGGAGGCCATGTCGGTTTCAATCAGCACCGTGCGCACCCCGGAGAGCAGCGAGTAATGCACCCAGCCGCCTGCGCCGTCGCGGTCCTCCACCCGGCGCCAATGGCCATGCTCGGCCACGACCTGCAAGGGCATGTTGCGGCGGGTGAAGACCCAGTCGATGCGATGCGTCAGCGAGGGGCCGCGGCGGACATTGCCTTCGGAGGCTTTGAGCGACACAAAGCGCGGCATTGGCAAATTGGTGACCGGGCCGCGCTCAGAGGCCGCCGCCGCCGCCGTGATCAACAGACCCACCAGCGCGCCCAGAAGCGCGCGCGAAACACCGATTTTCGAAACACCGATTGTCATAGACCGCCTGCCTGACTGCATTTCAATGTGCATTTTTGCCATATGCGGGGCTTATTGAACTTGCCCCTTCTGGCGTGATCTTGTCATCATAGATGCAGGATTTCCAGCGCCGGGAGGCATGAGATGGCAAGACAGAAGCTGAGTGTTGTTGTCACGCGACGGTTGCCGGACGTGGTCGAGACCCGGATGAGCGAGCTGTTTGACACCAAGCTGCGGCTGACCGACGTGCCGATGACCCGCGAAGAGCTGGCTTTAGCGATGCGCGAGGCGGATGTGCTGGTGCCGACCCTGAGCGACAAGATCGACGCAGGGCTTTTGGGTCAGGCCGGGGACCGGCTGAAGCTGATCGCCAATTACGGGGCGGGGGTGGATCATATTGACGTGGCCACGGCGCGGCAGCGGGGTATTCTGGTGGCCAACACGCCGGGGGCCGTCACCGAGGACACGGCGGATATGACGCTGGCGCTGCTGTTGGCGGTGACGCGGCGCATCCCCGAAGGGCTTGCACGGCTGAAATCGGGGGAGTGGGATGGCTGGTCTCCGACGGCGCTGATGGGGGGCCGGATTGCCGGGCGCCGTTTGGGCATTTTGGGCATGGGCCGGATCGGGCAGGCGGTGGCGCGGCGGGCGCGGGCTTTCGGGATGCAAATTCACTATCACAACCGAACGCCCGTTCATCCCGGCATCGCCGATGAGCTGGAAGCGACCTATTGGGAGAGCCTTGATCAGATGCTGGCGCGGATGGATATCGTGTCGGTGAACTGCCCGCATACGCCCTCCACCTACCATTTGCTGAACGCGCGGCGGCTGAAGCTGATGAAGCCCTCGGCGGTGATTGTGAACACGTCGCGCGGCGAGGTGATTGACGAGAACGCGCTGACGCGGATGCTGCGCGCGGGCGAGCTGGCGGGGGCCGGGCTGGACGTGTTTGAGAAGGGCAATGACATCAACCCGCGCCTGCGCGATCTTGAGCAGGTGGTGGCGCTGCCGCATATGGGCTCCGCGACGCAGGAAGGACGCATCGAGATGGGCGAGAAGGTGCTGCTGAACATCAAGACCTTTGATGATGGCCACCGCCCGCCGGATCAGGTCGTGCCGGGGATGCTATAGGCCGGTTTGGTTTGTTTCGACGGGCTGACGCCCGCCGACCGGCTGGGGGCTCTGCCCCCAGACCCCCGGCATATTTTTGGCAAAAAGAAGCTGGGGCGTTAGCGGTCGATGCGCTCGGCTGAGAGGGCGATGGCCTGTTGGTAGACCGTGGCCGCGTTCCAGTCATTCAGCACCCGGAAATTGGCGGTGCCCTGTTGATAGGGCTGGCCCGGCTGCCAGCCTTTGGCGCGCAGGAAATTGGCGGTGGAGGCCAGCGCGTCGGCCTGATTGTAGAAATCCGCGCGCCCGTCGCCGGTGGCGTCCACGCCGTATTTCAGCGCGTTGCCGGGGAGGAATTGCGTGTGGCCCAGCTCTCCATGCGCGGCACCGCGCTGGCCGGGGGACAGGATGCCACGGTCGACCATGCTGAGTGCGGCCAGCGCGTGCGGGGTGAAGAAATCCGCGCGGCGGCAGTCATAGGCCACGGTCAGGATGCTGTCGATCACCGGGGTGTTGCCCATGTTGCGGCCAAAGCCGGTTTCCATGCCGTGGATGGCCAGCAAAATGCCGGCCGGGACGCCATATTTTTGCTCAAGCGACTGGTAGAAGGCGGCGTTGGCGTTCTTGCGTTTGCGGGCGGAGGCGGCAAAACCGTCAAGCGAGCCCAGCCGGATTTTAATGAAGCGGTCCAGCGAATATTTCACGCCTTTCTGGTTGCGATCCGCGTTGATCGTGCTTTGCGAATAGCTGGCCGAGGCCAAGGCCTGCAGCCCGCGTTGCCCGATCCCGACCGCGGCGGCCTCAGGGGCAAATTCCTGTTTCCAGGCAGCAAACCCGCCTGCATTGTTGCCGCATTGGGCCGCCATTGCGCTGGTGGCACATAGGGCGCTGATCCCGGCTGCACATAAAAAAGATTTAAAAACAGGCACGTATCTCTCCATCGGTCGAAAGGTGATCATGTTTAAAGAGTATGCGAGTTGCGCAGGCAGGCAAAGGAAAAACCCGGCGTCGCGGTGCAAAACTGCCCGCGCTTCGTATTGCATTTTGGAAAAATTCAGGCGTTGCGGCACGGAAATTTCTCTGAGGCGTCGTAAATCTGCCCGATTTATCTGGCAATTTTGACGGAGTTAAAAGGGGCTCGATAGATATGGCAATCCGATTTGCCTCCATTTTGGTACCGATTTTTCTGGCCTTTGTCGGGCTCGGTGCCGTCGCCGTGATGGAATATCAAAAGCATAAAATGGGCGCGAAATCCTTCGGCACGGAAGAGCTGGGGCCGATGGAGTATATCCGCGACCGCTATGCCGCGTTCAAAACCAAACGCGCGGTGGAGGCGGCGGTGCGGGAGTTCTCCATCGCCGAAGCACTGCCCGCCGCAGCTGAAGGGTGGACCCGTGCGGAGTATGAGGTGGCCCACGGCGTGGCGATCACCGGGGTCACGTTCGAGCCCAGCGCCATCGTGAAAGACACGGAGAAATCCATTCAGGACGCGTTCCGATTTGTGCAGCGCAAGAAACGTGAGGGCGCTGTAGCCAGCTATCTCAATGGCGCGCAGATCGTGTCGCTGAAAATCAGGCAGGTCAAAGCGCCGGACCCGACCACGCTGGAAGGCGGGCTTGCGCTGCGGATGGGGGCAGTTGTCGAAGGCTTGAAAGAGCCTGAGAACGCATTTGCCGTTATCGGGGACACGCAATATGCCTTGCTGCCACAGCTGTCGAAAAACTATTTCAGCCAGGACGTGCGCCCTGTCTCCTATCGCCGGATTGAAGGAAATTACGGCGGATTGTTCGATATTTTCATCTTCACCAATGCGGATGATGCGGCGGTGCGCGCGGTGCTTGAAGGGGTCGATTACGCGCTGCTTGAAGAGTATCTGCGCGCCACGGTGATGGCGCAAAATCTCAGCAATCCTGCCGCGGCGCAACAGGCGGCTGCTGATCCCGAGAGCGCAGCTGATAAGGCTGACACCGCCGCCGCGCCGGAGGGGGCGGAGGGCTCAACATCGCTGCTGGAAAAACTGGGCGATCTCTTTGCTTCCAACGGCTCTGACGAGGCTGAGGAAGAGGAGCGCATACGCATGATCTGCACCACACAGAGAGGCTTCAAACACTGCGCCTTCCCGAAAGAAGAGGAATAGGGCGAAACCGGCCCGAAGGTCGCAAATGTCGCCAGAATGTCGGCATGCTCACGCCTGATGCGGCGAAAACCAGCAATGAAAGTGCAGGTTTAGCGCAAAGGGTTTGGTGCCATGAAAACGCATGTCAAAGCATTGGTCGTGGGCGGCGGGGCCGTAGGGACCTCGGTCGCGTATCACCTGGGCAAAGCGGGTTGGGACACGATGCTGTTGGAGCGCGACGAGCTGACCTCCGGCTCCACCTGGCATGCGGCGGGGCTCTTGCCCTATTTCAACATGAGCTATGCCACGACGCATATTCATGACTATTCCATCAAGTTTTACAAAACGCTGGAGGAAGAGACCGGGCTGAATGCGGGTTTCTCGATCGTGGGCAATCTGCGCATGGCGCAGACCAAGGCGCGGATGGATGAATATGCGCTTTACGGTGCCACGGCTGAGACCGTCGGCGTGCCTTACGAATGGATGACGCCCGCGCAAATAAAAGACCGCTGGCCGCTGATCCGCACCGAGGATCTGGAAGGCGCGATTTACCACCCCACGGATGGCTATATTAACCCTGCTGACGTCACCATGGCGATGGCCAAGGGCGCGCGGCAACATGGTGTCACGATCGAGCGGAAATGGCAGGTCGATGGCTACGCGTGGACCGGGTCCGAGTGGCGCGTAACCGTGACGAAGATGGTGGAGAAGGGCGGCAATCTGGTGGCCTCTGACGAGCAAACCGTGATCACCGCCGAGCATGTCGTCACCGCCACCGGCAACCACGCGCAGCGCACCGCCGAGCTGTTGAAGATCAAAATCCCCGCCATCCCGGTGGAGCATCAATTCATCGTCATGGACACCGACCCCGCGCTGGTCGAATGGCGCAAAACCAACCCCGAACACCCCGTCATTCGTGACGCCGATGCGCAAAGCTATGTGCGCGAGGAGCGCGGCGGCTGGATCCTTGGCGTCTATGAGAAGAACGCGCCTGCGCGGTTTGAATACGGGGTGCCGGACAGTTTCCGTGCCGATCTGTTCCAGCTCGATCTGGAGCGGATTGAGGCGCAATATATGGCGATGATCCACCGGGTGCCGTCCTGCGAGACCTCCGGGCTGAAGGATGATTTCAACGGCCCGATTTGCTACACGCCCGACGGCAACCCGCTGGTCGGCCCTG
>CAYXIZ010000046.1:0-16440 GCA_964465485.1 uncultured Rhodobacterales bacterium | reverse complement strand
AAGGCAAATTGAAACCGTGCCAGTATTTCGGCGCTAAACCCGTCCAGCATGCTGGGATTCTCCGCAAATGGGTCTTTGAGTAAAGACGTTGTCCTGCTTTGAGTCAGACATAGTCTGTCTATCACTCATTGATATTTGCTAAACTGTCGCACCTGCGCTGAAGAATTCCAAGCCATTCGCGCTGGTACCCGCGGCCGGACTTGAACCGGCACGGCCTTGCGGCCCAGGGATTTTAAGTCCCATGTGTCTACCATTCCACCACGCGGGCACGAGGGGCGTGCGCGCGACATTAGACGCGCAGGGCGTGGGGGAAAAGCTCAGAGTTCGGTCTGGCTGTCAGTTTCTGCGGCCCCCGGGGCGGGTTTGAGCCGAAACCGTTCCGGCAGCCAAGGGTTCAGCGAAAGCGCGTAGCGCAAGGCGGCCTGACCCGCCTCTTCATTGCCCAGTTCGAGCAAGGTCAGCGCAAGCCCTGACGCGGCTCCGATATGGTCAGGGGTGATCTCCAGCGTTTTGACAAGATCAGTCATCGCGGCCTCGTAATCTTCGCGCAGGAAATGCACGAAGGCGCGCTGATTATACCCTTCCGCGTAATGCGGGCAGTAGGCGATCAGCGCGTCAAAATCCTGCAGCGCGTTCACAAAATCAAAAACGCCGCGCCGCGACATGCCACGGTCAAGCATCTCTTGGGCCGCCGCGTCCGGCGCAGTGGTCCAGATTTTCCAAAGGCCGTTGTTCAGGTCGCGCGCCGTCGCCTCGTCAGGGGCCTCGCGCACCGCCTCCATCAAAGGGGCGAGCTTGTTTGATGTGTCCGGCACGGGCGGGCAGGCGGCAAAGCCGGTGGCGGGCAGGGCTAAAAGCAGCGGCAACAGAATGCGTTTCATGCCCTCCACACAAAGCCCGCAAGCGGCTTTGGTCAAGTCACGATCAGTCTACCAAGGGCCGCAGCCCTAGTCCCGCGTCCCCGCGAACCGCTCTGCCCATTCAGCCGTTTGCTCGTCGGTGATCTTGGCAAAGAGCACCTCCGGCACGGTGAAGGCGTGGCCCGCAGGCAAGGCCGTGAGCGCGGCCTCCACATCATCGGGCCAGCTGGTATCGAGCGTGTTCATGCCCGACAACATCTTGGCGGAGGCCTCCGGGATGAACGGTGCGCTCAGCACGGCGTAGACCCGGATCAGGTTCAATGCGAGCCGGATTTGCATTGCGGCTTTTTCGGGGTCGGTCTTGAATGTGGTCCAAGGGGCTTCGGCCTGCAAATACTCGTTGCCCGCCACCCAAATGCCGCGCAGCTCGGCGGCGGATTTGCGCACTTCCATATCGGCCATATGGGCCTCGTAGGCGCGAATTTTGGTGGTAAGGTCTGCGATCAGTTTGGTTTCAGCCGGGCCATACGCGCCGCCCTCTGGCAACGCCTCGGAGAATTTTGAACGGCAAAATTTTGTGACACGGCTCACAAAATTGCCCAGCACATCGGCCAGGTCCTTATTGGCGTCCGTCTGGAATGCCTCCCATGTGAATTCGGCGTCGGAGTTTTCGGGCGCGTGGCTCAACAGCCACCAGCGCCAGTAATCTGCAGGTAAGATCTCAAGCGCCTGATCCTGAAAAATACCGCGCCCCTGCGAGGTGGAGAACTGCCCACCATCGTAATTCAGGTAATTGAACGATTTGATATAATCGACCAGCTTCCAAGGCTCGTTCGAGCCCATGATCGTGGCCGGAAAGCTGAGCGTGTGAAACGGCACATTGTCCTTGCCCATGAACTGCACGTAGCGCACATCATCCGCGCCCTTGTCCGTGCGCCACCAGCTTTCCCAATCGCCACCGGTCTTGTCGGCCCATTCATGCGTGGCCGCGATATACTCGATAGGGGCGTCGAACCAGACGTAGAAGACCTTGCCCTCCATGCCGGGCCATTCCTGATCGCCGCGTTTCACCGGCACGCCCCAATCGAGGTCGCGGGTGATGCCACGGTCTTGCAAACCGTCCCCGTCATGCAGCCATTTCTTGGCAATGGAGGTGGTCAATACGGGCCAGTCAGTCTTGCTGTCGATCCACTCAGAAAGCCTGTCTTTGAGCTGTGACTGTTTGAGGTAAAGATGCTTGGTGTCGCGCACCTCCAGATCGGTAGAGCCCGAAATGGCCGAGCGTGGCTCGATCAGATCGGTCGGGTCCAGTTGCTTGGTGCAGTTCTCGCATTGATCGCCGCGCGCTTTGTCATAGCCGCAATTGGGGCAGGTCCCCTCGATATAGCGATCCGGCAGGAAGCGGCCATCGGCATGCGAATAGACCTGTTTCTCGCTCACTTCGTCGATCAGGCCCTCATCGGCCAGACGGCCCGCAAAATGCTGCGTCAGCGTGCGGTTCTGCGGCGAGGACGACCGCCCGAAATGATCAAAGGACAACCCGAACCGCGCCCCGATCCCGGCCTGAACCTCATGCATCTCGGCGCAAAACTCAGCAACGGGCTTGCCCGCCTTCTTGGCGGCAAGCTCCGCCGGGGTGCCGTGCTCGTCCGTGGCGCAGATGAACATGACCTCGTCGCCCCGCGCGCGGCAGTAGCGGGCATAAAGATCGGCGGGCAGCTGCGAGCCCACCAAGTTGCCCAGATGTTTGATCCCGTTGATATAGGGAATGGCGGAAGTGATCAGGATACGAGCCATGTTGCGCGCCTTGCTTGGATGCGGTCTTGTTCCTCTAAACGAAGGCCGCGCCTCTTGCCAGCGTGGGACATGCATATTTTTGCCAAGATGAAACTAGCTGTGGTCGCGCGGGCGTCTAAAAAGCCTGCCAATCATGATCGAGGTGCGCGGCGTGTTCACATAGCGCGTCCGCGCCTCCACGGTGTCACGCACCCGCATGCGGCTGACCCCGAAGAGGATCAGCAGCGCATGCCCCGCCGAGATCAGGATGAACAACGCATCCGGGCCAAAGGCGTCGATCAGGCCTGACGCCACAAGCGGCGAGGCGATCGCGCCGATGGCATAGAAAAACATAAGCGCCGCCGACAGCTCGACCCGTTGCTTGGCGGCCGCAAAATCATGCGCATGCGCCGCGGAGACCGAAAAGATCGGAAACGTGGTGAAGCCAAACAAGATCGCCGCCGCCATGATCGCGGACGTGCCGCCGCCCGCCAGACCGATGGTTGCCCCGCAAGCCAGAATGGAGGCCACGGACATCCAGATCAGCACCCAGCGCCGATCGTATTTATCCGCCAGCCAGCCCGCCGGGTATTGCGCAAAGGCCCCGCCCAACACGAAGGCGGCCAGAAAGTAGCCGATTTGCTCCGCCCGCAATCCGACCTCTTGGCCATATATGGGCCCAACCATGCGGAAGGCGGCGGAGGTCAACCCCGCCACCATGACGCCCGCAACCGCCAGCGGGGACATCGCCCAGGCCAGTTTCGGGCGCAGACGCGGCGCTTCGGGCGTCTCGGGCTGGCTGGCCTTGGTCAGCGTCAACGGCAAAAGCGAGGCGCAGCACAGCAGCGCCAACAGGTTGTAGGAGACGTAGCTGGCAGGTTCCAAAACCCCGATCATCAGCTGCGCCACCAAGGACGCGCCCATATCGGCCATCCGGTAGGTTCCCATCGCGCGGCCGCGGGTCTCGTTGGTGACCTTGGCGTTGAGCCAGGCCTCCACCACCGTGTAGCAGCCTGCCACGCACAGCCCCGACATGACCCGCATCCCCGCCCAGGCATAGGGGTTGATCCAGAGCATATGCGCGAGAAGGCCGATGGCACCCGCGGCGGTGAAGGCCGCGAAAGCGCGCGAGTGACCGACCGAGCCCATCAGGCGCGGGGCCCACCAGCAGCCAATGAAGAAGCCCAGAAAATGCGCCGAGCCGAGCAGGCCGACCTGCTGGCGCGAAAAGTCCAGCGTCAGCCCCGAGAGCGCATCCAGCGGCCCCACACCGCCTGAGCTGAGCTGCAACAAGATCACAGACAAAAACAGGGCGGCGAAGGAGACCATCATGCGCATAGCCGCAAGCTAGAACATGGCCCGCCCCACGCCGCTAGCGGTTTTTCGAGCGCGCGGCGTCGTTTCTAGCTTTTGACCCGCGCCAGAATATCCAGCCGGATCGTGTCATCGACGAGGTCTTTATAGCCCGTCGCGCCAAAGGCCGCGCGGCTGATGGCGCCAGTCAACCGGAAGCCCAGCCGCGACAGATCACTCGCATCAGTGCCGCTTTGGCGAAACAAAGTGGCGTTCAGCGTGACCGGTTTGGTGACGCCGCGAATGGTCAGGTTGCCGGTAATTTGCGCGCCGCCCGACAGCTGGCCCGAAGGGCTGAGCCGGATGCCGGTCGACACAAAGCGGATCGTGTCGAACTTTTTGGTGTGCAGCACGCTGGGCCCCTTGAGGGCCTCGGTGGCGAAGAACAGCCCGGTGCGGGCCTTGCGCACATCGAGCGTGACATCGACGGATGAACGTTGCAGCGCATTTAGATCAATCCGGATGTTTGAGGATTTGATCGGAATGCTGCCTTTCGCGGCGTTGTTGTTCAGCGTGAAAACGAAGCCCACTTTCGACTTGGCGGCCTCAAGGGCGTAGGCAACGGGGGCGGCGACTGCGCAAAGCGGCAGTGGCAGTGTCAGGGCGAGGGCGGTCAGAAAGGCTTTGAACATTTTGATCATTCCAATTCGGTGTCAGGACGGTACCCTGAAAACACGGCCCGCCCGCACACTATGCGCTCACGTGATGTCACCTGTCTGTGTCCGCTTGCCCCCGGCGCTGATCCGGTTAGCTTGGCCCGGCGGCTCTTGCCGCCATATTGAAAGGCCTCCTGCATGAAAACCATCCCGCTCGGCGCGACTGATCTGACCGTTTCCCAACTTTGCCTTGGCTCCATGACCTGGGGCACGCAGACCCCGGAGGCAGAAGCCCATGCGCAAATCGACGCCAGCCTCGACGCGGGCATCAATTTCATCGACACGGCCGAGGCCTATCCCGTCAACCCGATGACCGCCGAAGGGGCGGGCAAGACCGAAAGCATCATCGGCACATGGCTCGCCAAGTCAGGGCGGCGCGGTGATGTGGTGCTGGCCACGAAGATCGCAGGCTCCGGTGGCGTCTGCCGGGGCGGTGGGCCGATCACAGCCGCAGGCATTGCGGAGGCCGTCGAGGGCTCCTTGAGGCGGATGCAGACCGACCACATCGACCTCTACCAGCTGCACTGGCCCAACCGGGGCAGCTACATGTTCCGCCAGAACTGGACCTATGACCCGTCGGGGCAGGACAAGGCGGATACGGTCGCACATATGGAGGACGTTCTCGGCGCGCTGCAACGCGAGGTCGAGGCTGGGCGGATCCGGCATTTTGGGCTGTCCAACGAAAGCGCATGGGGCACCGCGCAATGGTTGTCCGTGGCCGAGCGGATGGGCGCGCCACGCGTGGAGGCGGTGCAGAATGAATACTCGCTGCTCTGCAGGCTCTACGACACCGATATGGCCGAGTTGGGCCATAACGAGCAGGTAACATTGCTGGCTTTCTCACCGCTGGCCACCGGGTTTTTGACCGGCAAATATGCAGGCGGCGCGGTGCCCGAAGGGTCGCGCAAATCTATCAATGAGCGGATGGGTGGGCGGATGTCGCCTCGGGTGATTGACGCCGCGCAAGCCTATGTCGAGATCGCGCGGAAACACGGGCTTCACCCCGTGCATATGGCGCTGGCCTTCTGCTGCCAAAGACCTTTCCCGGTCTCGCCGATTTTTGGGGCAACCACGATGGAGCAACTGCACACCGTCATTGCAGGAAAGGACCTTGTGTTGAGCGATGAGGTGCTCGCCGAAATTGATGTCGCGCATCGTGCCCATCCGATGCCCTACTAGAGCGGCGTCAGGAGTGTGCATATTTAAGCCAAGATGAAACCCATTGCCTGGCTCTGTCGTGTTTGGGCTTCATCTTGGTGAAAATATGCTTGCCAAAGGCCTGCCACTTGGGCTCCGTTGGCCAAAAAGGGAGGGTCGCCAGATGCCGTTAGAGATGAACCGCGAGGTGTTTATCACCTGTGCTGTGACCGGGTCGGGGTCCACGCAAGATCGCTCCCCGCATGTGCCGCGCTCCCCTGCGCAGATTGCCGACAGCGCGATTGCTGCGGCCAAGGCAGGAGCGGCCGTCGTTCATTGCCACGTGCGCGACCCTGAGACAGGGGCGCCGTCCCGCGATCTGGCGCTTTATCGCGAGGTCACAGACCGCATCCGCGATGCAGAAACTGATGTGGTCTTGAACCTGACCGCAGGCATGGGCGGCGATATTGTGTTTGGCGGCGTTGAGGCCCCGTTCCCGGTGGCGGGCGGCACCGACATGGTGGGTGCGACAGAGCGTGTGGCCCATATCGCCGACTGCCTGCCGGAGATTTGCACGCTCGATTGCGGCACGATGAATTTTGCCGAAGCCGATTACGTGATGACCAACACGCCCGGCATGTTGACCGCGATGGGCACGATGATGACCCAGCTGGGCGTGAAGCCTGAGATCGAGGCCTTTGACACGGGCCATCTTTGGTATGCCAAGCAACTGGTCAAGGACGGTGTGCTGGACAGCCCTGCGCTGGTGCAGCTCTGCATGGGGGTGCCTTGGGGCGCGCCGGATGATCTGAACACGTTTATGGCCATGGTCAACAACGTGCCCGATGATTGGACCTTCTCCGCCTTCGGGCTGGGCCGTCACCAGATGCCCTATGTGGCTGCCAGCGTGCTGGCGGGCGGCAATGTGCGTGTCGGGCTTGAGGACAATCTTATGCTCGACAAAGGCGTGCTCGCCACCAATGAGGCGCTGGTGGGCCGGGCCGTTGAGATCACAGAGCGGCTCGGCGCGAAAGTCATTGGCCCCGAGGCCGTGCGGGCCAAGCTGGGTCTCAAAAAGCAGGCCGCAAAATGAGATACCTTGCCCCCCTCATGATGCTGGCGCTTGCCGCCTGCAACCCGGTGGACACGATTGCGCCCAGCTACCGTGACACCTCCGTGCCGATCACCTCGAAAGCGCTGTTCTCGCCGGAACGCTACGCGGGCACATGGTACGAGATCGCGCGCTTTCCGGTCAGCTTCCAGAAAGGCTGCACCAACACCACGGCCACTTATACTCTGCGCGACACAGGCGATTTGGCGGTGCGCAACCGCTGCCTCGTGGACGGCGTAGAGAAAGAGATAGAAGGCACCGCATCCATCACCGGTCCCGGCCGGTTGGAGGTCTCTTTTGAGGGCGTGCCCTTTGTAAAAGCGCCCTACTGGGTGCTCTGGGTGGATGAGGATTATCAAACCGCCGTGGTCGGCGTCCCGTCAGGCCGCGCGGGCTGGATCCTGAACCGCACACCCAGTTTGCGCGCGGACCGTTTGCAGGCGGCGCGCGAGATCTTGGACTTCAACGGCTACGACCTGTCTCAGCTTGAAATGACGCCGCAATGAGCCGGGTCGCGGCAATCATTGGCGGCGGCGTTATCGGCGGCGGCTGGGCGGCGCGGTTCTTGCTGATGGGCTGGGACGTGCGGGTGTTCGACCCCGACCCGGAGGCCAAACGCAAGGTAGACGAGGTGCTGGCAAATGCGCGCCTCTCCCTGCCGGGGCTCAGCGACCGGGCGATGCCTGACGAAGGCGCGCTCAGTTTCCACGACACCCTGTCGGGCGCGGTAAAAGGCGCGGCGTGGATACAGGAAAGCGTGCCGGAGCGGCTTGAGCTGAAACACAAGGTCTACCAGTCGATCCAAGCGGCCTGTGACGAAGGCGCTGTGATCGGCTCCTCAACCTCCGGGTTCAAACCGTCGGAGTTGCAAAACTGCGCCAGCCGCCCCGGACAGATCATGGTCGTCCACCCGTTCAACCCGGTCTACCTGCTGCCTTTGGCCGAGCTGGTACCATCGGGTAAAAACCCCGCAGATATCGTACAAAAGGCAAAGGATATCCTGACCGGGATCGGCATGTTCCCCCTGCATGTCCGCAAGGAAATCGACGCCCATATCGCAGACCGTTTCCTTGAGGCCGTCTGGCGCGAGGCGCTTTGGCTGATCAAGGACGGCGTCGCCACGACGGAAGAAATCGACAACGCGATCCGCTATGGCTTTGGCCTGCGCTGGGGGCAGATGGGCCTCTTTGAGACCTACCGTATCGCGGGCGGCGAGGCTGGGATGGCGCATTTCATCGAGCAGTTCGGCCCTTGTCTGGCATGGCCTTGGACCAAGCTGATGGACGTGCCAGAGCTGACAGATGAGCTGGTGCAAACCATTGCCGATCAGTCTGACGCGCAATCCGGCATGCATTCGATCCGCGAGCTCGAGCGCATCCGCGACAACAACCTCGTGGCGATGATGCGCGCGCTGAAGGCGCAGGATTTCGGGGCGGGTGCGTTGCTCAATGCTGCAGAACCTGCGCCCGTGACCCCGTCAGATATCACCAAGCCTATTACCACTGTCACCCGCGCGGTGCCGCTCGATTGGACCGACTATAACGGCCATATGAACGAGGCGCGGTATTTGCAGGCCTTTGGCGACGCCACCGACCGCTTTATGGAGATCATCGGCTGCGACGCCGACTATATCGCTTCTGGTGGCAGCTACTTTACCGCCGAGACGCATATTCGGCATATCGACGAGGTTCATGCCGGGGCGAAGATCGCGGTGACCACCCAAGTGCTGCTCGGCGAGGGCAAGAAGATGCAGCTGTTCCACCACATGCATGAAGGCGACCGGCTTTTGGCCACGGCGGAGCATATGCTGATCCATGTCTCGCTTGAGACGCGTAAGGCCTCCGTGCCCGCGCCGCATATCGCGGAAAAGCTGGCGGCTATAGCTGCGGCCCATGCCAAGCTGGCCACGCCAGACGGGGCGGGCGCTGCGGTGGGCAAGAGGTGAGCCGGGTTCTGATCACCGCTGGTGCCTCGGGCATTGGGCTGGCAATGGGCCATGCTTTCGCGGCCACTGGTGCTGAGGTTTGGGTCACGGATGTGGATCAAACAGCCCTTGATGCGGTGCCGAAGAGCTGGCATGCCAGCAAGGTAGACGCCAGTGACGAGCCTGCCATGTCGGGGCTCTTCGCCGAGATCGAGCAGAGCTGGAAGGGCCTCGATGTGCTCTGCGCCAATGCGGGAATTGCCGGGCCGACTGCGCTGATAGAGGACGTGGCGCTTTCCGACTGGCAACGCTGCGTGCAGGTCAATCTTGAAGGCGCGTTTCTTGCTGCCAAATACGCGGCCCCGATGATGAAGCGGGCCAAGTCGGGCAATATCATCGTCACATCATCCACCGCGGGCCAGCACGGCTTTCCCAACCGCGCGCCCTATGCGGCGGCCAAATGGGGCCTGATCGGGTTGATGAAAACCCTTGCGATGGAGCTCGGCCCATATGGCATCCGCGCCAACGTCATCTGCCCGGGCGCGGTGGAGGGCCCCCGGATGCAAGACGTGATGGAGCGCGAGGCTGCGGCCAAAAACATGAGCTACGACCAGATCTACGCGGGCTACGCCAAAGGCACCTCGCTGGGCTCGCTGGTCAAGGCCGAAGACATCGCTGACATGGCCGTTTTCCTCGCCTCAAAGCAGGCGCGCATGGTCTCGGGTCAGGTGATCGCGGTGGACGGGCATACGGTCAACCCAGACCCGCAGGTGTGATGAGCCTCTGGATCCCCGCCACGCTCTGCGCGGCCTTCTTCCAAAACCTGCGCTTCATGTTGCAGCGCCATCTCAAGACCACATCCCTCAGCACCGCCGGGGCCACCTATTCGCGGTTCCTGTTCTCGCTGCCCTTCGTGGTGCCGGGCATGCTGGTCTATGTCGCCAATTCAAGCGCCACGTTCCCGCAGATCAATGCCAGCTTCTGGCCCTACATCCTGACCGGGGGCGTCGCGCAAATCATGGCCACCGCCTGCGTCGTCGCACTGTTTGCTGAACGCAATTTCGCCGTTGGCATCGCGCTGAAGAAATCTGAGGTCATCCTGACGGCTATCATCGGCCTGATCATCTTGGGCGAGGTTGTCACATGGGGCGGCATCGCCGCGATCATTATTGGGTTTCTCGGGGTCATGCTGCTGTCCGACCCGCCAAAAACCTCCGCTGCCCTGCCGTGGTCAAAGCGGCTGTTCAACAAGGCGTCCGGCTTTGGCCTCAGCGCCGGGTTGCTCTTCGGTGTGTCGGCTGTGGGCTATCGCGGGGCCACGCTGCAAGTCATCTCAGACGACCCGTTTCTGCGCGCCGTGCTCACTTTGGCCGTCGCGATCACATGGCAGGTGCTGGTGATGACCGCATGGCTGCTCTGGCGCGACCGGGCGGAGATCGCGCGGGTTGTGGCCAGCTGGAAAGTCTCTGTCTGGACGGGGCTCACCTCGCTTCTGGGCTCGCTCTGCTGGTTCATCGCCTTCACGCTTCAAAACGCGGCCTATGTCAAAGCACTGGGACAGGTGGAGCTGCTCTTCACCTTTGCCGGGTCCTATTTCATCTTTAAGGAGCGCTCCTCCGCCCGCGAAATCGCGGGGGTCCTGCTGATCGTGGCCTCGATCCTTTGTCTGGTGATCGCGCTCTAGCGATTGGTGGTACGGGCCTGTTTGACACGGTCCTGATAAGCACGCGTATGCAGCGCTTTGAGGCTCAGCTCACCTTCGGGTTCCGCCTCAGGCTTCGGCAGGTTCAAAGAAGGGAAGCGCTCCCGAACAAAGCCCATCATTAGCTCTTTTCGGGTCTGCGCATATTCAACCAAAAACGGTTCCTCCGCGCGGGTTTCGCCGATCTGGCGGGGGGTATGCGCGCGGGCGTCACGCGTCTGCGCGGTATAGACCACGGCCAAGAGCATAAGGGTCACACTGACCGCCGCCAGAAGGCTTTTGAAAATCGTCTTCACCATGGACCAAACCATTTATCAGCTGCGTCTTGGGCGCAGGTCTGATCCAAAAATGTGGCGGTCATGGGACGGCTCTTGGGCCAAAGCGGGGGAGCTAGGTCTGGAAAATATCCGCCGCCTCAGGGTGTTTGCGACGCCACATGTTCAGAAACGGGCAGAGCGGCACGACCTTGAACCCGTCCCTGCGGGCGTCCTCGACCAAGAACCGAGCCAACACCCCGGCATGGCCCTTGCCCTCGTCTTTCAATGGCACTTCGGTGTGGTCAACGATGACCAAAGTTGGGGAGGTGATCGAAAACGTCATCACCGCCTCCCCGTTTTCAGTAGGGATGGAGTAGCGGCCGTGGCCGCCCTCAACGGTTTTGGTGACGTCAGACAATCTTCGCTTCCGTCGCCGCACGCAGCTCGTCTTCGGTGACGCCCTCAGCGGTCTCGACGATCTTCAAACCGCCCTCCACCACGTCCAGCACGCCCAGATTGGTGATGATGCGGTCCACGACCTTCTGGCCCGTCAGCGGCAGGGTGCATTCCTTCAGCACCTTGCTGTCGCCATGCTTGTTGGTGTGGTCCATCACCACCACCACACGGCCCACGCCCGCGACCAGATCCATCGCGCCGCCCATGCCTTTAACCAGCTTCCCAGGGATCATCCAGTTTGCCAGATCGCCGTTCTCGGCCACTTCCATGGCGCCCAGAATGGCCATGGCGATCTTGCCACCACGGATCATCCCAAAGCTGGTGGAGCTGTCGAAATACGCGGTCTGCGGCAGCTCCGTGATGGTCTGCTTGCCCGCGTTGATCAGGTCAGCGTCGATCTCATCCTCGGTCGGGAAAGGCCCCATGCCGAGCATGCCGTTTTCCGATTGCAACGTCACCTCGATCCCCTCGGGGATGTAGTTCGACACCAAAGTCGGGATGCCGATACCGAGGTTCACATACCAGCCATCTTGCAGCTCTTGCGCGGCCCGCTCGGCCATTTGATTGCGATCCCACATTATGCGGCCCTCGTCGTGCGTTGCTCAATTCGTTTCTCGTGCTCGCCCTGAATGATGCGGTGCACATAGATGCCGGGCAGGTGGATCAGATCGGGGTCCAATGAGCCCGTCGGCACGATCTCTTCCACCTCGACCACGCAGGTCTTGCCGCACATCGCCGCCGGAGGGTTGAAGTTCCGCGCGGTTTTGCGGAACACCAGATTGCCCGTCTCGTCGGCTTTCCACGCCTTCACAATGGACAGATCGGCAAAGATGCCTTCCTCCATAATGTAGGTCTCGCCGTTAAAATCCTTATGCTCTTTGCCGTCCGCAATCACGGTGCCAACGCCGGTCTTGGTGTAAAATCCGGGGATGCCGCAGCCGCCCGCCCGCATGCGTTCGGCCAACGTGCCTTGCGGGTTGAACTCCAGCTCCAGCTCGCCGGAAAGATACTGGCGCATGAACTCCGCATTCTCGCCCACGTAAGAGCTGATCATTTTCTTGACCTGCTTGGTTTGCAGCAAGATGCCGATGCCGAAATCATCCACGCCTGCGTTGTTGGAGGCAAAGGTCAAATCCTTGGTGCCCGCCTCCTTGATCGCATCCAGCAGCAATTCGGGGATGCCGCACAGGCCAAAGCCCCCTGCGGCGATAAACATGCCGTCATGCAAGAGCCCGTCGAGGGCCTCTGCGGCGCTGCCATATACTTTTTTCATGCGGATCCTCTTGTGCCAGATAGCGTGAAATGTTTTTCGCGTGTGCAGCATAGAGAGTCAATTCACCTCCGCCTTCAGGCGGTATATGTTTTCGCCCGAGAAGGAGCCCCCGCATGGCCAAACTGAAAACATCTGCCGCCCAACTGGTTGCCGCCGCCCGCGCCCGCATCAAAGAGGTGGAGACCAAGGATGCCATCGCCATGCTCGATGACCCGTATGTGGTGATCGTCGATATCCGCGACGTCCGTGAACGCGAGCGCGGCGGCTTCATCCCCGGCAGCTTTCATTGCCCACGCGGCATGGCGGAGTTCTGGGTCGATCCCGAAAGCCCGTATTTCAAAGACATCTTCGGGCAGGACAAAACATTCCTGTTCCACTGCGCATCCGGCTGGCGCTCCGCGCTCACGGTGGCCTCGTTGCAGGATATGGGGTTTGACGCGGCCCATCTGCGCGAAGGGTTTTCTACCTGGGAGGCGCAAGGCGGCCCGGTTGAGCGCCTTCCAAGATCAGAAAAATAGGCTCTCCAGATCATCAATGAAGCTGGCATGCATCCGTTGCAGCCGTTCCGATGGCTGCCGTGCGGCGAAGGTTTCGCCAAAGGGATCCTCAGCCTCGATCATGCCGCCTGACATTTGCTGCAACACCGCATGGCCGCAAAACGGCACATAGGCCTCCGCATAGCCGCCCTCATGTGCCATGATCAGCCGACCGTCGCACAGATCATCGGCGGCATCCATCACCATCGCAGTCATCTCCCGGAACGTCTGAGCGGTCGCCAGCATGCGCGACAACGGATCCACCGCCGCTGCGTCAAAGCCGCAGGCGACAATGATCACATCGGGCTGAAACGCACTCAGCGCGGGCAGCACCAACCGCTCCATTGCGTCCAGATAAAGCGCATGCCCACCGCCCGGAGGCAGTGGGATGTTCATGTTGAACCCGTCACCCGCGCCGACCCCGCGATCCTCAGCGTCGCCCGTATCCATCGGGTAGTTGCGTTCCTGATGCAGCGAGATCGTCAGCACATCGTCGCGGTCGTAGAAGATCGCCTCCGTGCCATTGCCGTGATGCACGTCCCAATCCAGCACCGCGACGCGGCCCGCCAGCCCTTCGGCCAAGGCGGCCTCCGTGGCGATGGCGATATTGGCCAGCAGACAAAACCCGTTCGGATAATCCGGCAGGCAATGATGCCCCGGAGGTCGGCTGAGCGCATAGGCATTGTCGCAGCGCCCTTTCAGGACCTCGAACAGCGCGCCTTTGACCAGCCCCGCAGAAAGCGTGGCAATCTCGAACCCGCCGGGAGAGAACGGCGTGACCCGGCCCAGCACCCCGCCGCTATCATCCGACAGGGCTTTGAATTTTTTCAGATAGGCCTCCGGGTGGACCCGCAGCAAATCCTCCCATGTGGCCTCAGGCGCGGTCTTCTCCGTCAGCTCTTTCGACAGGCCTGTGACGTCCATCAGGTTCTTCATCCGGCGCTTGCTTTCGGGGCTTTCTGGAAACCCGCCCGCGGCCATCGGCTGGATCAATCCCCCCACCGGCAAGGTCAGTGCGTAATTGCCACCACCGCTGTGCCAAAAGCACCGCTCATCTACAAAAAAGCTCGTCTTCATCCCTTGCCCTCCATGTCTGCTTTGCTTGTCAGCCGGTAGCTGCCCTCCGGCAGGTCCAGCGCGGCGGCAAGGTCGCGGGTTTGGCGAATGGACAATGTCACCCGTTGCAGCCTGTCGGTCACCGGGTCATGCTGCTCGATGGTGACGCAATCCTCAAACGTGTTGATCGCGACGTCCTCGACCAGATGCGGGCTGCCCTCATCCACCAATGTAATGACGGTTGAATCAAACTCGTGCTCTATGGTGAACATGCCTGTCGCCTCTTGTGTTTTGTGCCCTGCGCGATGAAAGCAGCGAATGCGCGGAAGTGCAAATCTGCCTATGCGGTCTCGGCAGGGCTTGGCGCGGGCAACGCAGACGGCTATCTGTAAGGCCTACGTATTGAGGTTGCATATGAATAAAGCCGTTTTTCTGGTCGCCGCGCTGACATTGGCCGCGTGTGAACCCGTTCCCACCCAGTCCAGAAACCCTGATCAGGCCGCCCCTGCGGCGCAACCTGCCGCGGCGCCTCAAGTCTCGCGCAATCAGGCCGTGGCGAATTTCCGGCGGGTCGTGGCGCAGGTTGAGCCGGTCGCCGAGCGCGAATGCCAACGCCGCGCACCTGATCTGAATTGCGATTTCAAGATCGTCGTCGAAAGCAACCCGCGCCTGCCACCCAATGCCTACCAGACACTCGACTCCTCCGGACGGCCGATCATCGGCTTCACGCAAGCGCTGATCCGCGACGCCCGCAACCGCGACGAGCTGGCCTTTGTGCTCGGACATGAAGCGGCCCATCACATCGAGCGTCACCTCCAGAAGCAACGCGATTCAGCCGTCGGAGGTGCCATCCTCGGCGGCCTCGTCGCCGCCGGCCTCGGTCTTGACGTGGATGCCGGCCAACAGCTTGGCGGCACCGTTGGCGCACGCGCATATTCCAAGCAAAACGAGCTGGAAGCCGACGCTTTGGGCACCGTCATCACCAAACGCGCAGGTTACAACCCGGTGCGCGGCGCGCAGTTCTTTACGCGCATTCCAGACCCCGGCGACCGGTTTCTGGGCACACATCCGCCCAACGCCGCTCGGATCGACACCGTGCGCCGCGTGAATTCGCAGCTCTGACATGATTAAATGGGTGCGCTACGAGTGGCAGCGGTTGGTCCATCGGTGTGTCTGGTCGTGGCAGGGATTCTCCGCGACCTGGATCGAGGAGCCAAGTTTTCGCGGCTGGGTCTTGGCTAACGTCATCTCCGCCGCCATGACCTTTGTGCTTGACCTGTCCGGCGGGGAGCAGGCCTTGCTGCTGGCCATCGGCATGGTTCTCTTGGCGATGGAATTGGTCAATTCCGCCATTGAGCGGACCATCGACTATATCAGCGAGGACATTCACCCGCTGGCCAAAGCGGCCAAGGATGCCGGCAGCGCGGCCGTGGCCGTGACGGCTCTGGGTGGCGGCATGGCATGGCTTGCGATTCTCTTCGGTTGAGAGAAAAGCTGTTTTATTGTCAACGCACTGGCAGCAATGCCGGGGTCCGAGATCAGACTGTTGATTGAGGCATAACAATGGCCGAAAATAGGTAAGCGTTCCCTTAATTTCGTGCCCCCCCCGCGTGGCCTATTGTAAGGTCATAGCGTCACTCCGGGCCGGGCGCTGTCACTTCCCTCTGTGGCCCGCAGACCGAAAAGTAGCCCAATGACCCACATGACCCGCATCACCTCTGACCCCTCCTCCGACGCGCCAGCGCAGGTCAATTTCAGTTTCCATCCGCGGTTGACGGTGCCGGTGGGGTTTCGGTGGGCTGTTGATGGGCGGGGGGTTCCGTCGAGTGGGGATGCAGGCGTCGCTTTGGACGAGCGGCTGTGCATCGTTGCGGGCACGCGGCTGATCACGCGGGCGGGCCGGGTGCCTGTCGAGCGATTGGCCCAGGGCGATATGGTGTGGACGCTTGAGAACGGGTTCCAGCCCCTGCTCAGCGCCGGACGCCACACGGTGCGGTTTGGTGGCAAGACCTTTGCCAGACGCCCCGTGATCCTTCGCAAAGACGCGCTCCGCCCCGGCGCGCCGATGCAGGATATCCGCTTGTCTCCAAAGACAAAATTGCTGGTCGATGATTGGATCAACGAGCCCGATCTGAACGCGCCGGGCACCTATGTCACAGGCGCGCAGCTGATCGAGCAGGACCGCGCGGAGCGGGATTTGCACTGCAAATCGGTCACCTATTTCTTCCTCGAATTCGAGGCCCCTCAGGTCGTCGAATGCGAAGGTCTGCTCAGCCGCATCCCCCAAAGCACGCCGGTCTCGCAGGTCGCCTGACCGGCGTAAGCGCCATAGGTTAACGCCTC
>CAYXIZ010000045.1:0-16641 GCA_964465485.1 uncultured Rhodobacterales bacterium | reverse complement strand
CGACCGGTTGGGGGCCAGCCCCCAAACCCCCGGCATATTTTCGCCAAGATGAAACCTACAAAGCTTGAAATCATGGGGGTTGATACCCATCTCAGATGTACGAGTTCACAACAGAGGAGATTTTGAGATGTCACAACCAACATACTCCGGCGTGCAAACCAACGCGGCAAATGGCGGCGCGGCCCCCGCAGGCAACGCGCCCGCGTGGCAGCAAGTTGCCCATTCCGGTGGCGTGAAAAAGTAACGCGCTGAGGCGCGACGCATGATGACGAAAGGGCGCCCCTAGCGGGCGCCTTTTTTGTGAGTGTTCAAGAGAACTTGTAGTTCTTTGGAAACCCGTAGGGCGGCCGTTTGCCCACGCCGGCCCGTTTGCCAAGCCATTCGGACATGTCGGGCTCCGTGCGGGTTTTGCCGCCGCCCATTTCCCAGCTGAGACCGTCTTCCCACTGGAACGTCGTCAGGTCCGCCAAGCCGCCATCCAGCTCGAGCGCGCCCTGCTTGCCGCGCGCCATGTTATATTTTTGCAGCCGCACGCCTTTGCCGCGCCCCATTTCGGGCAGCTCAGAGGTTGGGAAGACCAGAAACTTGCCATTCTGGCTGACAATCGCGACGTGATCGCCCGCCACCGGTTTGCAGATGACCGCGCGGTTGTCGTCCTTGACGTTGAGCACCTGCTTGCCGCTGCGCGTCTGCGCCACCACGTCCTGTTCCGGCACCATAAACCCGTCGCCGGCACTGGAGGCGACCAGCAGTTTTCGCGCCGGGTCATGCAGGAACAGATCCACAATCTGCGCCTCGTTGGGCAGGTCTACCATCAGCCTGAGCGGCTCCCCCATGCCGCGCCCGCCGGGCAGGTTGGAGGCCCCCAGCGTGTAAAACCGCCCGTTGGAGCCAAAGACCAGCAGCTTATCCGTGGTCTCCGCATGGAAGATGAACCGCGGCCCGTCGCCGTCTTTGAATTTCAGCTCGCGGCCCAGGTCGATATGGCCCGTCATCGCCCGGATCCAGCCCATTTGCGAGCAGACCACGGTGATCGGTTCGCGCTCGATCATCGCCTCAAGCGGCACCTCTTCGAACTCGACGGCTTCGGCAAATTGCGTCCGCCGCGCGCCGATTTTGGTGCTTTTGCCAAATGTCTTGCGGGTCTCGCGCAGCTCGTCGGCGATGCGCTTCCATTGCAAATCATCGCTGTCGAGCAGATCCTCGATCTCAGCGCGTTCCAGCATCAGAGCGTCGCGCTCGGCTTTCAGCTCCAGCTCTTCGAGACGCCGCAAAGAGCGCAGGCGCATGTTCAAAATCGCCTCCGCCTGCACCTCCGTCAGCGACGGCTCCTCGCTGGTTTTGACCGGGCCGACATAGTCCGTCTCGGAGGTGGCGCGCACATGCTCACGGCCCCAATCCTCGAACATCAGCGCGGTCTTCGGGTCGTCATCATAGCGGATAATGTCGATCACGCGGTCGAGGTTGAGGAAGGCAATGATGAAGCCTTCCAGCACCTCCAAACGGTGGTCGATCTTCTCCAGACGGTGGCGCGAGCGCCGCACCAGCACGTCGCGGCGGTGATCGAGAAACGCGCGCAGCACCTCTTTCAGGGAGCACACTTTCGGCGTCATCCCGTCGATCAGCACGTTCAGGTTCATCGAGAACCGGGTCTCCAGATCCGAATTGCGGAACATCATGCCCATCAGCACATCCGGGTCCACATTCTTGGAGCGCGGCTCAAGGATCAGCCTGATATCGTCGGTGCTCTCGTCGCGCACATCGGCCAGAATGGGGATCTTCTTGGTCTGGATCAGCTCCGCGATCTTTTCGATCAGCTTGGATTTCTGGACCTGATAGGGGATCTCCGTGACCACGATCTGCCACTGGCCGCGCCCCAGATCCTCCACCTCATATTTCGACCGCAGCCGGAACGCCCCGCGCCCGGTCGTATAGGCCTGCAGGATATTCTCGCGCGGCTCGACAATGAGGCCGCCCGTCGGAAAATCCGGGCCGGGAATATGCTCCAAAAGCGTCTCGTCGCGCGCATTCGGGGCCTTGATCAGGTGCAGACAGCCGTTGATCAGCTCTTCGAGATTATGCGGCGGGATATTCGTGGCCATGCCCACCGCGATGCCTGAGGACCCGTTGGCCAGCAGGTTCGGGTAGCTCGCGGGCAGCACCACAGGTTCTTGCAGCGTGCCGTCATAATTGTCGCGGTAATCAACCGCATTCTCGTTCAGCCCGTCCAACAGCGCTTCGGCAAAGGCGGTCATGCGCGCCTCGGTATAGCGCGAGGCGGCCGGGTTATCGCCGTCGATATTGCCGAAATTCCCCTGCCCGTCCACCAGCGGATAACGCACGTTGAAATCCTGCGCCAGCCGCGCCATCGCGTCGTAAATCGCGGCGTCGCCATGCGGGTGGTAATTGCCCATCACGTCGCCCGAAATCTTCGCCGATTTGCGGAAACCGCCCGTCGAGGACAGCCGCAGCTCCCGCATCGCATAGAGGATTCGCCGGTGCACAGGCTTCAATCCGTCCCGCGCATCGGGCAGCGCGCGGTGCATAATCGTGCTTAACGCATATTGCAGATACCGATCGCCAATTGCGCGGCGAAGCGGCTCTACCATGCTGGCAGCGCTCATGTTGGGGTCGATGATCTCGTCGGACATAGATGCTGTGTAGCGCCCGACGTGGCAGGGGTAAAGCGTCCAGATTGAGTCAATTGATCGAATATATTCCCCTTGGTTTGAAACCTTTTTCTGGGCAAAACCGTTTGGGTCCGACGCAGCAGAGAAGGAAAAATCACATGTTCAAATGGGTTCTAGGTCTATGCGCCAGCATCTATCTGACGCTGCTTGTGTTCGGCGGCGCGCCGGAAGAGGTCGCGGAAGCGGCCCCCGAAACACCAATGGTCGAGACACCAACGGTCGAGACGCCTTTGGTTGAGACGGCAGCGGTTGAAGCGGCTCCCGAAACACCTGTGGTCGAAGCGCCGGTCGAAAACACCGTCGCCGCGGCTGAAGAAACCAGCGAGCCCGCCACCGAACCCGTCACCGAGCCCGTCATCGTGGCCGAAACCACCGCACCGACCCCCGTAACGGTCGAGACACTGACGCCCATCGCGTCCTCGTCCCAGACCATCCCCCTGACCCAGCCCGAACCGGAGCCCGTTCTGGTCGCTGCCACCCCGCAAGCTGAGCCCGCGCCCCTGAATGAGATCTGGACCGTCACCGGCTCCACCGTGAACCTGCGCGACCTGCCCGGCACGAATGGCGCCGTCATCGGCCAGACCCGCCGTGGCAACAGCGCCGAGGTGATCGAGCTTCTGGACAATGGCTGGGCCCGCGTGTTCATCCTTGAAAGCGGTCTGGAGGCCTATATGTCCGCCGATTTCTTGTCCGACCAGCAAAGCTAAACTTCGCTTTTGCATCCCGGCGGCGCATCAGATACCCCCGCCCCATGACACAAAAATCCATCCTCATAACGGGCTGCTCGTCGGGCATCGGCTATGACGCCGCCCTCACCCTGAAAAACCGTGGCTGGCGGGTCTTCGCGACCTGTCGTGCGCAAACCGATTGCGACCGCTTGCAGGCCGAGGGCTTTGAGAGCTTCCCGCTCGACTACACCGACCAGACCAGCATGGAGACAGCCCTCGCCACCTGCCTTGAGCGCACCGGCGGCACGCTGGATGCGCTCTTTAACAACGGGGCCTACGGCATCCCCGGCGCGGTTGAGGACCTGCCCACAGACGCCCTGCGCGCCATTTTCGAGACCAACCTTTTTGGCTATCACGAGCTGACACGGCTGGTGATCCCGGTCATGCGCGCCCAGGGCCATGGCCGTATCCTAAACTGCTCTTCCGTGCTGGGCTTTGCGACTTTGCGCTGGCGCGGGGCCTACAATGCCACGAAATTCGCCATGGAGGGCCTGACCGATACGCTGCGGATCGAAATGCGCGACACGCCGCTCCATTTCATCCTGATCGAGCCCGGCCCGATCACCTCCAAAATCCGCCAAAACTCCATCCCGCATTTCGAGAAATGGATCAACTGGCAGGCCTCCCCGCGCAAAGATCACTACGAGGCCACGCTGATCAAACGCCTCTATGAGGATAACGGCCCCGACACGTTCGAGCTGCCCGCCTCCGCCGTCAGCGCCAAGATCGTGCACGCTTTGGAAAACCCGAAACCCCGCCCGCGCTATTTCATCACCACGCCAACCTACGCCATGGCGATCCTGAAACGCCTGCTGCCGACCCGCGCGATGGACGCCATTCTGGCGAAAATCTAAATCAACCATTCGCTTTTCGCCGCCACCCCGCTACATGCTGCGGGTAGGCAAATTTAGGGACCTCTACACATGGCTGATGACCCGCTTTTTCTTCTTGTCGCCGGGGCCTGTCTGGCGGTGCTGATCATCTTGCTGATCGGCATTGGCGGCTTTGCCAAAGGCGGTGACTTCAACCGCAAACATGCCAACCGGATCATGCGTTACCGCATCTATGCGCAGGCCATCGCCGTGCTGCTGATCCTCGCTTTCGTTTTCATCCGTCGCTTAGGAGGCTCCTGACCCGTGGTCGTTCTCAACAAAATCTACACACGCACCGGCGACGCCGGTGAAACGGCGCTTGGCAATGGCAGCCGGGTCGCGAAACATTCGATGCGGGTCACCGCTTACGGCACTGTTGATGAGACCAACGCCACCGCCGGGCTGGCCCGGCTGCACGCGACAGGCGAGATGGACGCGCAGCTGGCCCGGATCCAGAACGACCTCTTTGATCTGGGCGCGGATCTGTGCCGCCCCGACATGGAAAAAGACGCCGAGGCCGAATACCCGCCGCTGCGCATGACCTCCGATCAGGTCGACCGGCTGGAGGCCGAGATTGACGCCATGAATGACGCGCTGGAGCCGTTGCGCTCTTTCATTTTGCCCGGGGGCTCACCGCTGGCCGCGCATCTGCATCTGTGCCGCACCGTGTCGCGCCGCGCGGAGCGGCTCTGCGTGGAGCTGGCCTCCACCGAATCCGTAAACGGCGCGGCGGTCAAATACCTCAACCGCCTCAGCGACTGGTTTTTCGTGGCCTCGCGCATTGCCAATAATGACGGCAAAGACGACGTGCTCTGGATTCCCGGCGCGAACCGCTAGGCAAAGCGGGGTTTCGGTTCGAAACACGCCTCACCATCATGTGAAAAAAATTGCGAAAATTTCAAAACGCGACGTCAGGAAAGAGCATCGCTTTGATTTTTACCTGTTCTCCTCGTTGCGATTTCTTTATTTGACAACGGGATAGTTGCGGCCTCACTCTGGGGCAAAATATTGGAGAAAACGCTGATGAAGGTCCTCGTACCCGTCAAACGTGTGATCGACTATAACGTCAAAGTTCGTGTCAAAGCGGATGGCAGCGGGGTTGATCTTGCAAACGTCAAAATGTCGATGAACCCGTTCGACGAAATTGCCGTCGAAGAGGCGATCCGCCTGAAAGAAGCGGGCGCCGCGGAGGAGGTCATCGCGGTCTCCGTCGGGGTGAAGCAAAATCAGGAAACCCTGCGCACGGCTTTGGCCATGGGCGCGGATCGTGCGATCCTGATCATCGCCTCCGATGACGTTCACAATGACATCGAGCCGCTGGCCGTCGCCAAGCTGCTCAAGGGTGTGATCGACGAAGAACAGCCCGGTCTGGTGGTATGCGGCAAGCAGGCCATCGACAATGACATGAACGCCACTGGCCAGATGCTGGCTGCGCTGATGGGCTGGAGCCAGGCAACCTTCGCCTCCGAGCTGAAGATCGAGGGCGACAAAGCCGTCGTCACCCGCGAGGTCGATGGCGGCCTGCAAACGATCAAAGTAAACATGCCAACCGTCGTCACCGTGGACCTGCGCCTCAACGAGCCGCGCTACGCCTCCCTGCCCAACATCATGAAGGCCAAGAAAAAGCCTTTGGACGAGAAAAAACCTGCCGATTACGGCGTCGACACTGCCGCCCGGCTGAGCATCGTCTCCACCGCCGAGCCGGAGGCCCGCAAAGCAGGCGTCAAAGTCGGCTCTGTGGACGAGCTGGTCGAGAAACTCAAAGACGAAGCGGGGGTCCTGTAATGGCTGTACTTCTTTTGGCCGAGGTCAATGACGGCGAGCTGTCCGTTGACGCAACCGCATCCGCCGTCACCGCGGCGGGCCCTCTGGGCGACATCCACGTGCTATGCGTCGGGGCCACATGCTCCGGGGCTGCTGACGCCGCCGCCAAGATCAAAGGCGTCGCAAAGGTGCTGTGCGCCGAGGATGCGATTTACGGCAAACGTCTGGCCGAACCTGCCGCCGATCTCGTCGTCTCCCTCTCGGGCGATTACGAGCATATCGTGGCCCCGGCCACGACGGATGCGAAAAACATCATGCCCCGCGTCGCGGCCCTGCTCGATGTGATGGTGATGACCGATGTCTCCGGCGTCGTGGACGGCGCGACCTTTGAACGTCCGATCTATGCCGGCAACGCGATCCAGACGGTGAAATCCGGCGACGCCAAGAAGGTCGTGTCGTTCCGCACCTCCTCCTTTGACGCAGCCGATATGAGCGGCTCCGCCTCCGTGGAGAAAATCGGCGCGGCGGGCAATCCGTCCCTGTCCGAATGGGTGGCCGACAAGGTCGCAGCCTCTGACCGTCCGGAGCTGACCTCCGCAGGGATCGTTGTCTCCGGCGGGCGCGGCGTGGGCTCCGAAGAAGACTTCGCCATGATCGAAAAACTGGCCGATAAGCTGGGCGCTGCCGTCGGCGCGTCCCGTGCTGCGGTCGACTCGGGCTATGCGCCCAATGATTGGCAGGTTGGTCAAACCGGTAAAGTCGTGGCCCCCGATCTCTATGTGGCCGTCGGCATCTCCGGCGCGATCCAGCACCTTGCGGGCATGAAGGATTCCAAAGTGATCGTTGCGATCAACAAGGATGAAGAGGCCCCGATCTTCCAGGTTGCAGATTACGGCCTGGTCGCCGACCTCTTCACGGCGGTGCCGGAGCTGATCGAAAAGCTGTAATCACGCTTGCAGAGCCTTCCCAAAAGGCTCCGCATACTTCTGAGCAGAAGGCTTCGGAAACACCTGACGCAGGGCTCCGCAAGCTCTGAGCAAAAGGCTCCGCAACCTCTTATCAAAAGGCCCTGCCTAGGCGGGGCCTTTTTTGCATCACCCCTGCGTCCCCTCCAGCACCGGCAACAGTTTCGCCGCCACCAGATCATGCACAGCCGGCCCATACATCTCCTGTGCCATTGCGGTTTCCAGCTGCGGGAACAGCATCCCCTCCGTGCCCATCGCGCGCAGCTCTATGGGAACCACAACCTCCACATAGTCATGCAGCTTGCCGCGCAGCGCCTCGATCATCTCAGCGTCTACAAAAAGCGGGTCCTGCCCCAGATCACGCCCCTCAGGGTCAATCGACGGGGTCCGGTCAGACACCCAAAGCAGCACAACCTTCCCCGAAATCCGGCTCAAAAGCAGCTCCATCCGGGCCAGCCATGCGGCTTTCAGCTCCTGCTCCAACACCGCGAACTTGCTGGGGGAGACCGTCTTCAGCGTCATCAGCAAATGCCGGGTAAAGGAGAACTCTGTAAAATCCACCTCCCGAAAGATGGTACGCATCAGAGTGGAGGCCTTCAGGAACCGGTCATTGCGCCGCGGATGCACGGAATAAAACCGGTTCGACATGTTATGCGCGCCCATCACCTGCACCACCGTAACATCCGCCTTGCCGCAAATCGGCAGCACGCTGCCATCGACCACAAACGCGTCCACCCCGCTATTCACCGTGCCGAAATTCACGCATGTCCTGCCCGTCTGCTCTTCAATCAGGGCGGCAAACGGTTTGGGAATGTATTTGCCATAGGTCTCCGTGCCGCCGATAAAGGCGATGAATGGCGCGTCCAGCTTGCGCTTCGGCCCGCGAAACAGCAGCTTCGAATACCCGTAGCGGCATTGCTGGTAATCTATTGGGCTTTCACCCGGTCTCTCAAAGGCCATTTGCCCACCTCTTGCGACTCATACACACACTCTTGCCCCCGAGCCGTTTCCAAATGGCTAAACCCCCAGTTTTCCGAAAATTTTTAGTTTCCCGCAGCCTCTTGTATCGCGCCCGCCCCGCGCCCTATCCTGCGCCCAGACACCCGTTGGAAATGGACGCAAAGGCCCCGCTCATGGAGATCAAAACCGTAGGTATTGTTGGCGCGGGGCAGATGGGCAACGGCATTGCGCATGTCTTCGCGCTGGCAGGGTATGACGTCAAAATGTCCGACATCTCGCAAGACGCGTTGGACGACGCCTTGACTAAAATTGACGGCAATTTGGCCCGTCAGGTCTCGCGCGACAAGATCACCGAAGACGACAAACAGGCCACACTTGCGCGCATCTCGACGACGCTGTCGCTGCCTGATATCGGCCCCAGCGACCTGATCATCGAGGCCGCAACCGAGCGCGAAACCATCAAGAACGCCATTTTCGAGGACCTGCTGCCGCATCTGCTGCCGCACACGATCCTGACCTCGAACACCTCGTCCATCTCGATCACACGGCTCGCCTCACGCACCGACCGGCCCGAGAAATTCATGGGCTTCCACTTCATGAACCCGGTGCCCATCATGCAGCTGGTGGAGCTGATCCGCGGCATCGCCACGGACGAGCCGACCTATTCCACCCTGCACGGCGTCGTGGAAAAGCTGGGTAAAACCTCCGCCACCGCCGAGGATTTCCCCGCCTTCATCGTCAACCGCATCCTGATGCCGATGATCAATGAGGCGGTCTACACGCTCTATGAAGGCGTGGGCTCCGTCTCCTCCATCGACAGCGCGATGAAGCTGGGCACCAACCACCCGATGGGCCCGCTGGAGCTGGCCGATTTCATCGGGCTCGACACCTGTCTGGCGATCATGAACGTGCTGCATGACGGGCTGGCCGACACCAAATACCGCCCCTGCCCACTTCTCACCAAATATGTGGAGGCCGGCTGGTTGGGGCGCAAATCCCAACGCGGCTTCTACGACTACCGCGTCGATCCGCCCAAGCCCACGCGCTAGCCACTCCCGCGCACCGCCACCCCGTGACAGACACCCCTCATCATTGCTTCAAAAATACTCCGGGGGTTTGGGGGCAGAGCCCCCATCATCGCCGCGCCGACAGGCGTGGCCACATACTTACCTCTTCACCTGAGATTTCAGCGCCAAAGTCTGCTCCCGCAGCCAGGCCACAAAGCCGCGCGGGTTGGCGGACCAGCGCTTGATGTCCTCGGGGTCAATCGGCTCCCCCACAATCGGCGCCTGCGGCTTGTAAAGCGCGTGCCGCACCTCATGGATCAAGAGGCCCTGCCGTAGCGTGGGCGAGATCTGGTTGGCGATCTGGTAGGCGCGCGAGTTGCGGCCCGGAAAGAAAATCGGCACCACGGTCGCGCCCGAGCGCTGGATCATCTTGGCCGTGAACGGGTTCCACTCTTTCTCCACCACCGGGCCGAACCATGTCTCGGAGGTCGCCACAACCCCCGACGGAAACAGCACGATGACGCCGCCGTCTTTCAAATGCTCCATCGACTTGCGCCGCATCTCGAGGTTTTGTTGCAGCGCGTCTTCCTCATGGGGAAAGGGCACCGGGATCATGAACTGGTCAATCGCGTTCACGCCCGTCAAAAGCGAGCGCGTCAGGATCTTGTAATCCGTCCTGATGCGGCCAATGGTTTCGGCCAGCACCATGCCGTCCACCAGCCCATGCGGGTGGTTGGCCACCACAATCACCGGTCCGGTGGCGGGGATGCGGTTCAGCTGCTCCTGCGGGGTCGTCAGCTTAATGCCCATCACCTTCAGCGCGTCGCCCCAGAAGCCTTGGCCAAACTGCACGCCGCCCCGCTCGAATTTGCGGATCAGGTAAAGCAAATGCAGCTTGCCGGTGAACAGCTCCATGATCTGGATGGTCAGCCGTTTGAACGGGTTGGTGAAAGTGTTGGCGTAAGACAGGTTGCGCCGGTCATAGGCGACATAGACGGGCTCAGGGCTGTCGCCCTGTTCGGAGCCGTTCTCTGCGCTGTTGGACCCATCCATATTGTCTGGCCCGCCCCTTTAGGCTTCTTCGCCGAACTTGTCGGCCACAAGGGCTTCAAGCGCGTCGGCAAGGGCGTCGGCTTGCGGCCCGGAGGTGCGCACCGAAATCGAGCTCCCACAGGCCGCGCCGAACATCAGCAACCCCATAATGCTGTCGCCAGAGACATCCATACCGTCTTTGCTTACCGTGGCCGAGGCGTCATACTCTTCAACGACTTCAACAAATCTGGCCGACGCTCGGGCATGCAGCCCTTTCACATTAATAATATTCAGGACCCGCTCAGCCATCTGCGGCGCGCCCACTAAAGCTATTGATGTACTTTCGGCCTGCAACGAGGGCAAAGTCAACGGCTTGCGGCACTTCAAGATGCCGGGATTTTGCAAGTTTGATCAACATCGGCAGGTTGGCCCCGTACAAAATATGCCGGTTTTTGGCGTTGCAGGCCATCAGCGACAGGTTCGACGGGGAGCCGCCAAACATATCCGTCACCACCACCACGCCGTGGCCAAGGTCGACGTCATTGGCCGCGTCGCAAATCTCCGATTGCTTGCCGGCGCGGTCATGGTTCTCTTCAATGGTGATCGCGCGGATGCCGTCCTGGCGGCCAACCACATGCTCAATGGCGGCAAGATATTCTCTCGCCAGCCCGCCATGCGCAACAATTACAATACCTATCACTTGGCTTGGTCCCCGTCCTGGCCCCATCCTAGCACCATCCTAGCACCGCCCTATCACCGTGTTGCCCCGTCCTGCGCCCGCGCAATCGGTCCCAATAAGGCCCACTCTCCACCCGTTTGCATATTTTGATCACGAAGCACCGCGTAACCCCACGCCCTGACGCTCCATTTCTCGGTGCCTTATAGACACCTCCCAGCCCTTATTTGCAAGGGTCTGCCCCAATTGTTCCGTAACGGAAACTGAGCGGTGCCGCCCGCCCGTACACCCCAGCGCAATCGCCAGATGGGTCTTTCCTTCCTCACGAAAGGCGGGCAGCAGGAAGGCGCAATTGTCCACCAGCCGCTCCATGAAACCGTCAAATCGCGGGTCCGCCCGCACGAAGGCTGCGACCTGCGGGTCTTGCCCGGTTTTGGCGCGCAGGTCCTCCTGCCAATGCGGGTTGTTGAGAAACCGGCAGTCCCAGACAATATCCGCCCCGCGTGGCAGCCCGCGCTTGTAGGAAAACGACTCTACCGTGATCGCCATCTTCCCCGCCTCGCCCCGCGCAAACCATGTCGACAGCTCGGCCCGCAGCGCATGGGGCGACAGATCCGACGTATCAATCAACACATCCGCACGCGACTTGAGCGGCGCCAACAGCGCGATCTCCTGCTCGATCCCCTGCTGCGGCGTCTGCTCAGGCGTCAGCGGATGCCGCCGCCGGGTCTCCGAATAGCGCCGGATCAATACATCCACGCTGGCATCCACAAACAGCAGGCTGGCCTCAATCGCGGGGTTGCTTTGCAACTGGTCCATTAAACCCGACACGCGTTCAGGCGAGAAATCGCGGTTGCGAACATCCAGACCCAGCGCCAGCGGGCGGTCATGGCGCGGCCCGTCCAGCAGCCGAGGCACCAGCGAAATCGGCAGGTTGTCGATCACCTCGAACCCGAGATCCTCCAGCACATTCACCGCCGTCGAGCGCCCCGCCCCGGAGGGGCCGGTGATCAGGACAACCTGTTGGTCAGCGCCCGTGTGAGCTGTGTTCATTGGTGCAATCCACTTGCGATTCCATCCCTAAGATAGAGCAAAAGCGCGCTGGGAAAATGGGGGCTGGGCGCATTTGCGATCAGCTTCACGTCAACACCGGCAATCCTGCGGTGCCGCGCGGCGGGCAGACGGGCGGTCTCCGTCAGGTCCAGATCGACAATCGCGCGCAGCGGGACGCTCTTCACCATCGGGGCCGCCAGCAGCCCCAGCCCGCGCACCTCGATCGCTTCGGGCAGCCCTGCGGGCCTGCTCAGCGTCACCGCGCCCCCATCCTTGGACACAAGCACCCGGTCATCGGCAATCAACCCCGCGCCCAGCGCGATCAGCTGCACCGCCAGCGACGATTTGCCCGCGCCCGAAGCGCCGGTGATCAACAGCCCCGCGCCCTCCACTGCAACCGCCGTGCCGTGGATCAATTGCGGGTCAGCACGCATCGGGAATTTACGTCGGCAAGCCCACCACGAAGCGCGCGCCGAGCGGCTCTGAGGTGATATCGACATCCGTTGGGCGAATATTCTCGGCCCAGATTACGCCGCCATGCGCCTCCACGATCTGTTTGGAGATCGCAAGGCCAAGGCCCGAATGGTTGCCAAACTGCTGCTCTGGCCGCTCGGAATAGAAGCGGTTGAACACTTTGTTCAACGCCTGCTCGGGGATGCCGGGGCCGGTGTCTTCGACCACAACCAGCACCCGGTTGTCGCGTCGCCGCGCCCAGATGCGCACCGCGTCGCCCTCCTCGCAAAAGGAGGTGGCGTTGGTGATCAGGTTCACAAAGACCTGCGCCAGACGGGCCTCAAGCCCGTGAATGACAATTGGCTCTTTCGGCACGTCGCGGATGAACTCCACGCCTTTTTCGGCGGCCTGCTGGCCCAGATATTCGGTCAGGTTGTTCAGCATCTTCATCAGATCGAACGGCTCTTCGTCCTCCTTGACCAGCTCGCTGTCCAGCCGCGACGCGTTGGAAATGTCGCTGACCAGCCGGTCCAGCCGCCGCACGTCATGCTCGATCACTTCCAGCAACCGCGTGCGCTGATCGCCGGTCTTGGCGACATGCAACGTACCCACGGCGGAGCGCAGCGAGGCCAGCGGGTTCTTGATCTCATGCGCCACATCGGCGGCAAATTGTTCGTTGGCGTCGATCCGTTCATAGAGCGCCGAGACCATGCCCCGCATAGCACCAGACAGGCGGCCAATCTCGTCAGGCCGCGCGGTCAGGTCAGGGATACGCACCCGCGAGGGCGACACTTTGCGCGCGTTCTTGTCGCGGCCCAGCTCGGCGGCGGCGGCCAGATCCGACAGCGGGTTGGCAATGGTGGAGGCCAGCACAAGGCTCAGCCCAATAGAGACCAGAATGGCGATGACAAACATCTGCAACACCTGTTCCCGCTCCACGCGGACAAGCTGGTCAATCTGGCCTGCGGCGGTGGTCAGGGCGATCACGCCCGCCGTGCCGCCCGGCAATTCAATCGGCGTCGCCACGGAGAAAATCGACCCCCCCGTGCCATCCAGCCCGCTGCGCACCTGGGTTTCCCCCTCAAGTGCTGTGGCCAGCAATTTGCGCGCCTCTTCCTCGCCGGTGGTGTTTGAGACCGCGACATCCTCCGCGCCGATCAGCCCCGACATGCCTTCCCAGATCATCGCCAGAAAGTTGGTGATGATGGTGGAGCTGTCATCGGGCCGGAAGGATTCCGTGCCCGCCAACGCTTCGCGTTCCTGTCCTGCGGTGCTGGCGATCATCGCCTCGTCGGCGGCAAAAACATAGACGTCCACGCCCGGCGCCAAATCCAGCCCGGCCAGCACATTTTCAGCCGTCAGCCCACCAGCGCCCGTCAGGGCGGCGGCGTTTTCCGTGGCCAGACGCGCCTCGAACACGTCGGCGATCAGCTCCGCCTCCGACACGAGGCCGGCCTCCCGCTGGGCGACAAGGCTGTCGCGGAACGGGTTCAGGAACAACACGCCCGCGACCAGAATGATCAGGGCCAATAGGTTGAATGTGATGATTTTGCGCGCCAGAGGCGACTGGTTCAGCGAAATGAAATTCCGCTTTTCCCGAGACGACTGCAGTTCGGCCTCGACGGAGCTGTGCTCCTCCGTCCAGTCCTCACCCATTTCTAACTCTGCATTGCTCACTGGTCTTGCGTCCGCCACGGCGATCCTCGACGCTAAAAGGTGATCGTTACCTTACTCTTCGTTATATCTGTAGCCGATGCCGTACAGGGTCTCAATCGCGGAGAACTCATCATCGGCGGTCCGCATCTTCTTGCGCAGGCGTTTGATGTGGCTGTCGATGGTGCGGTCATCCACGTAAACCTGGTCGTCATAGGCCACATCCATCAGCTGGTCGCGCGACTTCACGAAGCCGGGGCGCTGGGCCAGAGCCTGCAACAGCAAAAATTCGGTCACGGTCAGGGAGACATCATTGCCCTTCCACGCCACAGTGTGGCGCAGCGGGTCCATCACCAGATCGCCGCGCACCATGGTCTGGGCCACTTCACCCTCGCCCGCGTCGTCTTTGGCAATCGCTTCCTTGCGGCGCAGGATGGCGCGGATACGCTCCACCAGCAGGCGCTGCGAAAACGGTTTGCGCACATAATCATCCGCGCCCATGCGCAGGCCCAGAACCTCGTCGATCTCGTCATCTTTGGAGGTCAGGAAAATCACCGGCACTTCGGATTTCTGGCGCAATCGCTGCAACAGATCCATGCCGTCCATCCGGGGCATCTTGATGTCCAGAACGGCCATATCAGGCATCTTGCGCGCGAATGCGTCAAGCGCGCTTTGGCCGTCATTATATGTCTCAACCTCGAAGCCTTCGGCCTCAAGCGTCATTTGCACGGACGTCAGAATATTCCGATCGTCGTCCACCAACGCAATCTTCGACATGTGGAAACCCTTTATATTGCTCGATTATTATTAATTTTGCGCATCATCCGCCGAGACCCGACGGGAATCAACATTTTTGTGACGAATCACCTTCGCCTCGGCTCTATTTGGCCGCTCGAGCCCTAATGTTTGACTAATTTGCCGCACATTCGGACATATCTCCGGCCCCGATCTCAGAATGATAACGCTAACGACGCCATTTCTCCCGGTTCCAAGGTCATTGCCCCATTGCTATACCTCATTTGTGCCGCATTGCGGCGCGAAGTAACGAGTATTGGCCACAGTTGACAGAGTAAGTTTACGAGGCGTGGACCCCTCGCTTTCAGGAGATATCAGATGACCCATGGACGTGTTAACCCAGCTCAAACGCTGGAGTCGCAAGGTATTTCGGAGCTTGGCGCGGTGCATTACAACTACCGCGAGCCCGCCCTGATCGAGGCCGCTTTGAAGCGCGACGAAGGCACACTTGGCAAAGGCGGCGCGTTTCTGGTGACCACCGGCAGCCACACGGGCCGCTCTCCCAAAGACAAGTTCGTGGTCCGCACCCCCAGCGTCGAAGACAGCATTTGGTGGGACAACAACGCCCCCATGGACGCCGCCAGCTTTGACGTGCTTGAGGCCGACATGAAGGCCCATATGAAAGGCGGGGAGTATTTCGTCCAGGATCTGTTTGGCGGCGCCGACCCTGCGCATCGCCTTGACGTCCGCGTGGTCACGGAACTCGCCTGGCACGGCCTGTTCATCCGCCACCTGCTGCGTCGCCCCGAAATCAAGGAGCTCGACACGTTCTCCCCTGAATACACCATCATCAACTGCCCCAGCTTCAAGGCCGATCCCGCCAAACACGGCTGCCGCTCTGAAACCGTCATCGCGATGCATTTCGACAAGAAGCTGATCTTGATCGCAGGCACGGCTTACGCGGGCGAGAACAAGAAATCCGTCTTCTCGCTCTTGAACTACCTGCTGCCCGAAAAAGGCATCATGCCGATGCATTGCTCCGCCAACCACGCGCCGGGCAACCCGGCTGACACCGCCGTCTTCTTCGGCCTGTCGGGCACAGGCAAAACCACCCTGTCGGCAGAGCCATCCCGCACGCTGATCGGCGATGACGAGCACGGCTGGTCCGACCGCGGCTCTTTCAACTTTGAAGGCGGCTGCTACGCCAAGACCATCAACCTGTCGCCCACCGCTGAGCCTGAAATCTTCGCCACCACCGAAAAATTCGGCACCGTGATCGAGAACATGATTTTCGACGAAGAGACCAAAGAGCTCGACTTTGAAGATGACAGCCTGACCGCCAACATGCGCTGCGCCTACCCGCTGCACTACATCTCCAACGCCTCCGATACCGCACTTGGCGGCCACCCGAAAAACGTCATCATGCTGACCTGCGACGCGTTCGGCGTGCTGCCTCCGATCTCGCGGCTGACGCCCGCGCAGGCCATGTACCACTTCCTGTCCGGCTTCACCTCCAAAGTGGCTGGCACAGAGCGTGGCGTGACCGAGCCGGAGCCCACATTCTCCACCTGTTTCGGCGCGCCCTTCATGCCCCGCCGCCCTGAGGTTTACGGCAAGCTGTTACAAGAAAAGATCGCCAAGCACGGCTCCACCTGCTGGCTGGTCAACACCGGCTGGACCGGCGGCGCCTACGGCACCGGCTCCCGCATGCCCATCCGCGCCACCCGCGCGCTGCTGAACGCGGCGCTTGACGGCTCGCTCGACAAAGGCAAATTCCGCAAAGACCCGAATTTCGGATTTGAGGTCCCTGTGACCGCCGAAGGCGTCGCCGACGTCATTCTTGACCCGCGCCGCACATGGGACAACCCGGAGGCCTACGACCGTCAGGCCGCCAAGCTGGTCACCATGTTCTCGGAAAATTTCGAGCAATACGTCCCCCATATCGACGCCGACGTCAAAGCCGCCGCCATCGGCTAAGCCCCCCGCGTCACCGCGTCACCGCGTCACCGCACTCAAAAAGCCCGCCCCTGCCCGTCAGGCGGCGGGTTTTTCT
>CAYXIZ010000044.1:0-16724 GCA_964465485.1 uncultured Rhodobacterales bacterium | reverse complement strand
GAGGTTTATCGCAAGACCTCCGAGATCTCGAAGCAGGTCTTCCCGTTCACGCTCGACATTGATCACCCGCGCTGGCGTCCCAATCTCGACCGGATGGAGCGCGCCTCGATCCAAGTTGCCAAAGGCAAGGCGCAGGGCGGCATCGCCGGCACGGCCACACGGGTCGCAGGCATGGCCAAGGCGGCCTTTGCCTTCGTGTCGATCTTCACTATCCCTGTCATCCACAACGAGGTGCCTGACAGCCCAGTGATGGAGCCCGCCTACTAATGATGGCCTCCCCCTGGATAGCCGCGATCTTCGCAGTATTCGCCTGGTGGTTTTTCACCGGGGCGATCCTGCTGGTCGTGCGCCGTTCGGATGTGGGGGAGGCCGTCGGCCATGGCCGCTCCGTCTTTCTCAGCGTGCCCTTGGCCGCGCTGGGCTTTGCCGGGCTGGTCGTGTCCTCCGCGGAGATGACGCTGCAAAACGTCTATATCTCCTTCCTTTCCGTTCTGCTGATCTGGGGTTGGATCGAGCTGGCCTTTCTCGCTGGTATCATTACCGGGCCGGAGCGGCGCGACTGCCCACCCGGTCTTGCCGGGACCGACCGCTTTATGCGCGCGTGGAACACCGTGTCCCATCACGAGCTGCTGCTTTTTGCGACGCTGTTGGTGATTATCGTGATCTCTACCGGGGCCGCCAACACGTTTGGCATGTGGGTCTATCTGGTGCTCTTCGTCGCCCGCATCTCGGCCAAGCTGAACCTCTATTTCGGCGTGCCGCGCATCAACACCGAATTCGTGCCCCTGCCATTGCAGCACCTCAAATCCTATTTCCGCCAAGGCCCCGTGACCTTCGCCTTCCCGGTCGGCATCACCCTTCTGACCCTCGCCGCCGCCTGCTTCGCGGAGCGCCTCATCTCCGCCGAGACCACGCCTTTCATCGTAGGGTTCGCCCTGCTCACATCCCTCAGCCTGCTTGCCGCAATCGAGCATTGGCTGATGGTGATCCCACTGCCCGACGCCAAGCTATGGCGCTGGATGCTTCCCGCGCCACCTAGATCACAGGACAAGACCCATGAACTTTGACGCCCTCTTCAACGCCCAGCTCGACGCCCTCAAGGAAGAAGGCAACTACCGCTATTTTGCGGAGCTGGAACGCAAATGCGGCAAGTTCCCCCTGTGCTCCAACCATGTCGATGGCGAACAGCGCGACGTCACCGTCTGGTGCTCAAATGACTATCTTGGCATGGGTCAGAACAAGCTGGTGATCGACGCCATGTGCGAGGCCGTGCAGCGCACCGGCACAGGCGCGGGCGGCACGCGCAACATCTCGGGCACCAATCACGACCACCTGCTTTTGGAGGCGGAACTCGCTGATCTGCACAACAAGGAAGCGGCGCTGCTCTTCACCTCCGGCTATGTCTCCAACTGGGCTGCGTTGTCCACGCTGGGCTCGCGCTTGGAAAACTGCGTGATCCTGTCCGACGCTGGCAACCACGCCTCCATGATCGAGGGCATCCGCCATTCCCGCGCCGACAAGGTGCTGTGGAAGCACAATGACGTGGCCGATCTTGAGGCCAAACTGCAAGCGCTGCCCGCCAATGCCCCAAAGATCGTCGCCTTCGAATCTGTCTATTCCATGGATGGCGATATCGCCCCGATCCGGCAGATCGTCGAAGTGGCGGAGAAATACGGCGCGATGACCTATCTCGACGAGGTCCACGGCGTCGGCCTTTACGGCCCGCGCGGCGGCGGCGTGGCCGAGCAAGAAGGCCTGATGGACCGCATCACGCTGATCGAAGGCACGCTGGGCAAAGCCTTTGGCGTGGTGGGAGGCTACATCACCGGTTCCGCCGCGCTTTGCGATTTCATCCGCAGCTTTGCGTCGGGCTTCATCTTCACCACCGCGCTGCCACCCGCCGTGGCCGCCGCCGCAAAAACCTCCATCGCGCATCTCAAGCAATCCGACACGGAGCGCATGAAACAACGCGAGCAGGTCCAAAAGCTCCGCGACGGCCTCGACCGCGCAGGCATCCCGCATCTGATGAATGACAGCCATATCGTGCCGGTGATGATCAAGGACCCGGTCAAAACCAAGATGCTGGCCGACTATTTGATGGATGAATGGGGCATCTACGTTCAACCCATCAACTACCCGACCGTGCCAAAGGGCACGGAGCGCCTCCGCTTCACCCCGTCACCGCTGCACAGCGATGTCGATATCGCGCATTTGCTCAACGCGCTGACGACGCTCTGGAAGCAATGCGCGATCGCGCATGCGGTTGCTTAAGTTAAGAGCGCCACTCAAAGAACCCCGGCCCGGCCTGTGCCAGCAGTTTCGCTGCCATCGCTTTGCCCGCCTCCGCACCGTCTTCAATCGTGCAGGTTATGTCGTCGCCAATCGCCTCGGACCCATCCGGCCTCAGCACCTCACCGCGCAGGCGCATCGACCCGCCATCCAACTCTGACAAACCTGCAATCGGCGTCTCACAAGACCCGTCCAACGCTGCCAGAAACGCACGTTCCGCCGCCAGCCGTTGCCCCGTTGGCCCGTCATGAATCGCCGCCAGCATATCCGCCGCGCGCGCATCATCTGCACGCCGCTCAATCCCAATGGCCCCTTGGGCCACGGCGGGCAGCATGTCCTCCACCTCAATCGCGGATTTCGGCACCTCATCCATTTTCAGCCGGTTGAGGCCCGCCATCGCCAGAAACGTCGCCTCCGCGACCCCGTCTTCCAGCTTTTTCAGCCGGGTCTGCAAATTGCCGCGAAACTCCACAACCTCAAGGTCGGGCCGCCGCAGCATCAGCTGCGCTTTGCGCCGCAAGGATGACGTGCCAACCACCGTGCCCGCCGCCAGATCGGCCAGCCCCGACGCGCGCGGCGAGATAAATGCGTCCCGCACATCCTCGCGTGGCAGGTAGGTGTCCAGCAGCAGCCCGTCAGGCTGCACCGTCGGCATGTCCTTCATCGAATGGACCGCAATATCAATCGCGCCGGACAGCATGTCGTCCTCGATCTCGCGGGTAAACAGCCCCTTGCCGCCGATCTCCTTCAAGGGCCGGTCAATGATCTTGTCGCCGGTGGTTTTGATCACGACAATCTCGAACGCCTCATGCGGCAGGTCGAAGGCGTTCGACAGCCGTTCGCGCGTCTCATAGGCCTGCGCCAAGGCAAGCGGCGAGCCGCGAGTTCCGATGTTCAAGGGCTTGGCGGGGCTGGGTAATTCATAGCTCATGCGACAGTGTTAAAGGTGTAAGCTTTGCCTGACAACTCTTGTATCTCGCCGTCTGAAAAAGCATGATGTGCCAAGACATTCAGCAGGAAGTGCGACGCCATGAGCAAAGACAAAACCATCCTCCGGGCCCTCGCGGGGGAGACCCTCGACACGCCCCCCATCTGGATGATGCGCCAGGCTGGCCGCTACCTGCCGGAGTATCGCGCCACCCGTGCTGAAGCTGGGGATTTCCTGTCGCTGTGCTACAATTCCGAGCTTGCCGCGGAGGTCACCCTGCAGCCCATCCGCCGCTACGGGTTCGATGCCTCGATCCTGTTTGCCGATATCCTTCTGGTCCCCCAGGCGCTGGGCGCGGATCTGTGGTTTGTCACCGGCGAAGGACCGCGCCTCTCGACCATCACCACGGCTGAAGAGCTGGCCAAACTCAAGCCCGCCGACGACATTCACGAGCATCTCTCGCCCATCTATGAGACGGTCAACATCCTGTCCAAAGAGCTCCCTTCGGAGACCACGCTTATCGGTTTCGCTGGCGCGCCATGGACCGTGGCCACCTATATGATCGCGGGTCAGGGCACGCCCGATCAAGGCCCCGCCCATGCGCTAAAGGCTGAGAATCGCGCCGTGTTTGACGGGCTGATGGATAAGATCACCGAGGCCACAATCAGCTACCTCTCCGCCCAGATCGAGGCCGGGGCCGAGGTCGTCAAGCTGTTCGACAGCTGGGCCGGGTCGCTCAAGGGCGATGATTTTAACGACTATTCCATAAAGCCGATGCAACGCATCACGCAGGCGCTGAAAGACAAACATCCAGATGTGCCGATCATCGCCTTCCCGCGCGGCGCAGGCGAAAATTACGCAGGCACCCATGCGAGCATCGGCGCGGAGTGCATCGCGGTGGATGACGGCGTGGACGCCGCTTGGGTTGCACAAAACCTCCAGCCGCATGGCTGTGTGCAGGGCAATCTGAAATCCTCCCATATGGTGACGGGCGGCGACGCGCTGGTGTCGGAGACCCGCCGCATCGTGGACGCGCTCAAAGGCGGGCCGCATATCTTCAATCTCGGCCACGGCATCACGCCCGATGCGGACCCCGAAAACGTCCAACTGATGATCGACACGGTCCGGGCGGGCTAGGCCCCCTATCATTGCTTCAAAAATACTCCGGGGGAGGCGCAGCCGGGGGCAGAGCCCCCCCTTAAAATCTCCAGCAAAATACCGCGTGCGGCGCAGCCGCGCCTTTAGGTCACACCCATTTGGCCAAGGGCGGTAGGCTCATCAAGACCGCATTCGCGTCATGGCCGGTTTCCAGCCCGAATTTGGTGCCGCGGTCATAGACCAGATTATACTCCGCATAGAGCCCGCGATGCACCAGCTGCGCCTCCTTCTCCGCCTCGCCCCATGCCATTGGATGCCGCTTGTCCACCAGCGGCACGAAGGCCGGTAGAAAGGCCGAACCCACATCCTTGGTCAGCTGAAAATCCGCCTCCCAATCACCGGTGTTACGATCGTCATAAAAGATGCCGCCCACGCCGCGGGCACGGTGGCGGTGCGGGATGTAGAAATACTCATCCGCCCAAGCTTTCAGCTCCGCATAAAGCCCGTCGCCATGCCCCCCGCAACCGTCTTTCATGGCGTCATGGAAATGCTGCGTGTCCTCTGCGTATTCCAGACAGGGGTTCAGGTCCGCGCCGCCGCCAAACCACCAGGCATGCGGGGTCCAGAACATGCGCGTGTTCATATGCACCGCAGGCGCATGCGGGTTTTGCATATGCGCCACCAGACTGATCCCGGAGGCCCAGAATCGCGGGTCATCCTTCATCCCCGGAATGCCCTTGCGCGCCGCCATCGCGTGTTGCGCGCGTTCGCCCAGCGTGCCGAATACGGTCGAGATATTGACCCCCACCTTCTCGAACACGGTGCCGCCGCGCATCACGCTCATCTCGCCGCCGCCCGCATCCGAGCCATCCTCAGAGCTCCGCTTGGTCTTGCTCACCTCCACACGGCCCGCGCCGCCATGGCGGTCCTCCAAAGCGTGAAACTCCGCCACGATCTGGTCGCGCAGGCTGCGGAACCAGTCGGAGGCTTGGGTCTTCTCGGCGTCAAATTCGGTCATCTGGTCCAACATCTTGTTTCATCTTTCCTTCCAGTATCTTCGGCCAATTCCAGCCCCGGCACCACGTCTTTTTCCTTGATCTGCGTCAACCGGGCGCGGCTTGCAAAAACCGGGTGATCAATGCGGCCACCGCGCCCGCATCCTCCTCATGGGCCAGATGGCCCAGCCCGTCCAACTCGATATAGTCTGCATCTGGCATGTCCCGCGCCACGCCCCGCGATGTCTGGGCCGGCACGGTTTTGTCCCCCGCCCCCGCGATTAACAATGTCTTTGAGGGGTGCGCGCCCAAGCGCGACAAAAGCGGGTTCAGCCGCCATTGCGCCATCATCGCCAGCGCCGCGTCCACATGCCCCCGGTCGCTGACCAGCGCCTTGTAATAGACCATATCACCCGGCGGCAGCGTGGAGCCCGTGCCCGCCAGCAACCGCTCCACCGAGCCTTCGCGCGCCGTGGAGGCCGTGAACAAATGCGCCACCCAAGGCGTCGCCGCCAGTATCTTCGCCATCACCGGAAACAGCACCCCGGCGGGCCCTTTGAAATTGCCCAAAGCCGCGTTGATCCCTATCACGGGTGGGGCAGGGGTGATGTCTTCGGCCATGCGCAACGCAATCGCGGCCCCGGCGGAATGGCCGATCATTGCGTCCGGAACCCAGCCTTCTTGGGTGCACAGTGCCGCGATATCTTCGGCCATCTCGTCCAACCCGCAACGCTGCTGCGCGCCCAGTTTGGTGAAGCCTTGTCCGGGCAGGTCAATCGCGATGGTGCGGTGGGTCTCACTGAGCAGCGGTATCAGATGCCGCCAGCTTTGCGTCGCCCCGCCCGCGCCATGGAGCAGCAGCAAAAGCGGCCCGTTGCCGCTGTCTTGCACATGCCATTTATGCGGCTTGCTCAGCACAAAGCGCGACGTCTGCGCCAAGGGCCAATGATCGCGGTGGCGCGCCCAGTCCACGGCTCAGCTGCCCAAGCTGTCGGTCACCGCCGCAGACAGTTTTCTGGCGTCCGCGCGCGGCAGGGCCAGATAGGGCGCGCGCATGTCGCGGGCCAGATCCGCCAGCGCGCGTTCCGGGCGGTTTCCGGTGTCGATCACCAAGCCGTCCACGCCTTTTGCGGCAAGTTGGCGGGCCAACTCTGAGGCGTCTTGCGCCGCTTGCCCTCGGTTCGGCGTGCCGTCCAGCGCCACATTGCTGCGCCCGTCGGTGAGCAAAATAACCGTGGGCGTCAGCCCTTTGCGTTCCGCCGACAACGCCAGCTCCAACGCGCTCGCAAGGCCCGAGGCCGTCGGCGTGCCGCCCCCGCCCGGCAGCTCCGCCAAACGGCGTTTTGTCTGCACCAGCGAGCGCGTCGGCGGCAGCAACACCTCCGCGCCCTCGCCGCGAAAGGCGATCAGCGCCACGTGGTCGCGCCGCGCGTAAGCGTCGGCCAGCAGCAACTCCACTGCGCCTTTTGCCTCGCCCAATCTTGCCAGCGCCGCCGAACCGGAGGCATCCACGGTGAAAATCAGCAACCGGTCAGACAGCTCCTGATATCGTTTGGCGCGCAGGTCTTCGGCCAGCACAATCGCGCCCGTCCGGTCCGGGTTTTGCTGTTTGCGCAGGGTCTGCCACGGGATCGCGGCGCGCAACGTGGCCATCAGGTCAATCCGCTGCCCCGCCCGCGCCCGCGTTCCGGTTGAGGGCAAAGGCCGCCCCCGCCTGTTGCCGGTTTTGCGCTTGCCAGAGCCGGAGCCCTTGGCATTCCGCGCAGCCCCCGATTGCAGCTTGGCCAGAAGGTCGGCAGGCAGCGCCGCCTTGATCGCCTCGATCAGCAGCTCATCGGGAATGGTCAGCTCCTGGCTCTGTGTCTCGCTCGGGTCGGTTTGGTCCTCGGGCTGCGTGTCATCCTCCGGCGGGGCCTCTTCGGGGAGGCGCGTCGCGCGATGGGCGTAGACCAGTTCCACGGCGGCGGTCACGTCGTCAGAACAGACCCTGTCTCGGCCCGAAAATGCTGCATGCGCCTTGGCCGCGCGCAAGGCAAAGCTGGGCGCGCGCAGGCTTGATATCCCCAGTTGAGACGTCAGCACCACCAGTTGTTCCGGCAGGTCCTCGGGGATGCCCACTTTGCTCAAAGGCACAGCGGCGGGCAAAGACAGCTCCGCCAAATCCGCCAAGCGCAGCTCTGAGACGTCGAGCTGCAACGCCAGCCGGTCCGCCAAAGCGGGGGGCAGTGCCTCGTCCTCCTCCGCGCCTTCGTCTAGCGCAATGAAGGGTCCAAACTCCGCGCGGTCCAGCACAGTGGCCAGGGTCGCCGCCATTTGCGGCAGGACCCGCTCGGCCATCGGGATCACGTGGCATGCGCCGCGCTTCAGCACTCCGCGATGTTCCACCAACGCCCCTGATCCGAGCGTTGCCGCCAGATCCAGCCCGCCTTCCAGGTCCTCGCGGGTCATTTGGGCATGCAGGCGCACCTGCGCAGGAAAGACGTCGCGGGCCAGCGCCAGAACGGCGTCCCGCGCGGGGCCGACACGGGCGCGCAGCACCAGCCCGCCTAGACCAACGGGATCGGCCTTCAAAAGCTGCAAAGCCGTCAGGATGCGCGCGGCGGGGGTCATTAGCCGCCCAGCACGTCTTCGACGATGCGGGTCACGCGGGTGCCGGAGCCTGCCTCGTCCAAAGGGTCGCGGCGCAGCCGGTGGCGCAAGGCCATCGCCGCCACGTCGCGGATATGGGAGCGCGTCAGCGCCGTGTCGTCGCGAAACGCCGCATAGGCCCGTGCCGCTTTGAGCAAAGTCAGCTCGCCCCGCAGCCCGTCAGAGCCAAGTTTCACGCAAAGCTCGGCCACGTCATGCAGGCTCTTTTCGGGCGTTTTCAGCCGTTTTAGAGCCTTCTTGGCCTTGGTGATCTGGTCGCGCAAAGCCGCGTCTTCGGCCTGCCAGCGCAGCATGAAGGCGGCGTGGTCATTCTCGTAGGCGTCGCGGCGTTTGATCACCTCCACCCGTTCGCCAATATCGGTGGGGGAGGCCACATCCACCGACAGACCGAACCGGTCCAGCAGTTGCGGGCGCAGCTCGCCCTCCTCCGGGTTGCCGGAGCCCACAAGCACAAACCGCGCGGCGTGGCGGATCGACAGGCCTTCGCGCTCGATCAGATTCTCGCCCGATTGCGCCACGTCGAGCAGCAGGTCCACAATGTGGTCCTCCAGCAGGTTGACCTCGTCGATATACAGATACCCCCGGTTCGCCTGCGCCAGCAGACCCGGTTGAAATGACTTTTCGCCCTTTGTTAGAGCCTTTTCGATGTCCAAAGCGCCGGTCACCCGGTCCTCTGATGCGCCCAGCGGCAGGTCCACCACGGGCGTCGGGATGCTGTGGGTGGACTTGGTTTTCACGCCCGCCCAGTCGGGGCAATCGGCATGGGTCTCGCTGTTCACAGGGCAGTTGCGCACGGCCTTGATCGGGGGCAGCAAAGCGGCCAGCGCGCGCACGGCGGTGGATTTGCCGGTGCCGCGGTCGCCAAAGACCAGCACCCCGCCAATAGAGGGGTCGATGGCCGTCAGGATCATCGCGCGTTTCATCTCGGATTGGCCAACGATGGCCGAGAAGGGGAAAGGCTGTTTCATAGCTTATCCGTTTGCCGAAGGGGGGAGGTGCCGTTCCAGCTGCCGCTGTCAGACAGCACGTGGAAGCGGGCGTATAGCTCTTCTTTGAACCAGTTCTGGGCGCGCACCGCTTTGATCGCCTCTGCATGGGCGCCGGTGCGGGCGAAGCTGGCCATTTTGACCGCGTCGGGCCAGATCGAGAAGGTGATCTGGTGCAGCCATGGAACCTCCCCGATGCCGATCTTGAAGGCGACGTTGGGGTCGCTGCCGATCACTTTGGAAATGCCCGGCACCCGGCCCCAGAAGCGCATCAGGATCGACGGCTTGATGGAAGCGCGGGTCAGCACGGCCAGCGAGCCGTCGCCTGCGTTGTCCGACACTTTGAACGGTGCTTGCCCCGACCACGCCCCGCGCGCGGATTGTGGTGACAGGAAAACGGTCCAATGTTCCGATGCTTTGGCGCGGTAGCGGTTGAACAGCCCGGTGTCGCGCAGCCGCGCCTCGGCGGTGTCGCGGTCGGGCCATGTAGCTAGGATGGCGTAGACGGCGGTGTTGGGCAGGGGGGTGAAGCCCTCGCCGCTGCCGGAGCCGCAGAGCTTCCAGAAGCCGATATCCGGCACGCGGGACATGGCCGGGCGTGCGAGGCCCATCATCGACAGAGCCCAAAGCCGGGCCCCGAGGGACCCGAACCGGAAGAAGCTGAGGCTAACCACCTGTGACATGCCGCAAAGATTCCTAAACTGTAAACACAGGTTTACACATAAATCAGGACATGGAAAGATGCGGGGGAGGTTAATGTAACCCAAGCTAGACAGTCGCCGAAGGGCCAAAGCCATGACCAACCACGTCGACGCTGCATTTGATAACCGGGCCATCGTGGTCGGCGCGGGCCTTGGTGGCTTGTCTGCCGCGATGCGTTTGGGGGCCAAGGGCTATGCCGTGACGGTGCTCGACCGGCTCGACCAGGTCGGTGGGCGCGGCAGCTCGATCATGCAGGACGGCCACCGATTCGACCTTGGCCCGACCATCGTGACTGTGCCGCATCTGTTCGAAGACCTCTGGGCCGCCTGTGGCCGGGATTTCCATCAAGACGTCACCCTGCGCCCGCTTGAGCCGTTCTACGAAATTCGCTGGCCTGACGGCTCAAGCTTCAACGCCTATAGCGACACCAAGAAGATGAAGGCCGAGGTCTCCAAGCTGAACCCTGCCGATCTGCCCGGCTATATGCGGTTCCTCAAAGACAGCCAGAAGCGCTACGTCGTGGGCTATGAGGGGATGCTCACCAAGTCGATGCACCGGCTGTGGGAAACCATAAAGGTGCTGCCGAAATTTGCGCAGCTGCGGGCGGATCAATCCATCTACAAACTGGCCGCCTCCCGCGTCAAAGACGACCGCCTGCGCATGGCGCTGTCCTTTCATCCGCTCTTCATTGGCGGTGATCCCAGCCATGTGACGTCGATCTATGCGCTGGTGGCCTATCTCGAAAAAGAGTTCGGCGTGCATTACGCGATGGGCGGGGTGCAGGCGATTGCCGAAGGCATGGCGGACGTCATTCGCAGCCAGGGCGGCACCATCCGTCACGAGGTGGAGGCCGATGAGATCCTGATCTCCGGCGGGGCCGCCACCGGCGTGCGCCTGACCACTGGGGAAACCGTGCAGGCCCCTCTGGTCATCAGCAACACCGATGCGGGCCACACCTATGACCACCTGTTGCGCAACCATAAGCGCAAGCGCTGGACCGCCTCCAAACTGGCCCGCAAGCGGTGGTCGATGGGGCTCTATGTCTGGTATTTCGGCACCAAGGGCACCGCTGAGATGTGGCCCGATCTGGGGCATCACACCATCCTGAACGGGCCGCGCTTCACCGGGTTGCTGCAAGACATTTTCATGCGCGGCAAGCTGTCCGATGACATGAGCCTCTATATTCACCGCCCCTCCGTGACAGACCCTAACGTGGCCCCAAAGGGCGATGACACCTTCTATGCGCTGTCGCCCGTGCCGCATCTGGGCTGGGACAATCCTGTCGATTGGCAGGCGGAAGAGCCGCGCTATCGCGACAAGGTCGCGGCCCAGCTTGAGACCGTCATGCCGGGGTTCCGTGAGCGTATCTCGACCGAGTTTGCCTTCACCCCCGACACGTTCCGCGACCGCTACCTGTCGCCGCATGGTTGCGGGTTCTCCATTGAGCCGCGCATCCTGCAAAGCGCGTGGTTCCGCCCCCATAATGTCAGCGAGGAGGCGCGCGGCCTGTTCCTTGTTGGTGCCGGCACGCATCCGGGCGCAGGGCTGCCGGGCGTTGTGGCCAGCGCCGAAGTCGTGGCCTCCATGGTGCCCGACGCCGCCCAAATGCCGCAGCAGCGCAGACCCGACGCGCACAGGATGGCCGCCGAATGATCGCCCCCGCCGACCTTGAGCATTGCCGCGCCGTGATCCGCACCGGGTCGCTGTCCTTTCACGCGGCCTCCAAGCTTTTGCCCACTGCCGTGCGCGACCCGGCCTTGGCGCTTTACGCGTTTTGCCGTCTTGCCGATGACGAGGTGGACGAGGGCGGTCACAAAGGCCGCGCCGTGCTTGATTTGCAGGACCGGCTCGACAAGGCCTATGCCGGGACGCCGCGCAACGCGCCCGAAGACCGCGCGTTCTGCGCCATTATCGAGGCGTTCGACATGCCCCGCGCCTTGCCCGAAGCCCTGCTCGAAGGGCTCGCATGGGACGCGGTGGAGCGGCGCTATGACACGCTGTCGGGGGTGCGCGACTATTCGGCCCGCGTGGCCTCCGCCGTGGGCGCGATGATGTGCGTCTTGATGCGGGTCCGTGACCCCGATGCGCTGGCGCGCGCCTGTGATCTTGGTGTCGCCATGCAGCTGACCAATATTGCCCGCGACGTGGGCGAGGACGCCCGGATGGGCCGCATCTACCTGCCGCTGGATTGGCTGGAAGAGGCCGGGTTAGACCCTGAAACTTTCGTCGACGACCCGCACGCCAGCCCGGAGGTGAAGCGCATGGTCCGCAAACTTTTGGCAGAGGCGCGCAGGCTCTATATCCGCTCCGAATCCGGCATCTCCGCGCTGCCTGCCTCGGCCCGCACGGGCATCTTTGCGGCGCGCTATATCTATGCGGGCATTGGCGGCGCGATTGCCAGGAACGGGCATGACAGCGTGACCCGGCGCGCGCGCACGACCAAAGCGCAAAAGCTAGGCCTGATCGGCAAAGCCTCCCTGCGGGCGGCGGCGACAAGCGTACTGCCCCGCTCCCCGGTGATTTTCGCGCAGCCCTTGCCAGAGGTGCGCTTCTTGGTGGAGGCTGCGGCTCAGAATTCCGCAAGCGTCGCGTCCAAAACGCAAACCCGCGCCGCCGCCCTTCTGGACGTTTTGGCCGAGCTGAAGGCCCAAGAGACGTCGCGGGGCATTGCGGCAGAGTAACCTGATCAAAGGCGTATACGCATGGATTTCCTGCTTTTCGCAATCTTCTTCGTCACCTGCGGCGCGGCCGGGGCCACCGGGGCCGCGTTCTCTCCGGGGCCGTGGTATGAGCGGCTGGAGAAACCCAGCTGGACCCCGCCCGATTGGGTGTTTCCCGTCGCCTGGACGTCGATCTATCTGCTGATCTCCTTTGCCGGGGCTCGCGTCGCGGTCATGGAGGGCAGCGGCTACGCGTTGGCATTCTGGGCGATGCAGGCGGGGTTCTCCACGCTCTGGACCCCGGTGTTTTTCGGGCTGCACCGTTTGAAAGAGGCGCTCTATGTCATGGCGCCTTTGTGGATTGCCGTCTTGGCCTGCACGATCACCCATTTTCAGATCGACACATGGGCCGGGCTGGCTTTTGTCCCTTACCTGATCTGGGTCACCGTCGCCGCCGCGTTGAACTTCACCGTGTGGCAGATGAACCCCGACGAGCCGCCGGTTGACCTGGCGAAGCTCTAAAAGCGCCACTTCGCCCGGCGCGGCACCCGCACGGCTAGCATCGGTTTAAGCAAAGGCTGCGCGTAGCGGTCCAAGTCCAGCGCCTCATGCACGCCTTGCACGGTCTCGCCGTCCAGCCGCGTCTCCACCACGGAGCGCGAATAAAACGGCGCGTCCAGCATGGCTTTGACTTGCCGGGGGGTCGTGCCGGGATCCGCCCGCGTTTCGCGGCGCAAGGACCAAAGCGTCCGCTTAAACGGGGTCGATGGCGGCGCGTCCACCACTTTCGCATGCCCGGTCCGGTCAAACCCGATCGCCGCGTCTAGCACCGAGCCATCGCGCCGTGTCGCGTCGTAAATGCAGGTCGCGCCGCCCTTGGTCGGATAGCGGCCCCATGTCCAATAGCTGAAATCCTCCTCCAGCGTCCGCGTGCCGAAATTGGCGTCGAAATAGCCGTGCCCGTCGAACTGCCAGCCCTTCGCTTCCAGCTCCACCTTGATGCGCGACACAGGCGCGAAAGGCCGCCAGACATGCGCGCCGTCCTGGGTCAGGGGCAGCTCCACCGACGTTACCGCCTCCGGCGTCACCGTGATCCGGCCCCGCACGCGGGAGACCAGTGGCAATGATGACACCTCGTTGATCTCGATCACCAGATCCGAACCGGTCCAGCGCATTTTAGACGGCCCGACCACAAATTCATCCGCGCCTTGCCGCAGGGCTGAGACGCCCCTGTCGGTCATCGTGAACCGCCCGCCGGGGCCGTAGGTCGCCACGTTGATGCAGCAGTTATTGGCGGGCACGTCGCGGCCCGACCAGTGATACCAGGGCGAGAAAACCGACCCTATGAAGCCGATGACCGAGACGGCGCGTTTGCCGTCATCGCTGACCCCGTCGACATACCACCACGCGTAGCCCCCTGCGGGGACGTCGAGGTTGAACTGAGGTCCGTCCAGATCGCCTCGGCCGCGTGCTTGGCGGAGAGCGTTGCCATCGGCACGCCCGCCCCCGGATGCGCTCCGCCGCCCACCAGATAGAGGCCCTTCAGGCCCGTGCGCGCCGTCGGGCGTTTGAACGCCGCCATCATCCCATGCGGGGATCGCCCGTAAAGCGCGCCGTTTGAGGCGGGAAACATCGCCGCGAACCCTCGCGGCATGGTCAGCGCCGTGGCCTCCGGCTGCGGGGTGAAGGTCAGCCCGAACTGCATCAAGCGCGTGAATGTGGTCGTCTGGCATCGTTCAATATCCTTCGTGCTGTCGTGCTGTCCCGTCGCGGCCCGGGCCGGGGCAGGCGGCGCGTTCATGATGATCTCAAACCGCTCAAGCCCTTGCGGCGCGCCTGCGCCAAATCGGTCCTGGGCGCAGATATAAAGCGTGGGGTCCCTTGGCATCTTTCCTTTGGCGAGCGGCGCAAACTCGGCATTCACGCCGTCGCTGAAAAACACATTATGCGCCGCCAGATCGCAGCCCTGCGCCTTGGCCGCGAAGCTGTGCACATAGGCCGACAGGCTACGTGGCTCCGTCGCGTGCTCTGGTACGGCGTCGCGCACAGAGGCGCCCAAAAGCCCGTGCCGCAACGCACGCGGGTCGCCGTTGAAGAGCACCTTGTCAAACCGCGCGCCGCCCAGCTCAAAGCCGCTCGCGACAGGCATAATTTCTCCGATATCCGCGCCGTAGATAAACCGCGCGCCGCGCGCTTTTGCCAGCGCCTCAATCGCTACGGCCAGCTGGTGCATGCCGCCTTTCACATGCCACACGCCCTGCGCCTCCGCATGCCAGATCAACGACAGTATCGCCGGGGACGCTTCCGGCGAGCCGCCCACATAGGTCGCATAGCGCCCGAACAGCTGGGCCAGTTTCGGTTCGCTGAACTGCTTATTCAACGCAGCGGACAGGCTCAGATGCGGAGTCATGGCGGCAATCAACGAGGGCTGGCGTAGCACCGCTTGGGTCAGCCCAAGCTGCGTGGGGGCGGCGGCCTGCATCATCGGGGCTTCAAATGCTTCGAACAATCTCGCGGCCCTCGCGGTGAACGCCTCGAACTCCCGCCCGACCTTCGCGCCAAACACCTCCGCTACGTTACGCAGGCTCTCCCCCGCGTCCGCCATCAGGTCCAACCGCGTGCCATCCGCCCAGAAATGCCGCGCAAGGCAGGGTTCGCGCAGCAAGGTCACATGGTCTTCCAGCCGCGCGCCGGCCTCAGTAAAAAGCGCGTCGAACACAGGCTTCATCGTCAGCACCGTCGGCCCTGCATCCACCGGGCCCGCCTCTGATGGGACGGTGCGCATCTTGCCGCCGGGGGTGGCGTGGCGCTCGAAGACGGTGACGTCCACGCCCTTTGCGGCCAGCCGCAACGCCGCCGCCAATCCCCCGATGCCCGCGCCGATAATGGCCACAGTGGAGGGGCGGTCAGGCATGGCAGGCACCTTTCTGGGTTGCGACATTGACACTTGGCGGCAATCTGTCCAGTTTAGTTGACAGGTGTGATGTAATCAATAAATTACATTGCTGTACCAGCGGGAGGCCATCATGGCATTTGCAGAGCGGATCGACACAGCCATCTCCAACGCGATTCGTGCGGGGCAGGCGAGCCCATCGCCTGCCAAGCTTGCCTCCGCTTTGCACTATACCGTGACCCCCGGCGGCGCGCGGATCCGGCCTACCATTTTGCTCAGCGTCGCGGCGGCCTGTGGCGATGACCAGCCCGCTCTGGCCGATGCGGCGGGGGCCGCGCTTGAGCTGATCCATTGCGCCTCGCTCGTGCATGACGACCTGCCCTGTTTTGACGACGCCGACACCCGCCGCGGCAAGCCCGCCGTGCACCGCGCCTTTGGGGAGCCGCTTGCCGTGCTCACAGGCGACAGCCTGATCATCATGGCGTTCGAGGTTCTGGCCAATGCCGCGCATCTTGACCCGATGCGCGCGGTGGCGCTGATGAAGGTGCTGGCGCAGCGCACGGGCATGCCCAATGGCATCTGCGCAGGCCAAGGCTGGGAAAGCGAGACGGAGATCAACCTGTCTGCCTATCACCGCGCCAAAACCGGCGCGCTGTTCATTGCCGCCACGCAAATGGGCGCGATTGCCGCCGGTCAGAACGGCGCGGATTGGGAAGAGCTTGGCGCGCGTATTGGCGAGGCCTTTCAGGTGGCCGACGATCTGCGCGACGCGCTTTATGACGAGGACACTCTGGGCAAACCCGTGGGGCAGGACGACCTGCACGGGCGGCCCAACGCGGTCACCGAATTTGGCGTCGAGGGCGCAATCCAACGGATGCGCGACATTCTCAGCGGGGCGATCTCCTCGATCCCGAAATGCCCCGGCGAGGCGATGCTGGCAAAGATGGTCAACGCTCAGGCAGAGGCTCTGACGCCCATCAAATGGCGCGCCGAGCGGGCCGCTGTTCCGGGCGAATAACCCTTGGCCCACACGGCTCTGTCCACAGACACACCACGCGGAAGCTGGGGCAACCGGCTCATGGCCTCGCGCCGCTTTCAGGCCTGGGCCGCGCAATTCCCACTGACCCGCCGCCTTGTCCGCAAGGAAGGCGAGGCGATGTTCGATCTGCTCGCGGGCTTCTGCCACAGTCAGGTTCTGATGGCGCTGGTGCAGCTCGATATCCTGCCCATGCTCGCCGCGCGACCTGACACGGTGCAAGGGCTCGCCGCCCAGACACAGGTCCCTGAGGACCGGATGGAGGTCCTCCTGCGCGCCGCCATTGCCCTCAAATTGCTCAAGCGGAAATCCAGAAACCGCGTCGCCCTGACCCGTTCCGGGGCGGCCTTGATCGGGGTGCCGGGGCTGACCCAGATGATCGCGCATCACGATGTGCTTTATAGCGACCTCGCGGACCCCGCCGCCTTCTTTCGCGGCGAGGTGGACACCAAGCTGGCGCGGTTCTGGCCCTACGTCTTTGGCGGCGA
>CAYXIZ010000043.1:0-16801 GCA_964465485.1 uncultured Rhodobacterales bacterium | reverse complement strand
ATTTCAGAACGGATCATTGGTCGCCGTAGCCTCCCCAGAAGTTGGCGTCGGTCAGAATGGCGACCGGCTTGTTGCACATGAAAGTGTATTTCAGGATGTTGTCGAATTCCTCGACATCCTTTTGCCAATGGAAGTGGTAGGTCGGGATGTTCAGCTGCGCCAGCAGCGCTTTGGTGTGAACGGCCATCTCCACCTGACAGGCCACCGGCTCGCGCAGCTCGCCGCGGTAGCTGATGATCATCGGCAAAGGCATGCGGTAGAATTGCGTCAGCGTCGCGAGCGTGTTGATCGTCACCCCGATGGCGGTGTTTTGCATGATGATCGCAGGGCGTTTGCCGCCCATGAACGCGCCGGCACACAGCCCCATCCCCTCGTCTTCCTTATTGGATGGAATGTGGAAAATGTCGTCGCGCTTCTCGACCTCTTCGATCACGCCGGCCAGTTGCTTGCACGGCACGGTGGTAATGAAAGAGACGTCATTGGCGACAAGATCATCTGCGATCTTCTTGTCGATGTTCATCTTTGAGTTGCCTTTCGGGTTGATGCGCCAGCAAGGCGCATTTTCGGGTTGAGGGGCACGGCGCAACCGCGCCGCGATGATGTGAAATCAGGTGTTGTGTTGACGGGATCAAAAGCGCTGCACATGGTCTAGCCCCACGGGTCCAGAACGATTTTTGGCGCGGCGACTTTGCCCTGTCTGAGGTCCTGGAATGCCGCAAACCCGTCTTTGAGGGCCCGCGCTTCTGTCCAGTCCAGCGCGCCGAGACGCCCGTCAAAAATCGCCTGCGCGGTGTCGCGAAAATCCTGCATCGTATAGGTGTAGGTTCCGATGAAGGTGATCTCCTGCAAGGTCATGCGGCGGATATCGAGCCCGCCCAGATCCTCGCCTAAGCCCACATGCGCGATCACACCGCCGGGCATCGTCATTTCAGAGGCCGCCGCACGGGTCGCCGCATAGCCAACGGCGTCGATAACAACTGGGAAGAGCCCATCAGCCGAGGGCAGCGCTGTCACGCCGCATCTGTTGTTCAGGAACTGACGGCGAATGTCATTGGGCTCTGAGATCACCACGTCCGAGACGCCCATCGCCTTCAACGCCAAAGCCGCCGCCAGACCAATCGCCCCGCCGCCGATCACCAGAGCCCGGCGCTCCATCGCGGGGTGCAGCGCCTCAAGTGCAAGACGTGCCGCATGCCAGCTGACAGCCAGCGGTTCGGCCAAAGCGGCCTTGCCCATGGAGACGCCGTCGGGCACCTCCACAAGGTTGACTTCCGGCATGGAGATGAACTGCGCAAAGGCCCCCTCGCGCGGAGGCATGGAGATGATCTGGCGCGCGCCGCACAGGTTCTCCCGCCCCGCGGTGCAGGCCGCACAGATGCCACAGGTCACCAGCGGGTTGACCGTCACGCGCTTGCCGTCCAGCGGCCCGCCAACAATCACCCCTGCTGCTTCATGGCCGAGGATCAGCGGCGCGGGTCTGCGCGCATCATGGCCCAGATAGGCATGCATGTCGGAGCCGCAAATACCCACGGCCTCCACCTTGATCAGGTGCTCGCCCTCGCCCGGCAGCGCATCAGGGACGTCGCGATATCCAAGGGTTTCAACCCCGTCATAAACAAGCGCCTTCATTTCGCGGTGAACCCCCCGTCAACCATCAGAATTTGGCCCGTCACATAGGCCGACGCGTCCGAGCACAAAAACAGCAAAGGGCCATCCATGTCGCGCATCGTGCCATTGCGCCCGATGCAGGTTTGGGCCGCATTGCGTGCGGCGCGCTCGGGGTCGTCGAACACGGCGGCGGTCAGCTCCGTCGGGAAGAAGCCCGGACCTATAGCATTGGCGGTGATGCCGTCTTTCGACCAGGCCTCGGCCATCGCGCGGGTCAACTGCCCCACGCCTGCCTTGCTGGCGCCGTAGGCAATCCCGCCCGGAAAGGCGCGTGTGGTTTGCAGGGACGCGAAGTTCACAATACGCCCCCAGCCCTTTTGCTTCATCGCAGGCACAAGGGCCTGCGACAAAAAGAATGGCGCGCTCAGGTTGATCGCCAATGTCTGGTCCCACCCCTCCGGGGTGACGTCATCTGCGGCCTGCCTTGTGTTGAGACCTGCCGCATGCACAACAATGTCGGGCGCCCCAAAGGGGCTCGAGATGTTGTCCACGACCTGCGCCAAACCAGAGCGATCTGCGATGTCAGCAGCAACGCTGGCCGCCGCGCCGCCGATCTCTGCACACAGGCTCTCCAGAGCCTCCGCCCGACGCGCCACGCCCACGACCTGCGCGCCCGCCGCCGCCAAGGCGACCGCCGCGCTGCGGCCGAGGCCGGAACTTGCGCCAGTGACGCAAGCGACCTTGCCGCTGAGATCAAACAGGGCGCGTGGGTCGGTCATTAGCCTTCAGCCGACAGATCGAAATTTTCGCCGGGGAAGTATTTGGCGAGACGCACATCGGCTGCCCGTGCATGGCCCTCCATCCCTTCGAGCCGCGAGATCCGCGCCGTGGCCTCCGCCACCCGCTTGGAAGCGGCTTGCGTGGTGCGCTGCCACGTGACGATCTTCATATATTTGTGGACGCTCAAACCGCCCGTGTAGCTGGCCGCACCGGAGGTGGGCAAAACGTGGTTCGTGCCCGTCGCCTTGTCGCCGTAAGACACCGTGGTCTCTTCGCCAAGGAAGAGCGAGCCGTAGCAGGTTAGCCGGTCCAGCCACCAATCCAGATCAGCCGCCTGCACCGTCAGGTGCTCTGGCGCGTAATCATCCGAGCATGCGGCCATTTCTTCGCGGTCTGCGCACAGGATCACTTCGGCATAGTCGCGCCATGCGGCAAAGGCGTTGTCGCGGTTCAGCTCCGGCAGGTCTTCGATCAAGCCGGGGACCAGATCCATGACTTTTTCGGCCAAGGCGCGGTCATCTGTGACCAGCCAGACCGGAGAGTTGTAGCCATGCTCCGCCTGCGACACCAGATCGGTCGCCACGATATGCGCGTCGGCGTCTTTGTCGGCCAGAATCAAGCTGTCCGTGGGCCCCGCGATCATGTCGATGCCAACGCGGCCAAACAGGATGCGCTTGGCTTCCGCCACAAACTGGTTGCCGGGGCCGACAAGAATGTTGGCTTTCGGCAGGCCAAAAAGACCAAAGGTCATGGCCGCGACGCCTTGAACGCCGCCCATCGCAAGAATTTTGTCCGCACCGCAGATATGGGCCGCATAGACAATCGCCGGGGCCACACCGACCTCAGGGCGTGGCGGCGAGCAGGCCGTGATATGGCGACACCCGGCCACTTTGGCGGTGGTCACGGTCATAATGGCGCTGGCGATATGGCTGTAACGCCCGCCCGGCACGTAGCAGCCCGCCGCGTCCACCGGGATCGCTTTCTGACCGGCGATAAAGCCCGGCTCGATCTCCATCTCCACATCGGTGAGCGTCGATTTCTGCGTTTCCGCAAAGCGCTTCACATTGTCATGGGCGAAGCGAATGTCAGCTTTCAGCTTCTCTGGCACCAATGCGATGGCCGCCTCGATCTCTTCCGGGGTCAGCATCACGTTGCCCTCGTAGCGGTCAAACTTGGCCGCATATTTCATCGCCTTGGCGTCGCCCCCCGCCTCAATGTCATTGAGGATCGTCTTGACGGTCTCATGCACCTCGGAGGCGTCTGACTTGGCGGTCAACGTGGCTTTCTTCAGGTATTCAAGCGTCATGTGGTAGGGTCCTATCGGTAAGTCTCTGACAAAGATGGTGGCAGTCGAGGGCAGCGCAGCGAAGGCTCCCCCATGCCGCCAGTTATGCGTTAACGGCATTTGTAAGCGTTTACATTTCAAATGCAAGCCCATACATTGCGCCTGAAGGTCAAAACTTTTGAAACCGTTCACGCAGAGAGATCACACATGTCCGCAAGCGACGCAGCACCCACACTCGACGATGTTGCCCGTCTGGCCGACGTGTCGACGGCGACCGTCTCGCGCTGCCTGAATGATCCCGAAAAGCTGACGCAGTCCACGCGCGAACGGGTTCAAGCGGCGATTGCGGAGCTGGGCTACACGCCCAATTTTGCGGCACGTTCCATGGCGGCAAAGCGAACATTTACCATCGGCGCGATTATCCCGACGATGGAGAACGCCATCTTCGCCCGCGGGCTGCAGGCCTTTCAGGAAGAGCTCGACCGGCGCGGCTATACGCTGCTGGTCTCCAGCACGGCCTATAAGACGGATGCGGAAGAAAAGCAGATCAGAAACCTGGTGGCGCGTGGCGCTGATGGCCTGCTGGTCATCGGCCATGACCGCGATCCGGCGATCTACGACTATCTCAGGCAGCAACGCGTTCCGGTGCTGGTCACATGGTCCTACGACGAAACCGCCCCTGCCCCATCCATCGGCTTTGACAACCGCGCCGCCATGCGCCAATTCGCGCAAAACGTGCTGGCTTCAGGCCATCGGCGCATTTCCATGATTTCCTCCATGAGCGAGCAGAATGACCGCGCCCGGATGCGCATCGAGGGTGTGCGGGACGCGATGTCGGCTCACGGGCTCGACCCTGCTACGCTGGCGCTGATCGAGGTGCCTTATACGTTTGATGACGGCGCGAGCGCGTTTCTAAAGCTGATGCAACAGGACCCGAAACCCAGCATCGTGCTTTGTGGCAGCGACGTGCTGGCGGTCGGTGCGATCCGGGGCGCGCGCCAATTGGGCCTGCGCGTGCCGCAAGACATCTCCATCACCGGCTTTGACGATATTGAGCTGGCGCAGGTCACCCATCCTGAGCTGACAACAGTGCGCGTGCCGCATCACGACATGGGACGGCTGGCGGCCCAAGAGCTGGTCGCCATGATCGAGGATAAACGAGAGGGGATTTCACAGCGGCTGGAGACCACTATTATCGAGCGCGCCTCCGTCGCCCCTTCAGGCGCTTAGGCGCTGTCCGCCAACACGTCCCGCACCACGTCCAACTTCACATCTGAGGTCACGAAGGCGTCGCCAATGCCACGCGCCATGATAAAATTCAGCTGGCCTTTCACGACCTTCTTGTCTTGCCCCATCAGCGCAATCAGCTGCTCTGCCTCCGGCAGGGACCCCTCAATGTCGCGCAGGTCGCGCTTTAGCCCCATCTGCGCCAGATGCGCGCGGACCCGGCTTGGATCTTCTTGGCTGCACAGCCCCATGCGCGCGGAGACCTCAAAAGCCAAGGCGCAGCCAATCGCCACCCCCTCGCCATGCAGCAGCCTGTCAGAATACCCCGTCGCGGCCTCAAGAGCGTGACAAAATGTGTGGCCAAGGTTCAGCAAGGCGCGCTCGCCCTGTTCTGTTTCGTCGCGCGCGACGATGGCCGCTTTCATCTCGCAGGAGCGTTTGACCGCATAGATTCGCTTCGACACATCGCCCGCAGCCATCGCGCCCGCGTTTTGCTCAAGCCAGTCGAAAAATTTCGCATCGCCCAGCATGCCGTATTTGACCACCTCGCCGTAGCCCGCCAGAAAATCGCGCTCCGTCAGCGTGTCCAGCACGGAGATATCCGCCAGGACCAGCGCAGGCTGGTGAAACGCCCCGATCAGGTTCTTGCCATGCTCGGAATTGATCGCCGTCTTGCCCCCAACGGAGCTGTCGACCTGCGCCAATAGGGAGGTCGGCACCTGAACATAGCGCACGCCACGCCGCAAAACGGCCGCCGCAAAACCCACGAGATCGCCAATCACCCCGCCACCAAGCGCCACAACCACGTCGCCGCGCTCCACCTTTTGGGCCAGCAGCCAATCCACCGTGCGCGAGAAATGCGGCCAGCTTTTGGTGGCCTCGCCCGCAGGCAATTCCAGCGAGACCATGTCGATCCCGGCGCTGGCCAGCCCTTGGCGAAAGCGCTCAAGATGAAGGCCCGCCACGGTCTCGTCGCTCACGACGGCAACCTTGCCCGTGACCCCGAGCTTCGACAGGTAGTCCCCAGATTGCGCCAAAAGCCCCTCCCCGATGACAATGTCATAGGAGCGTTCGCCCAGATCGACCCGCAGCACTTCCATCAGCTTTCCTTCACAATCTTTGCGCGGATCAGCGCCTGCAACACGGCCTCCGCCATCTCGGCGATCGAATAGTCTTCATCCGCCTCAACGACCATATCCGCCAAGGCGTAGATCGGGTCGCGTATGGTGAAAATTTCGGCCAAGGTGGCGCGCGGATCGTCGGTGCGCAGCAGCGGGCGCGTGGTCTTGTGGCGCACCCGCGACCAGAGCAGCTCCAGATCCGCCTTGAGCCAAACCGACACGCCCTTGCTTGAGATCAGCTTGCGATTCTGCTCTGCCAAGAACGCGCCGCCCCCGGTGGACAAGACCCCGGGCTCTTCCGTTAACAGCCGGTCGATCACTTCCGTTTCCCGCGCCCTGAAAAATGCCTCGCCATCCCGGTCGAAAACTTCGGCAATGCTCATATTTGCGGCCTGCGTCAGCGCCTCATCCGAATCCAGAAACGCCACGCCCAGCCGCTCCGCCAAAGCGCGGCCAACAGCGCTTTTTCCGGCGCCCATCATCCCGACAAGAGCGACGGGCTTGGTCAAAATCAGCGTGGGTGACGGCATTCTCTTGCTCAAAATCTTTTTCTTTCCTCTGAATGGCGTGATCTCGCCTCAAATGCCATATATAAATGGTGGAAACATCTGGAAGAGCGCTTATCCTGCGCCAAACCCAGAGCAAAGGACCGGGACAATACCAACATGAGGCGGCTTCTCAAACTATTGGTCTTTTTGATCGTGATGGGCATCGCGGCCATCGTGGGCTACGCCTATCTCGGCGAATTGTCCCCCAACCGGGTCGAGGTGAACCAACCGGTGGAGCTGGATGCGAATTAGCATCCCGACCATTTTCGCCTGCGCCGTGCTCTTGGCCAGCACAGGCCTGGGCACGTCACACTCGCACGCCCAAACCAACGAAGATCCGCTTTCGGCGATTGATTGGCTGTCGGATGTTGTGCGCGAGGCCCCCTCCGCCCAGCCCAAATCGGTCGAGCCCCAAAGTGATGTGGCGACCTCCGCCACGGCCACACAAGTGACGACCATGACGCTGGGCCAGTTGAAGCTGGACGCGGTGGGGCTGCTGCCGCGCGCCTCGACAGGCTTGCCTGCTGATTTCTGGGCGCGTTCCTCCGTCAAGGATTTGGTGCCAGCCTTGCGCAACCTGCGCGGCGACCTGCCGCCGCCCTTGTCGCAGTTTCTCACGACGCTTTTGCTGGCCGAACTTCCGGCCCCTGTCGACAGCACAGACGGGGCCGAGATGTTTCTGGCCCGCATCGACAAGTTTCTGGAGCTGGGCGCATTGGATCAGGCGCAGGCGCTTTTGGCCCGCGCAGGCCCCACGCGGCCCATTTTGTTTGGGCGCTGGTTCGATGTCAGCTTGCTGACTGGCCAGGAGGATCAGGCCTGCACCTCCATGTTGCAAACCCCGGCCATTGCGCCGACCTACCCTGCTCGCATCTTGTGCCTCGCGCGCACCGGGGATTGGGACGCAGCGGCGCTGACGCTGAACACCGGTAAGGCGCTGGGTGTCATCTCGGACAAGGAAGACGCGCTGTTGGCGCGGTTTCTTGACCCGGAGCTCTTTGAAGGCGAGCCATTCCTGCCCGTGCCGGACCGCATCACCCCGCTCAATTTCCGGATGCATGAAGCGATCGGAGAGCCCCTCAGCCTCGGCGGTCTGCCCCATGCCTTTGCCTATCGCGGCCTGTCGGAGACCAATGGCTGGAAGGCCCGGCTGTCAGCCGCCGAAAGGCTGGTGCGCACCGGTGCGGTTGCCCCCGACACGCTTTTCTCCCTTTATGCGGAGCGCAGCCCGGCGGCCTCCGGCGGCGTCTGGGACCGCGCCCGCGCAGTGCAGGATTTTGATGCCGCACTCGGCTCCGGCGACGCGGAGCGGATCGCCAAGACGCTGACACCCGTGATGCGCGCGATGCGCAGCGCCGGGCTGGAACACGCGTTTTCGCAAAGCTATGGCCCGAAACTGCTCAACATTCAGCTGACGGGACGCGCGGCACGAAACGCCGCCCGCGCGGGTTTCATGTCGAAAGACTACGAGATTGCGGCCAATAGCGGCGCGGCCAAAGCGGCCCCTGCCCTTTGGTCCGCCGTCGCAAAGGGGCAAACATTGGGCGTGACCAGCGAGGACGCGCTGGAAGCCGCGATCCTCGCGGGCTTGAGCGCCATGGCGCCGCCGCGCGCGTTTGCGCCTCTGTTGGAAGAGCGCCGCTTGGGGGAAGTCGCGTTGCTGGCTATCGCGCTGATGGCTGACGGGGCGCGCAGCGATCCGGCGGATGTTGAACGGGGGCTGGCGGCTCTGTCGCAGATGGGGCTTGACGATGTGGCGCGGCAAACCGCGCTGCATATGCTGCTTACCCGGCCCCGAGCATAAGAATGAGCATGAGCACGATCACCGCAGAGGCGTCGCGCTGGATCGAGAGTTTTCTGGAAGCTCAGGCCGCAGAGCTGGACGCCTCCGAAAACACCCGCCTCGCCTATGGCCGCGACCTGATTGACGCCGCCGACTGGCTTGAGCGCAAATCCCAAAGCTTTCAAACCGCAACCCGCGACCATATCGAGGCCTATCTGATCGCTTGCGACGCGGCAGGCCTTGCGCGCTCTACGCGGGCCAGACGGCTCTCTTCGCTGAAACAACTCTACCGCTTTGCCTATGAAGAAGGGTGGCGCACGGATAACCCCGCCATCCAGATCAAAGGCCCCGGCAAGCAAAAATCGCTGCCAAAAACCTTGTCGGTGGATGAGGTGGACCGGCTGCTGGGGGCCGCGCAAACCTCCGCGCGCAGCCAAGACGACCGGGTCCGCAACACCTGCCTGATGGAGCTGCTCTATGCCACGGGCATGCGTGTCAGCGAGTTGGTCACCCTGCCCGTCTCCGCCACAAGGGGCGATCCGCGCATGATCCTCGTGCGCGGCAAGGGCGACAAGGAGCGTATGGTGCCGCTGTCGCCCGGCGCGCGTGACGCGCTTGCGCTGTGGATCGAGATACGCGACCAGCAGGAAGAGGTGGCCCGCAAGAAAGGGGCCACGCCCTCCAAGTTTCTGTTCCCCTCGCGCGGCAAGGCCGGGCATCTGACCCGGCACCGCTTCTATATGCTGATCAAGGAGCTGGCCGTGGCGGGCGGCGTCAACCCTGCAAAGGTCACGCCCCACACCCTGCGCCACGCCTTCGCGACCCATCTTCTGGCAGGCGGCGCGGATCTGAGGGCCATTCAGACCCTGCTGGGCCATGCCGATATCTCCACCACCGAGATCTACACCCATGTCATTGACGAGCGCCTGAAAGAGCTGGTGCTGCAAAAACACCCCTTGGCGGAGACCGACTAAGCCACATCCCTCGACCGCCTGAGAGCCTCAGGCAGAATATCCTCCGACGGCCAGTGGCCGCTAACAAGCGACAGCTCATAGCCTTGCGTCAGCCCCGCCTGTCGCATCGCCTGCGCGGCTGCTTGATGGTCGTAACTCAGCTCATGAAACGTGACGCGGCCTGCGTCCATCACCGCGTAACGGGTCCGGGGCCGTCCATCATGAGGCGGCATGCCAATGACGCCTGCGTTGATCCAGATCTGCGCGCCAATCTGGCGCTCAAACGGGAGGCCGCTATGGCCGCAAATCACCCCATCAACCTTGTCAACTTCGCGCTCCAACAGGCTGATTTCATGCTGAAACACAGAATCTTCATCCGTAGGCCAAATGAACCGGGAGACATCCGACACGCCGCCATGAATGACCGCAAAACGGCGACCTGTGTGCGTAAACACCGCGATCTCTGGCAGCTGTTCGAATTGCTCGACGTCCCCGCGCATCTGCCCTGACGCAAAGGGGAACCAGCTTTTCGACGCCAGATCGCACGCCGTCCCTTCGTCAAACCCGCAGCCACAATCATCCTCGCCGCTGGCCAGCTGCATCTCGCAATTGCCTGCAACAATTGTCCCGGTCCGCGCCCCCACAAGCGCAGCGGTCTCAGCCGGGTTTGCGCAATAGGCGACCACGTCGCCGGTGCAGATCCGGTTGGCGACGGGGATATGGCTCACTTGCGCAAACAGCGCCTCGGCGGCCTGCACATTTGAATACGGCCCGCCAAACAGCAGCACCGGGCCGCTCAGCTCCCCTAAATCCACATATCTTTGGGTCATCGCGCCTTTGACCTCCCCTTGAACCGCACCCACCTTGGCCCCATAACAGAGGCAAGCTCAACAGATATCGGAACATAGACCCCAAATGGACGACCCCACACCGCTGATCGACACGGCCTCCTGGATCACCGCCGGCTCGATCATCTTTCTTCTGGTCCTGTCGGGTTTCTTTTCCGGGTCCGAAACAGCGCTGACCGCCGCCTCTCGCGGCAAGCTGCGGTCCCAAGCCGACAAGGGCTCTCCCGGTGCCGAGCGCGCGTTGAAGATCACGGAGGATAGCGAGCGCCTGATCGGCTCTGTCCTGCTGGGCAATAACCTTGTGAACATCCTCGCAGCCTCGCTGGCGACGGCGCTGTTTACCAAGCTTTTTGGCGAAAGCGGCGTGGCCTTGGCCACTTTGGTCATGACGCTGCTGGTCTTGATCTTCGCGGAGGTGCTGCCCAAAACCTACGCCATCACAAATTCCGAATCCGCCGCCGCGCGGGTCTCCGGCCCGATTTCCATCGTGGTGCTGGTCTTCGCCCCCGTGGTCAATGTCGTGCGCGCGCTCGTGCGCGCCATGTTGCGGGTGTTCGGCGTGCAAACCGACCCGGACAGCCATATTCTGTCCGTTCATGAGGAAATCGCCGGCGCGTTGGAACTTGGCCGTCAGGAAGGCGTCGTCGAGAAAGAACAACGCGACCGCCTGTTGGGCGCGCTCGATCTGGCACAGCGCGACGTCGAAGAGATCATGCTGCACCGCTCCGAGATCGAGATGATTAACGGCGATGACAGCCCCGAAGAGATCATCGAACAATCCCTGAAGTCCGCCCATACACGCCTGCCGATTTACCGCGAGGACCCCGAAAACATCATCGGTGTGCTGCACGCCAAGGACCTGCTGCGGGCCGTCGACAAGACGCTGCGTTCGCCTGATGGGATTACCGGCACTTTGAAGGGGTTCGACGTGTCGCAAGTCATGCGCAAACCCTATTTCGTGCCCGAAACCACGACATTGGAAGAGCAAATGCGCCAGTTTCTGGCGCAAAGCACGCATTTCGCCTTGGTGGTCGATGAATATGGCGGGCTGCAAGGGCTGATCACGCTTGAGGATATCCTTGAGGAGATCGTGGGCGAGATCACGGATGAATTTGACCTCGACGACGAGCAAGCCCCGACACCCGGCGCGGATGGTGCCTATGAAATCGACGGCGCCATGACCATTCGCGACCTGAACCGCCAGCTGGATTGGAACCTGCCCGACGAGGAGGCCAACACCGTCGCGGGCCTTGTGATCCATGAGGCGCAATCCATCCCCGTCGAAGGTCAGGTGTTTAGCTTCCACGGCTACCGCTTTGAAGTCACAGAGAAATCTGAAAACCGGATCACCAATTTGAAAGTACGCCCCCTGTGAGCGTCCGCAAGATCATTATCGACACTGACCCCGGTCAGGATGACGCCGTGGCGATCCTTTTGGCGCTGGCCTCACCGGAGCTGGACGTGCTGGGCATCACCGCCGTGGCGGGCAATGTGCCATTGCCGCTGACAACCAAGAATGCGCTGATCGTGTGCGAATTGGCCGGGCGCGAGGATGTCAAAGTCTTCGCGGGCTGCGACGCGCCACTGTCGCGTCCCTTGGTTACGGCGGAGCATGTGCATGGCAAGACCGGCCTTGATGGCCCGCAGCTGCCCACGCCCAAGATGGCCCTGCAAGAGGCCCATGCCGTCGATTTCATCATCGAGACATTGCGCGCGGAGCCCTCCGGCACCGTAACGCTCTGCCCGCTAGGCCCGCTGACCAATATCGCGACGGCGTTTCAGCGCGCGCCTGATATTGTCGAACGTGTGCAGGAAATCGTGCTGATGGGCGGCGCATATTTTCAGGTGGGCAACATCACCCCGACGGCGGAATTCAACATTTACGTCGACCCGGAAGCTGCTGATATCGTGTTTAAATCCGGTGTTCCGATTGTGGTCATGCCGCTTGACGTCACGCATAAGGCGCTCACCACCAGACCACGTGTGGAGGCTTTCCGCGCGATGGGCACGGAGCCCGGCCGGATGGTCGCCGAATGGACCGATTTCTTTGAGCGGTTCGACAAGGAGAAATACGGCTCCGAAGGCGCGCCTTTGCATGATCCTTGCGTAATCGCCTATCTTCTGAAACCCGACCTCTTCCAAGGCCGCGAGGTGAATGTCATGGTGGAGACCGGCTCCGAATTGACCATGGGCATGACCGTTGCGGATTGGTGGCGGGTCACCGACCGCGCGCCCAATGCGATGTTCATGGGCGATGTGGGCGCTGACGGGTTCTTTGCGTTGCTCACCGACCGGATTGCCCGATTGTGAGCACGCCCACGGCCCCCAAATTCACCAACAGCTACGCCACGCTCCCGGAGCGCTTCTACACTAAAATGCAGGCCGCCCCGGTGGCCTCGCCCGGTTTGCTTCGCCTCAACACCTCCCTCGCCACAGAAATGGGTTTGGACGCGGATTGGCTGGCCTCGGAGGACGGGCTTGCCATGCTGGCAGGCAACGCGATGCCGCCGGGCGCAGAGCCTCTGGCGCAGGTCTATGCGGGCCATCAGTTTGGCGGCTGGTCGCCGCGTCTGGGCGATGGGCGCGCGCTGCTTTTGGGCGAGGTGGACGCGCCGGATGGCGCGCATTGGGACATTCAGCTGAAAGGCTCCGGCCCCACGCCCTATTCGCGCATGGGCGACGGGCGCGCTTGGCTGGGCCCGGTGATCCGCGAATATGTGGTCAGCGAGGCCATGCACGCGCTTGGCGTGCCCACCACCAGAGCGCTGGCCGCTGTCAGCACCGGCGAGGTCGTGCTGCGCGAGGACCGCATGCCCGGCGCCATCCTGACCCGCACGGCGTCCAGCCATCTGCGGGTCGGCACCTTCCAGTATTTTGCGGCGCAACAGGACGAGGACGCGCTGCGCGCCCTGCTCGCTTTTGCAATCGCGCGGCACTCCCCGGAGCTCGCTCCTGACGACGCTATCGGCTTCCTGAAAGCCGTGGTCGCAGCCCAGGCAGAGCTTGTCGCCAAATGGATGGGGCTGGGCTTCATCCACGGCGTGATGAACACGGATAATTGCCATATTGGCGGGCTGACCATTGATTACGGGCCTTGCGCCTTCATGGATGCCTATGACCCGCGCAAGGTGTTTTCCTCCATCGACCAGCACGGGCGCTATGCCTACGGGGCGCAGCCTGAAATTCTTGTATGGAACCTCGCGCAACTGGCGACTTCGCTTTTGCCGTTGATAAACAGTGATGTAGACGCCGCAGTTGAAGCCGCTCAAGAGGCGCTGCACAGCTTCGGCCCGCTTTATACGGAGGCTTGGAAGACCGTGTTCTTTGCCAAGCTCGGGCTGGCCGAAGGTGGCGAGGCCGAGATCGCTCTGGTCCAGGACCTGCTGCGCGCCATGTCGGAGAACCAGGCCGATTTCACCCTGACCTTCCGTGGCCTCGCCGATGGCTCCGCCCGCGAGCATTTCGTGGACCCGACCGTATTTGACGCATGGGCCGAGGGGTGGGAAAAACACAGCCGCGACACCGCGCTGATCCGCGCGTCCAACCCCGCCTTCATTCCGCGCAACCACCAGATTGAGCGCGCGATCACGCAGGCAGCCTCCGGCGACCTGTCGTTGTTTCACCGCCTCTGCGACGTGCTGGCCCGCCCCTTTGACGACCAACCCGGCCAAGAAGACCTGCAACAGGCCCCTGCAGAGCAAGAGCTGGTGCGCCAGACCTTTTGCGGCACCTGACGGCAGGCTGCCGCTGACGCCGGGGCATCGCGCAGGAAACCTGCTGTTCGAAGTTCGAAGATGGCTTTAAACTAAGGCCGGAACATAAGGAGAAGATTATGTCACTTGGAAGAATGCTGACGAAAGTCGTGCTTGGGGTCGCGGTGGCCAAAGGCATGCAGGCGGTCACCAAATCCGGCGGGCTGGGCAAGTTGACCGGCCAACGCCCCGAGGGGGCCGGCACCGGAACCCGCATTGAGACGCAAGCCGGTGACAGCGCGACGGGAGGTCTCGGTGGTGGTCTCGGTGGCGGTTTGAGCGACATTATAGGCAGCCTAGGTGCTGGTGGTGGCGCAGGGGCAGGCACTCTGGGAGGGCTCGGTGGGCTGCTCGGTGGCCTCGCTGCCGGACGTTCTGGCCAGCCAGAGCAGGCGCAGTCGCTAGAGGATCTTCTGAGCCGCGATGCGCCCGCCGAAGAGCCCCCCGCAGAGGACAATGCCGGGCTGATGATCCGCGCCATGGTGATGGCCGCGCGCTGCGACGGCGAAATCGACGCCAATGAGCGCCAGACCCTGATGGCAACCATTGGCGAGGACGCAACGCCTGCGGATATGGAATTTGTCCGCGCCGCAATGGACGCGCCGGTCAATGCCCGTCAACTGGCCGAAGACACGCCGAAAGGCATGGAAACACAGGTCTATTCGATGTCCCTGATGGCCATCGAGCCGGACCATCCTGAAGAGGCGAAATACCTGCACACGCTGGCCTCCTCGCTGGGCATTGGTCAGGCGACGGTCAATGAAATCCATGACAGCTTTGGCGTGCAGCGGCTCTACAGCTAGCGCATTCTAAAGGCTTTACGAAGAAGGGCGGCCCCAGCGGGTCGCCCTTTCTTTTTCGTCATTTCGGCGGCAAGCCTAGGCCGCCATCTTTGGCCCCTGCCCGCGCCGACGCCGATTGCGTTTGCGCTTGGGCGGCCCGCTTGGGGCCTCGCCTTTCGGCTTGCTGCTTTGCTGCCCACGACGTCCGCCACCTTTCGGGCCACCGCGACCACGGCCACCACCGCCGCCGCGCTTGGGCTTGTCCTCTTCCTCAGCCGGAGACCATCTGCGCCCACCGGCCACAGGTATCTGAATTTTCAGCAGCTTTTCGATGTCTTTCATTTCCGCCATCTCGTCGGGTGCGCAGAAGGCAATCGCCTCGCCTTCCTTGCCCGCCCGTGCGGTTCGGCCAATGCGGTGCACGTAGTTTTCGGGCACATTCGGCAGGTCGAAATTATAGACAAAGGCCACATCGGGAATGTCGATCCCGCGCGCGGCCACGTCGGTGGCCACAAGGATCCGCACCTCGCCATCCTTGAAGGCTTTCAGCGCGCGGTCCCGTTGATTTTGTGACTTGTTGCCATGAATGGACGCGGCCGCGAAGCCCTTCTTTTCCAACAGCTTTTTCAGCTTCTCCGCGCCATGTTTGGTCCGCGAAAAGACCAAGGCCAGCTCGTCGCGATGCTTGTCGAGCAGCTCTTCGAGCAGGTCGTTCTTGGCGGCCTTGGCGACGAAATGCACCGATTGGGTGATCTTGTCTGCGGTCTTGCCCGGCGGGGACACCTGCACTTTGCGCGGATGGTCCAGATAGGTCGCGGCCAGCTCCTCCATCAGTTTCGGCATGGTGGCCGAGAATAGCAGGGTCTGGCGCTTTTCGGGCAGCAGTTTGGCGATCTGGCGCAGCGCGTGGATGAAGCCCATATCGAGCATCTGATCGGCCTCGTCAAGCACCAGATATTCCGCGTCTTTCAGCGTCACGGCCTTTTGCTCAAGCAGGTCAATCAGACGGCCCGGCGTGGCGACCAGAATATCCGTGCCGCGCTCCAGCGCCTTGCGTTGCGTGTTCATCGACAGGCCACCGACGACCATGTTGATTTTCAGATGCCCGCCGCCTTGGAACATTTTCAGGTTGTCCTGAATTTGCTTTGCCAGCTCGCGGGTCGGGGCCAAGATCAAGGCGCGGACGGTTTTGGGGTCCGGCTTGGTGCCGATCTTGATCAGGTTGTGGATGATCGGCAGACCGAAGGCCAAGGTTTTGCCCGTGCCGGTCTGCGCCAGGCCCATGACGTCGCGCCCGGTCAGAATGATCGGGATCGCTTCTTCCTGAATGGGGGTTGGTGTGTCGATCTTGTTTTCGGTGAGCTTCGAGGCGAGCTTTGGGCTGACGCCCAGTGCTTCAAATTTATTCAAGTCATGTCCTTTCAAGACATGTGGAGCGGTCCCTGTTTTTAAAGGGAATCCGGTCGCGTTTCTAAGGTCGCGGAGCCGCATGCTCCGCCGGACCCTTTCGCGTGAAATTGGGAACGTGGTGCGACGCTGTGCTTGAGGTCTGCAAAGACCCTCACGCGGCACGTATGGCGTCGTCTTGAGGAGCAAATGGCCCTTTGCGGGCGATAAGTCAATGGCTTAGACCCATTTTCGGGTAGAGTGCCGCTGCAGATTTGTCTTAAATGCAACCTATTATGCAGGGAGGCCTTATGGCGGATACATTGATCGAGCGGGCCGCCGAAAAAGGGCTTCGGATGACCGGGCAACGGGTGGTGATCGCCGAAATTCTCGAGCAGGCGCAGGACCATCCCGACGTCGACCAACTGCATGCCCGAGCCGTGGCCCAAGACGCCAGCATCTCGATCGCGACTGTCTACCGCACCGTGAAACTGTTTGAGGAATCCGGCCTTCTCGAACGGCTTGAATTTGGCGACGGCCGCGCGCGGTATGAGGATGCAGAGCGGGATCATCACGACCACCTGATCGACATGCAAACCGGTGAAATCATTGAATTTGTTGACCCCGAGATCGAGGCGCTTCAGGACCGTATTGCACAACGGCTGGGCTATAAATTGAAAGGCCACCGGCTGGAGCTTTACGGCGTGAAAGCTGCGAAAAACTCTGGC
>CAYXIZ010000042.1:2353-17014 GCA_964465485.1 uncultured Rhodobacterales bacterium | reverse complement strand
ATAAAACAGCTGCGCCAAACCTAGGAAAGCCAGGTTGTATAGTCTGAGACCAGCAGATGCAGCGGTGCTTCGTCTTCCTCGATGCCTGAGAAGCGTTCAAGTGGCGGATGGAAGATGTTGTCGGTCTCGTCATCGTTGACGGTTGAAACCTCGCCGATCAGCACGTCGCCGCCTTCGCCCCAGAACCGGTGCCAGTTGCCGGGCATGAGCGTGACGCTTTCGCCGGGTGCGAGCATCAGCACGTGACCCGCCTCAAACCTGCGCATGACGCCGTCGCAGGCGACCACGACGTCAGCATGCGGATCAAGCGTGCCATCTGCGGCGCTTTCATACATTTTGATGGCGAGCGTCCCGCCGCCGCGATTGATGATGTCCTCGGCCTTGACCACATGGCGATGCATCGGGCTGATCTGATCGTGGCGCGAGATCATCAGCTTTTCGGCGTAGCACATGCCGCCACCAGCTTTCAGATCCGACAGCCGGCCATTGCGTGTGGTGAACAGAAACAGGCCCATCTTGGCGAAGTTTCCCTTCGCAAAATCGGTGATATCCCAGCCCAGCCGCGCGTCGATGATGCCTTGAATCTCGGACTTGCGGGCCTGCATCTCAGCCGGGCTCCAATAGGCAAATGGCGGCAGGATATGACCAAAAGACCGGATATAGTCATCGGCCTCGCGGATCGTTTGGTTCACAAAGGATCGCTTCATTTTACTGACCTTTATCAGGGTGTTGGAGGCTGTTTCTCACCTTGATCAAACGCCTCCCAGCCTTCGCCGTTAAACACGTCAACGCCAAGTTGGGCCAGAACATGCGGAAAGTCCACCATCACCCAATTGTCGACGATCTTGCCATCGACGACCTTCCAGAAATCCATGTAGCGGATTTCGATCCGTTTTCCGGTGGCCTCAATGCCCATGAACGGGCCCCCATGCGTGGCCTCCTGGCGGCCGAAGGCGGCGGCCCATTCGCCCATATAGAGCCGTGCCTCGTCGATACAGGTCTTGTCATGAAACGCGGCCTGGAACGGCTTTTGCCAATTGTCCTGAAACTCCCGGACGCCCTGCTTGGTGCCGCAGCCCGTGTTGCCCATCCAGCGAAACGTCTCGGAGAAGAAGTCGCCGATATCGGCGATACGGTGGTCGTTGAGACCGTCCACCATGCCCTCGATCACCGCGCGGGTTTCAGCGGTTTTCGACATGTCCGTATCGCGGCTGAGCGCCGCTTGTTCTGGCCGTGAGCCCTTCATGACGTCCTTGCCCCTTCAATTATCCCAGCGCATATCCCGCGCCACGCACCGTGCGCAGCGGGTCGTCGCCGCCCGTGCTGGTCAGCACCTTGCGCAGGCGTCCGACATGCACGTCAACCGTGCGGGTATCAACGTAGATGTCGCGCCCCCAGACACGGTCAAGCAGCTGTTCACGCGACCACACGCGGCCCGGACGTTCCATGAAGGTGGTGAGCAGACGGTATTCGGTCGGCCCAAGTTTCAAAGCCGTGTCCGCACGGGTGACGCGGTGCTCCTCGATATCAACAACGATGTCGCCATATTCCAGTCGCTCGCCCATGGCGGCGGGTCGCGTGCGGCGCAATTGGGTGCGGATGCGGGCCAGCAACTCGGCGACGGAATAGGGCTTTACGATATAGTCATCCGCCCCGGTCTCAAGGCCACGGACGCGGTCGTCTTCCTCGGATCGGGCCGACAGCATGATGACGGGCAGCTTGGCCGATGTCGCGTCGCGTTTGAGCTGGCGACAGACTTCGATGCCCGAGACATTGGGCAGCATCCAGTCCAGCACCACAAGATCGGGGCTTTCATCCTTTACGGACAGCAACGCCTCCTCGCCATTGGAGGCGGTCACGACACGGTAGCCCTCTGCTTCGATGTTATAGGCCAGAACCTCGCGCTGCGATGGGTCATCTTCCACAACCAAAACAATAGGTTCCGCGACCATCTTAATCCTCTTTCAGCGCCGAGACGTAAGAGGTGCTGTCGGCCTTGTCGCGGTCATCATCGGGCACTTCGCCGGTCACCAGATACACCACCTGCTCGGCAATGGAGGTCACGTGATCGCCCATCCGCTCGATATTCTTGGCGATGAAATGCAGGTGCATGCAGGCCGTGATATTGCGCGGATCTTCCATCATATGGGTCAGAAACTCGCGAAACAGCGCGTTATACATCTGGTCCACTTCCACGTCGCGGGCGCGCACATCTGCGGCCAGATCGGCGTCGCGCTGGATATAGGCGTCGAGCGCGTCTTTCATCATCAGGTTGACCAGATTGGTCATCCGCCGGATGGAGGCCCCGGTGCCGTTTACGGCCGTCATCTCCGCCAGCACAGAGGTGCGTTTGGCCATGTTCTTGGCGTAGTCCCCTACCCGCTCCAGATTGCCGGAGATTTTCAGGACCGACAGCACTGTGCGCAGATCACCCGCCGCAGGCGAGCGCATGGCGATGACGCGGGCCACCTCCGCGGCGACCTCTTCCTCCAGCGCGTCGATCAACTTGTCATTCTTGCGCACCGTCGCGGCAAGCTCCGCGTCGCGCATCTCCAACGCCTTGGCGCTGTCTGAAATCGCGGTCTCAACCAAACCGCCCATCTTCATGATCAGCGCCTGAATGGCGTCCAGATCACGGTCAAAGGCGGAGGCGATATGTGTGGTCTCGGTCATCTGCAACTCTCCTTAGCCGATCCGGCCAGTGATATAGCTTTCAGTGCGGGGGTCTTCGGGGTTGGTGAAGATCTTGTCGGTGTCGCCGAACTCCACGAGGTTGCCCAAATGGAAGAACGCGGTTTTCTGGCTGACCCGCGCGGCTTGCTGCATGGAGTGGGTGACGATGACCAGCGTGAAGTCCTGGCGCAGCTCGTCGATCAGCTCCTCGATCTGGGCGGTGGCAATCGGGTCCAGCGCGGAGCATGGCTCATCCATCAGCAACACTTCAGGGGCCGTGGCGATGGCCCGCCCGATGCACAGACGCTGCTGCTGGCCGCCGGAGAGCCCGGTGCCGGGCGCATCAAGCCGGTCTTTCACCTCGTCCCAGATGGCCGCACGGCGCAGGGATTGCTCAACGATATCATCGAGTTCCGCCTTGTTCTTCGCAAGCCCGTGGATCTTGGGGCCATAGGCCACATTGTCATAGATCGACTTCGGAAACGGGTTGGGCTTCTGGAACACCATGCCGACACGCGCGCGCAGCTGCACGGGGTCTACATCCTTGGCGTAGATGTCCTGCCCGTCCAGCAGAATGTCGCCCGTGACCCGGCAGATATCAATCGTGTCATTCATCCGGTTGATGCAGCGCAGGAAGGTCGACTTGCCGCAGCCCGACGGCCCGATAAAAGCGGTGACGGCCTTGTTCTGGATGTTGACGTCCACGTCCTTGATGGCATGGGTGTCGGCATAGAACACGTCCACGCCCTTGGCGGTGATTTTGATGTCTTCGTCGGCCATAACCCGCTCCGTTGATTTCATATCGTCTAGCATATTTTTGACCCTACCAACGACGCTCGAAGCGTTTGCGTAAGAAGACGGCAATGGCGTTCATTACCACAAGGAACAGCAACAGCACACAGATCGCCGCTGCGGTGCGCGCCTCAAAGGCGCGTTCGGGGAAGTCGGACCAGCGGAACACCTGCACCGGCAAGACGCTGGCGCTGTCGGTGATCCCTTGCGGGATGTCCACGATAAAGGCCACCATGCCGATCATGATCAGCGGCGCAGTCTCGCCCAAGGCTTGTGCCATGCCAATGATTGTCCCCGTCAGAATGCCCGGCATCGCCAGCGGCAACACGTGATGAAAGCTCGCCTGCAAGGGGCTCGCCCCCAGCCCCACCGCTGCATCGCGGATGGAGGGCGGCACGGCGCGGATCGCGGCCCGTGAGGCGATGATGATGGTGGGCAATGTCATGAGCGCCAGCACCAAGCCACCCGCAATGGGCGCGGATCGCGGCACCCCGAAGACGCCAAGAAACAGCGACAGGCCCAGCAGACCGAACACGATGGAGGGCACGGCAGCGAGGTTGTTGATATTGACCTCGATGAAATCCGTCAGCTTGTTCTTGGGCGCGAATTCCTCAAGGTAGATCGCGGCGGACACACCGATGGGGAAGGCCAAGGCAAAGGTCACGAGCATGGTCCAGAAGGAGCCGACAGCGGCCCCGAGGATGCCCGCCAATTCAGGCTCCCGCGAGTCGCCTGCGGTGAAGAAGCGCGTGTTGAACACCTGATCGACCTTGCCTTCGCTTTTCAGCGTCTCGATCCAGACGATCTGATTGTCCGAAACCTTGCGCGCATTCTCCGCCAGATCGGTGACATAAAGCCCCCATGTGTTCGACGCGGAGACCTCGCGGGCCATGGGGATCACGGGCTCCGCCACGCCGCCTGTGGGCGTGATCCGGGTCATCTTGAGCCAGCCATCAGCCACCTGAATGAGCACGGAGCGGTTTTCGTCGCTGAGCGCCTCGTCACCGCCCTCAGATGTCGCACGCAGCTCCAACGCGTCGGCCTCCGCCAGCAGCTTGTCACGCGCCACGGCGCGGGCCTCCGCCAGTTTTTCGTTCTTGGCGCGGTCTTCCTCAGTCTCCGCGACCTCGGCCCGGCGCGTGAATTCCACGACGCCGTTTTCCTGCAACGCGGCCTGCGCCCGGACGCTGCGCGCCTGATCGACAAGCGCCTCTTTCACGCGTTCCAGAGCGGCACCAAAATCCCCCTCAGTGGAGCTGACGATATAGCCGTCACCCTCAGGCGTCAGGGTCAGATTACCTTGCGTAGGCTTTTCGATCAGCGCGCCGAAATCGTCTTTGAGATAGAGATCCGTCACATCGGAGGCGAGGAACGGATAGTCAATGGTTTGGCCCACCAGGTCAGGGTTCGCCGCCACCCGATCCGCCAGCTCAAACGCCGCCCCCGCAGAGGTCAGGTCATAAAGCTGCCGCCGCGCGGTGCGGCCTTTTGCGTCCGGGAACTGCGCTTTGAGCATGTCTTTTGTGAGCCCGGTGAAATCGCCGCGCCGGATGATGTTTGGATCGCCCGTGCCATCCGGGTCTATCTCGGCGGCCTCAAGGGTGACGGGGAGGGTCAAATAGGTCTCTGTGAGAGCGCCGGTGGCCTTGCCGACGACGGACCACAGGAGCGCCACAAGCGCTGCCCCGGCCAAGAAGATCGCGATGATGCCGTAGAGCTTCAGGCGCATCTCGGCCGCGCGGCGTCTGGCCGTGCGTTTATTGGCCTGCTTGCCCGAATGCAGGCCCGTGAGTGCTGTCATATCAACCATCAGATCAGGCCCCTAATCATACAATTCGCGGTATTTGCGCACGATGCGTTGCGCAACCACGTTCATCAGCAAGGTGATGCAGAACAGCGTGAAGCCGAGCGTGAAGGCGGGTCCGGCGGCGGTCGAAGCCTCCGTATCGCCGGTGATCAACATGACGATCTGCACGGTGACGGTGGTGACGGCCTCCAGCGGGTTGGCGGTCAGATTGGCCCCCTGCCCCGCGGCCATGACCACGATCATCGTCTCCCCCACGGCGCGCGAAATCCCCAAAAGCACCGCCGACACAATGCCCGGCAACGCGGCAGGCAAAACGACCTGCCGGATGGTTTCGGCCTTGGTGGCCCCCAGCCCGTAAGAGCCATCGCGCAGCGATTGCGGCACCGCGTTAATCACGTCGTCAGACAGCGAAGAGATGAAGGGGATGATCATGATCCCCATGACGATCCCTGCGGCCAAAGCGGATTCGGAAGCAATCGACAACCCCACGCTTTCGCCCGAATTGCGCAGAAACGGTGCCAGCGTGATCGCGGCGAAAAACCCGTAAACCACCGTCGGAATACCTGCGAGTATCTCCAGCATCGGCTTGGCCCAGGCCCGGACCTTGGGGCCCGCGAAATCCGACAGGTAAATCGCGGCAAACAGCCCAATGGGCGTGGCCACCAGCATGGCGATGATGGTGATCAGCAAAGTGCCTGCAAAAAGCGGAATCGCCCCGACTTTATCGGGGTCCAGCTTGCCCGCCTGCACGCCCGACAAGGGCGACCATGTGGTGCCAAAGAGAAATTTATGGATCTGCCAGTCGATGTTGTTGAAGAAGTTCAGCGTCTCGAAGATCAGCGACAGCACGATCCCGGCAGTGGTGGCCACGGCGATGACAGCCATCATCGCCAGAAGGCGGCGCACGATGGTCTCCGAACGGTTGCGCGCCCGCCAGCCGATATGAGCGGAGCGCAGACACCACAACCCCGCCAGAGCGGCGGCAAACAGCGACAGCGCCATCGTGCCATAGTGATGCAGCGCGGTCTGGCTGGCGATATCGCCCGCAATCTGCGTGCGCAGCGCATCGGTTCTGGAGGCGATGCCCCCCTCCGCCAAGGCACGGGCGTCGTTCAGGACCAGTTCGACCTCGATGGGGCTCAGCTCGGGCTGGGCTGCGATGATGGTGGAGATGTAGCCTTGCTCAATCCAAGCCCCCCAAAGGGACCAGACCAGAATGAGAACCGCGATCCCCGCGATCCCCGCCAGCAGAAAGGCCAGAAAACCATGGTAATTGGGACGCGAATGCAAGCTCTGAGGCGCATCGCCCGCCAATGCAAAAGCGCGGTTGCGCGCGGCGTAGTAGAAGGCCGCGCCAAGCACGAAAACCGCTAGAAAGGTCAGTCCGAACATGTGCCCCCCAAGGCAAAGCGTAGCGACGTGCTGCTAGAAGTGAGTGCGCGGGGCCGAACCAAAATGTCCAGCCCCGCGCGTGATTTTTTTCACAGAGGTCCGATCAGTCCCACTCGTTCCCGGTCATTTTTGTCAGCGAGGCGACATTGCCGGACACGGTCTCGAACAACTCCTCGTTCAGCGGGATCAGGCCTTTGTCGAGCAGATAGCCATCCTCGCCGGAGGCGTCCTCGGACATGAACTCAGCAGCGAATTCCTGAAGGCCCGGAATGACGCCGGCATGGGCGTTCTTGATGTAGAAATACAGCGAGCGCGAGATCGGGTAATCGCCTTCGGCAATATTGTCGAATGTCGGCTCGACCCCGTCCACCATAGAGCCCTGCAGCGCGTCAGAGTTTTGGTCGAGGAAGGAGAAGCCGAAGATACCCAGCGCGTTTGGGTTGGCCTCCAGCTTGGAGACGATCAGGTTGTCATTCTCGCCAGATTCGATGAACACGCCGTCGTCGCGCATGGTGATGCCTTCGCACTCAATCCCGGCGCCTTCGCAGGCCTCATGCAAAACCAGCTCTTCAAACGCGTCGCGTGTGCCTGAGGATGGCGGCGGGCCAAGCACCTCGATCGCGATGGCAGGAAGTGAGGGGTCAACCTCGTCCCAAGTGCTGGGCTTTGGCCCCTGCTCTGCCAAAGCGATGACCAGCTGTTCACGGGTCAGGCTGAAGACAGGACCGCCTTTGGCATTGGCCACCACGATGCCGTCATAGCCGATCAGCGCCTCGGTGATATCCGTGACCCCATTGTCCTGGCAGAGCTGGAATTCGGTCGATTTCATGCGGCGCGAGGCATTGGTGATGTCGGGATTGTCGGTGCCGACGCCTGCGCAGAACAGCTTCAACCCGCCGCCAGAACCGGTGGACTCAACAACAGGGGTTTGAAAATCAGTTGAGCGGCCGAACTGTTCAGCCACAGCCGTGGAAAACGGAAACACCGTGGAGGAGCCCACGATGCGAATTTGATCCCGCGCCGTCGCGACGCTGGAGGCAGCAGCTACAAGAAGAGCGGCAGAGGCGGCAGTTTTGATGAACGACATAATGTCACTTCCTCAGTCTTTTCAGTTTCGGCGCACCCCCACGGCGCGCCCTATGGTGACGTGCTTAATCACCTGTTTGTGGGGTTTTGTGACAGTTTTGTAAGAGTTTTATGACACAGATCGCGACGCGTTCAGGCGGTCGGGAAAATAACAGAGAAACAGCTTCCAACACCTTGTTCTGACGCAATTTTTAGACGACCCCGGTGGCGGTTGACGATATGTTTCACAATGGCCAGGCCCAGCCCTGTGCCGCCCATTTCCCGGCTTCGATGGTCATCTACGCGGTAAAACCGCTCTGTCAGGCGGGGCAAATGCAAGGGATCGATTCCCTCGCCCTCGTCCCGGATATCGATTCTATGGGCCGGTCTGCGCAGCGCACGGTCCCGCTCCATGTGGGACAGCGTCACGCGAATGGTCTTGTCCGGGCCGCCATATTTGATGGCATTCTCGATCAGGTTCAAAAACAGCTGGGTCAGCTGGTCGCGGTCGCCCAGCACCATCGCCCTGCCTTCAAGCCCCTGCGTCTCGACCTGCACGCGCGCGTCCTTCAACTTGCCCTCAAGCGTCGCAATCACGGAGCGTAGCACGCCGGCCACGTTGACATCCCCCCTTGGCCGGACATGTTGATCAGCCTGCACGCGGCTCAGCGACAACAGGTCCGAGACCATCCGGTTCATCCGCTGCGCCTCTGTCTCCATGATGCCAAGGAACCGCGCACGGGCTTTGGGGTCATCGCGCGCGGTGGTGCGCAGGGTCTCGATAAAGCCGGTCAGGGCGGTGAGCGGCGTGCGCAGCTCGTGGCTGATATTGGCCACGAAATCACGACGGATCTTTTCCGAGTCCTCGGCCAGGCTGCGGTCTTCAAAGCTCAGCACCGCGCCGGTGATCGTGTTATCCTCGCGCAACGGGACCGCGCGGAAGCGGTAGACGACTTCGCCCGAGAGGCCAGTGAAGACAAAGCGCGCATCCGCCTCCCGCCCGTCTTGAAGGGCCGCATCCATCGCCGTCAGCACCGCCGCCTGACGCAGCAAGGTCACCGCATCCATCCCGCTGGGATCATGGCCAAACAGCTCAAGCGCTGCCGCATTTGCCGTGGTGATACGGGCGGTTGGCCCGATAACGAGCACCGGCAACGGCACACCCGCCAGAACCGCCTCTATGCCCGCGATGGTCACAGGGCCGCAAAGCCTCGCGAGAACTCATCTTTCAAGAGCGCGATATCCTCGACGCCCACGGAGACACGGAAGAACCCCTCGCTCATGCCCAAAGCCGCGCGGCCCTCTGGAGTCAAACCCCGATGCGAGGAAGACGCCGCATGGCTGACCGTCGTGCCGATATCGCCCAGCGTCGGCGCGAAGGCCATGTCGGGCATCGCACGGGTCAGCGCGTTTGCTGCCGCGCGGCCGCCTTGAATCTCGAAGCTGACCATATTGCCAAACCGCGGGCCCAGCAGGGCCCCTGCCCGGTTGTGATCAGGGTGATCAGGCCTGCCGGGATAGAGCACCCGCGCGCCCAGTTCGGCGATGTGATCGGCCAGCATCGCCGCGTTCTCCTCGGCCCGATCATAGCGCAGATGGAACGACATCAACCCCCGTTCCGCCATCCAGCAATCATAGGGGCTGCCGCTGAGGCCAAGGGTGACGATAGTGCCTTCGATGGCCTCCCGGTGGGCCGGGTCACGGGCGGCGACATAGCCCAGCATGGCGTCGGAATGCCCCGCGAGCAGCTTGGTGATGGAGTGAATGACCACATCCGCCCCATGCTCAAACGGGCGGTAGGCGCGCGGGGTGGTGAAGGTGTTATCCACGACGAGGATCAGGCCTTTGGCCTTGGCCAGCGCCGCGATGCCGTCCATGTCTGCCACGCGCAAGGTGGGGTTGGAGACGACCTCCACAAGGATCATCTTGGTCTGGGGCGTCACCGCCGCTTCAATCGCTGCGATATCCGTTGGGTCGGCCAGCGTGTGCGAAATGCCGTAGCGCGGCAGCTCCTTGGTCAGCATCCGCAGGGAACGCCCATAAAGCTGATTGCCGCCAATGATGTGGTCGCCGTGGCTCAAGAGCCCGAGCAAAGTGGCAGTCACAGCGGCCATGCCGGTGGCGGTGATCAGGCCCCCCTCCGCGCTTTCCAGCGCGTCGATTTTGGAGGCCAGCACGGAGGCATTCGGATGCCCTTCGCGTGAGTAGGTATAGCCGAAAGCGCCACCCTCATATTGCGCGTCCAGCGTGTCGGGGTCGGGCGAGGCATAGACCACAGAGGGCTGCAACGGCGTGCCCACGGCCCGGCTGACGGAGGTTGGGAACGCTGTGCGGCGCACCAGATTGTCGGGAATATCTTTGGTCATGCGCGAATGGTCCCGTCGCCTGTTACGATATATTTGAAGCTGGTCAGCTGCTCTGCCCCCACCGGGCCGCGCGCGTGCATTTTGCCGGTGGCGATGCCTATTTCCGCACCCATGCCGAACTCCCCGCCATCCGCAAATTGCGTGGAGGCGTTATGCATCAGAATGGCGCTGTCCAGCTCATGCGTGAAGCGATCCGCCGTGGCCTGATCTTCGGTCATGATGCAATCGGTGTGATTGGAGCCGTAGGTGCGGATATGCTCCATTGCCTCTTCAAGGCTGGCCACGGTCTTGGCCGCAATCGCCATGTCCAGATATTCATGCCCCCAGCTGTCCTCCGACGCTTTCGAGGTGCCTTCGATGCCGCTCAACGCCATATCAGCGTCCACGGTCACCCCCTTTTCCAAAAGCGCGCGAATGACGCTTTGGCCAATCGTATCCACCACGTCCTCATGGATCAGCAGGCATTCCGCCGCACCGCAAATCCCGGTGCGCCGCGTCTTGGCGTTCAGCACAACATTCAGCGTCTTCTCAGGTTCTGCTGCCTTGTCGATATATATGTGAACGATGCCCTCAAGATGGGCAAAGACCGGCACGCGGGCCTCGCGCTGGACGAGGCCGACAAGCCCTTTGCCGCCACGCGGCACGATGACGTCGATATATTGCGTGGCCGTCAGCATCTCGGACACCGCCGCGCGGTCACGCGTTGGCACAAGCTGGATCGCATCGGCGGGCAGTCCTGCGGAGGTGAGCCCCTTGACCATCGCCGCATGGATTGTCTGCGCGCTGTTCAACCCCTCGGAGCCGCCGCGCAGGATCACCGCATTGCCAGATTTCAGGCAAAGCGCGCCTGCGTCTGCCGTCACGTTGGGGCGGCTTTCATAGATCACGCCGATCACGCCCAGAGGCGTGCGCACGCGCTTGATACTGAGCCCCGTCGGGCGGTCCCATTCGGAGATCACCTCCCCCACCGGGTCGGCCTGTTCGGCCACGGCGCGCAGCCCGTCCACGATGGCGCGGATACGGTCCTCGTCCAGCATCAAACGGTCCATCATGGCGGGGCTCAGAGCTTTCTCGGCCCCGTAAGCCAGATCAGCCTTGTTGGCCTCGATGATCTCCGCGCGGGTGGCCCAGACGGCCTCCGCCGCGCCAATGAGGGCCGCGTGTTTACGCTCCGCGCTGGCCATCGCAAGCTCGGTGGTTGCGGCTTTCGCGCGTGCGCCGATATCGGCCATCAGCGCGGGAATGTCGGTGAGGTCTTTCATCGGTCTCTGCCTCATAGCTAAAGTTCAGAAATTTAGAGCACCATATCGTCACGGTGCACAAGGGCGGCGCGGCCCGGATAGCCCAGCAGCGCCTCAATCTCGGTGGAGCGCTGCCCCTTGATCTTCTGCGCCTCATCAGACGCGTAGCGGATCAGGCCCTGCCCGATTGTGGTGCCATTGGCGTCTTGCAACTCCACCGGATCACCACGACCAAAACGACCTGAGACGGCCGTGACGCCCGCAGGCAAGAGCGACTTGCCCGAGGCCAGAGCCTGTGCAGCCCCCGCATCAAGCGTCAGCACCCCGGTGGGTTTCATCGCCGCAATCCAGCGTTTCCGTGCGGCTTTGGGGTCATCTTGCGCAGTGAACCACGTCGCATTCGCGCCTTCCTCCAATGCATGCAGGGGCCGGGTCACAGCGCCTTGCGTGATCACCAGATGCGCCCCGCCAGCCATTGCGGTGCGGGCGGCCAGCAGCTTGGTTTTCATGCCCCCCTTCGACAGGCCAGAGCCCGCATCACCTGCTGCGGCCTCCATCTCAGGGGTGATGTGATTGACCACATCAAACCGCGTGGCGGTCGGGTCCTCCGCCGGGTTGGCGGTGTAGAGCCCATCGACGTCAGACAGAAGCACGACCAGATCCGCGCCAACCGTGACGGCGACCTGCGCGGCCAGCCGGTCATTGTCGCCATAGCGGATCTCGTCGGTGGCGATCGTGTCGTTCTCGTTGACAATCGGCACGGCACCTAGGCTCAAAAGCTGCTCCAACGTGGCGCGGGAATTGAGGTAGCGGCGGCGGTCCTGGCTGTCTTCCAGAGTGACCAAGACCTGCGCCGCCGTGATCCCATGCGGCGCGAGCGCCTCCTCATAGGCGCGGGCCAGACGGATTTGACCCACGGCGGCGGCGGCTTGGGATTGCTCCAGCGGCAAGGTGGTTGCAGGCAGGCCCAGCGTGCCGCGCCCCAGCGCGATGGAGCCAGAGGAGACCAGAATCACGTCCTGCCCCCTGCCCTTCGCATCGGCCACATCCTGCGCCAGACATTTGAGCCAATCGGTCTTCAACTCGCCCGATTGCCGGTCCACCAGCAAGGCCGACCCGATCTTGATGACAACGCGTTTTGCTTGGCTCAGGGTCGCCATGGCTCGGGCTCTTCAAGGCTGGCTTTCTCCCGCAGACGATCTTCGTCGATCTCGGAACGCAGCGCGCGCAGCACGTCCTGCACGCCGTCCCCCGACACGCCCGACATCAGATGCACGGCCCCGCCGGTCAGCTTTTCAAGAGCGGCCTTCTTGTCGGCCTGCTCTTCGTCATCCAAAGCGTCGATCTTGTTCAAAGCGGTCACGCGCGGCTTGTCAGCAAGCGCGCCTGCGTAGTTTTCCAGCTCGGTGATGATCGTCTTGTAATCAGCGCCCACATCCTCCGCAGTTCCATCCACGAGATGCAGCAGCACGGAACAACGCTCCACATGGCCCAGAAACCTGTCGCCGATGCCCTTGCCTTCCGACGCCCCGGCGATGAGGCCCGGAATATCGGCAATGACAAACTCCACCCCGTCCACGCCGACAACGCCCAGATTGGGGTGCAAGGTGGTGAACGGGTAGTCGGCAATCTTGGGGCGCGCATTAGACGTGGCCGCCAGAAAGGTGGATTTGCCCGCGTTGGGCAGGCCCAGCAGCCCGGCATCCGCGATCAGCTTCAACCGCAGCCAGATGGTGCGCTCCACCCCCGGCTGACCCGGATTGGCACGGCGCGGCGCTTGGTTGGTGGCGCTCTTGAAATGCAGGTTGCCCCAGCCGCCATTGCCCCCCTGTGCAAGCGTGAAGCGCTGGCCCACTTCGGTCATGTCGCCCAGAACAGTTTCCTGATCCTCGTCGAGCACTTCTGTGCCCACCGGGACTTTCAGAATGATGTCTTCGCCCGTCTTGCCCGTGCGTTGCTGGCCCTTGCCCGGCTGGCCGTTTTTGGCAAAGAAATGCTGCTGGTAGCGAAAATCAATCAGCGTGTTCAGACCGTCCACGGCCTCCACGATGACATCGCCACCGCCGCCGCCGTCGCCGCCATCCGGGCCGCCATATTCGATGTATTTCTCACGGCGGAACGACACGGCCCCACCGCCCCCGGAGCCGGAGCGGATATAGACTTTGGCGAGGTCGAGAAATTTCATGCTCTGTCCTTGGAACGCGGCTTGGCGGGTGGCAAGCTCAATCGAGCTTCTTGATATAGGTCCATGTGGGCACCGTCACCCCGCGCGCGACAGAAAAGCTCTCTGCCTCGCCGATATAGTCGAAGCCGCAATTGGTCAGCACCCGCGCGGAGGCCGGGTTGTCCTGAAACACTGACCCAAAAATGGTGCGGCACCCCTGCGGATTGGCCTCAACCAGCGCTTCAACGGCGGCGGAGGCGAGCCCGGTATTCCACAAAGCGGGCGTGATCCAATAGCCGATCTCTGACTGGTCACGGTCGATACGGTTCAGCCCGACCGCCCCTACAACCTCCGCGCCCGAGCCGGAGGGGTCAATGACCCAGACATCTTCTCGGCGGTCCGGGGCAAGGCAGCGGTTGATGAACGCCTCCGTCACGCCACCGGGCAGCGGATGCGGGATGGTGGTGGTGTTTTGCGCGACGCGCTTGTCACTGGCATGAAGCTGGATCTGGCCCGCATCCGCGCGCGTGACCGGGCGCAGCGTCAGGCCCGCCGCCTGAACGGTGCGTTGATCGTAAAGGTCTGTGCTGCTCATCCCGAAGCTCCCGCAAACAAAACAAAAAGAACCGTGGCGACGGTCAGCGCCGCCAATGCCCACATCAAATACCGCTCCCACGGCGTGCCCGCGACGCTGCGCGCGATCTGCTGGCCGCCATAGGTCCAGATCGGGTGCAACACCGCCTGCACCGCCAAGAGCACCGCCGCAATCGTCGCCGTCGCCTCAAAGCTGGGCGTGCCGGGTGCAGTGAAGGCCGTGAACCCTGCCGTGATCATGGCCCAGGCTTTCGGGTTGAGCGGATGCACGACGAGCCCTGCCACGAAACCCGGCGCCGTGGCCTCCCCGCCCGTGTTGAGCCGCATATTGGCCACCCGCCACGCGAGCCAAATGATATACCCCGCCGAGATGTATTTCAGCGCGACAAAGACCCAAGGTGCCGTGTCCGCCAATTGCATCAGCCCGAAGCCCACAGGCCAGATCACCAACTGCTTGCCCAACGCGACACCCGCCACGAAAGGCAGAGCCCGCCGCACCCCGTAGCGCGCGCCGGTGGCCAGCAACGCCATATTCGCAGGCCCCGGCGTGCCGACCTGAGCGGCGGC
>CAYXIZ010000042.1:0-2253 GCA_964465485.1 uncultured Rhodobacterales bacterium | reverse complement strand
AAAAAGGGGACCGGCTTGCACCGATCCCCTCAAATTTCGACTTGAAGCTCCGGCTTACTCGGCGGCCTCCGCCACCGGGAGGACCGATACAAAGGTGCGGCCCTTCAGGCCTTTGTGGAACTTCACGGCACCCGGAACGGTTGCGAAAATCGTGTGATCCTTGCCCATGCCAACACCCTCGCCCGGCCATTTGACCGTGCCGCGCTGACGCACGATGATGTTGCCGGGGATGACGGCTTCGCCGCCGTATTTCTTGACGCCAAGGCGGCGACCTGCGGAATCGCGACCGTTACGGGACGAACCACCTGCTTTTTTATGTGCCATCTCGTGTTCTCCTTAACCTTTAGCGAGTTCTTTGGCTTGTTTCAGCCACTCGTCACGGTCAATGCGACCTTTGAAATTCAATTTATCGTCCATAGCAGCGATATCGTCTTTTGACCATGCCGCGATCTCAGCAAATGTTGTGACACCCAGATCATGCAGCTTCTTGACGATCACCGGACCCACGCCGCTGATCCGTGTCAGATCGTCGGCTTCGGCCTTTGCGGCGGCTTTCTTTGGAGCCGCTTTCTTCGGAGCGGCCTTCTTAGGCGCTGCTTCTTTCTTCGGTGCGGGCTTCTCGGCCTTAGGCTCGGCTTTCTTGACCGGCTTCTTTGCAGCCTTCTTGGGTGCGGCGGCATCCAGAGCGGCGACAGAAACGCCTGCCCCGTTGATCGCGGCTTTCACACCGGATTTGCCAGCACCTTTGGCCAGAATTTCCGTGACCTTGAGCAGCGTCAATTGCTGACGGTGGCCCTTGGTGCGCTTGGACGAGTGCTTCCGGCGGCGTTTGACGAAGTTGATCGTCTTGACGCCTTTGATCTGGTCAATGACCTCTGCCTGCACGCCGGCATCTGCCACCAGCGGCGCGCCAACCTGATCGCCAACCATCAAAATTTCGTTGAATTGAACTGTTTCGCCAGCGGCGGCGTCCAGTTTTTCGACACGCAATACATCGCCCGAGGCGACTTTGTACTGTTTGCCGCCGGTTTTGAGAACCGCGAACATAGTGTTAACCCTTTTCTTCCGCGTCCTGTGGCCCCGCATCTTATACGGCGTTTTAAGGCGATTGCCTTGCCTCGGACAGCGCGCCCCCAGATCGGGGCGTCTGTTTCAATGCTCCGACAGGGTGCCGGAGACGCGCATATGCGTGAGCTTGGCGGTCAAGTCAAGCGGCTAGGTGTCGTCTCCCGCCATAAACTCCGCCATGGCGCGGCCCAGCTCGAAACTGTGCATCTCGAACACTTGATCAAACCCGGCAAAAAGCGCCGAATTCAGCTGCTGGCCAGAGGGGGCTTCCGACATGGCAATGTAGTCGGACATCTCCTCTTCGCTCAGCAAGGAATAGGCCAGCACGGAGAAACTCATGGTCCACTCCTCCATTCCGCTGCGAATCTCCGGCTCTTGGGTGTAGACTTGGTTCAGCATTGAGCCCTCGTCTAGCCCACCGAACAGCTCATTGGTGCCAAGGCCCCGGTAAAAGGCCAAATTCGCATTCAGCGCGCCCATCACGTTGCTATCGACCAGATTATTGGCCTCGATGAACCGCTCATAAAGAGCGACGCGGTCCGGGTCCGCCTCGCGCAGGGTTTCGGTCATCTCAACAGCGGCCTCCTCTGCTGCGTCATCAGACAGCGCCGTCCGGGCGGCCAGCTCGATATCGACAATCCGCTGGCCCAGCTCTGTTTCAAAAAACGCAATCGCCTCTTCCGAATTGCTCAGATCGGTGGCCTCAGCCAGCCCGAGCCGAAAGGCCGCATCCATCTTCTCGATCGAATAAATCTGCCGCGCCCGCGACGTCCAGGCCGGAGACAGCGTGATTGCCTCATCCTCCTGCGCAATCTCGACAGCGTTCTCCACGCCTTCATCTTGCAAAAGCTGGAACACCTCATCCATTTTCAAAGCGTCATAATAGCGCTCGATCAGCGACCCGGAATTGGCGAGCCCGGCTGATGTCTGAAGGCAAAGCACGATGGCGCTGGTGACGACAAAACGCATAACTGGCGGTCCCTTTGACTGTTGTAGCTCTATAAATAGGGTGTCCGTGTCGTAACGGCAATCCACAGGGCATCACCTCCTGAAGAAACCCTACGGAAATCGGTCTTGCGCCAGAAGTCGCCCTTCGCTAAACCGCGCCCAGCTGATCACCTATCAGCGGTGCGGAGAGGTGCCGGAGTGGTCGAACGGGACGGTTTCGAAAACCGTTGAGCTCGA
>CAYXIZ010000041.1:0-17284 GCA_964465485.1 uncultured Rhodobacterales bacterium | reverse complement strand
TCCAGCCGTTTCACCTCGTCCCTTAACCGCGCGGCTTCTTCGAACTCCAGGTTCTCCGCCGCTTTGCGCATGTCGGTGCGCAAGCCGTCCAGCACCGCCTGCAAATTGGCCCCGGCCAGCGGTGCGTCAATCGTGGCGGTGACGCGGTTCATGTCGACGTCGCCTTTGTAGAGGCCAGCCAGCACGTCTTCGACGTTCTTCTTGACGGTCTCGGGCGTGATGCCGTGTTCCTCGTTATAGGCGATCTGTTTGGCGCGACGGCGTTCGGTTTCGCCCATGGCGCGTTCCATCGAGCCGGTGATTTTGTCGGCATACATGATGACGCGGCCGTCGGCGTTGCGCGCGGCGCGGCCGATGGTTTGGATGAGAGAGGTTTCCGAACGCAGAAAGCCTTCCTTGTCGGCATCCAGAATGGCGACAAGGCCGCATTCGGGGATGTCGAGACCTTCGCGCAGCAGGTTGATGCCGATCAGCACGTCAAAAGCCCCGAGCCGCAGGTCGCGCAGGATTTCGATCCGTTCAATCGTATCAATGTCCGAATGCATGTACCGGACTTTGATGCCGTTCTCATGCAGAAATTCCGTCAGATCCTCGGCCATGCGTTTGGTCAACGTAGTGACCAGCGTGCGCATGCCTTTCTGGGTGACCTGCCGAATTTCGTCCATAACATCGTCGACCTGGGTCTCGACGGGACGGATCTCGATCACAGGGTCCAGAAGACCGGTGGGTCGGATGACCTGTTCCACGAAGACGCCGCCCGATTGCTCGATTTCCCAGGCGGCGGGGGTGGCGGAGACGAAAACGGATTGCGGGCGCATGGCGTCCCACTCCTCGAATTTCAGAGGACGGTTGTCCATGCAGGACGGCAGGCGGAAGCCGTGTTCGGCGAGCGTGAACTTGCGTCGGTAGTCGCCCTTATACATGCCGCCGATTTGCGGCACGGAGACATGGGACTCGTCGGCAAACACAATGGCATTGTCGGGGATAAACTCGAACAATGTGGGAGGCGGCTCACCCGGAGCGCGGCCCGTGAGGTAGCGCGAATAGTTCTCGATGCCGTTGCAGACCCCGGTGGCCTCCAGCATTTCAAGGTCGAAATTCGTGCGTTGTTCAAGACGCTGCGCCTCAAGCAATTTGCCGTCATCGACCAGCTGCGGCAGGCGGATGGCGAGCTCGTTTTTGATGCCTTTGATGGCCTGCTGCATGGTCGGGCGCGGCGTGACATAATGCGAATTGGCGTAGATGCGCACCCGGTCGAACGTGTCGGTTTTGGTGCCGGTGAGCGGATCAAACTCGACGATTTTCTCCAGCTCTTCGCCAAAGAAGGACAGCCGCCACGCGCGGTCATCCAGGTGCGCGGGCCAAATTTCCAGACTGTCGCCGCGCACCCGGAACGTGCCGCGCTGAAACGCCTGATCATTGCGCTTATAGGCTTGCGCAATGAGATCAGCCATCACCTTGCGCTGGTCATATTCTTTGCCCGCATGCAGGTCCTGCGTCATCGCGCCGTAAGTTTCCACCGAACCGATGCCGTAGATGCACGAGACCGAGGCCACGATGATCACGTCGTCGCGCTCCAAAAGCGCCCGCGTCGCGGAGTGGCGCATGCGGTCAATCTGCTCGTTAATCTGGCTCTCTTTTTCGATATAGGTGTCGGAGCGCGCGACATAGGCCTCGGGCTGGTAATAGTCGTAATAGGAAACGAAATACTCGACGGCGTTCTCAGGGAAGAAGCCCTTGAACTCGCCGTAAAGCTGCGCCGCGAGGGTTTTGTTGGGGGCGAGAATGATGGCAGGGCGCTGGGTTTCCTCAATCAGCTTGGCCATGGTGAAGGTCTTGCCGGTGCCGGTGGCCCCCAACAGCACCTGATCGCGGTCGCCGTCGAGGATGCCTTGGGCGAGCTCCTTGATGGCAGTTGGCTGATCGCCTGCAGGCTCAAACTCTGTGTGCAGCTTGAAGGCGATGCCGCCTTCCATCTTATCACGGTTCTTCACGTCCGGGGCCGGGTGGCTCAGGATTGGCAGCTGCTCGGGCATGGCTTCTGGTGAATTATTATGCATTTCCAGTCGGTTCCATTGGGTGGCGGGCGGATTACAGGAAGACACGTATAGGTGACATAACGTTAATCGCGCTGGGGGAGGCGTCTATCGTAAATGTAGTGGTAAATCAGCAAGGAGCAACTGACATGAAAATTGGGATTGTAAACGTCATTCTGGCCTCCGGTGTTCTTACAGGGGCGCTGGCTGCCACCGGGCTGGCGGTTCTGCTGGGCTAAACTGCCCGACGCGCCTGCCCAGTGACGTCCTTGGCAGCTTGAATGCGGCGTTAACTGGGCTTGCCGGGACGTGGGCAAATCAAGTACTGACGGGTGACACCGGTCAGGAGCCAGCTATGCGTGCACGTATTTACCAACCCGCCCGAACTGCCATGTCCTCCGGGCAGGCGAAAACCAAGAGCTGGGTGCTTGAGTTCGTGAATGACACGGGCCGGGATGTGGACCCGCTGATGGGTTGGACGTCCTCTTCTGACACTCAATCACAGGTGAAGCTGAGCTTTGACAGCAAAGAGGCTGCGATTGAATATGCGCAAGACAAAGGGATCGCGGCGGTGGTGACCGAACCCAAGAAACGCAAACCTGTGATCCGCAAGGGTGGCTATGGCGATAATTTCGCCACCAACCGGCGCAGCGTCTGGACGCATTGAGCGGACCTGATTGTGCGTCCCTGCGGGCCGCGCGTGATACCCCTCCCTGACGGTCGGGTTGTTTAGGGCTTCGCCCTCTGGTCCGGCCTGCGGCCCGCCCATTCACCCAGCATATTTCTGGCAAAAAGAAGCTTTAAGCGCCGTAGAAGTAGCGCGTGAGGTGGAAGAAAACCGGGGCGGCGAAGACCACGCTGTCCATCTGATCTACAAAGCCGCCCTGACCGGGGATGAGGTGGCCCCAGCTTTTCACGCCGCGATCTTGCTTGATGGCGGACAGGACCAAAGAGCCTCCGACGCCAATGAGGTAGATGATCAGCGCAATCAGCGCGGCGGCCCAAGGTGTGAAAGGCGTGATCCAAAAGAGCAGCAGGCCGAGACAGGTGGCGGCAAGCGCGCCGTAGAACACACCTTCGCGGGTTTTGGGAGAGAGGTCAGAGGCGAGGCGCTTTTTGCCAAACCGCCGCCCGGTATAATATTCGGCCAGATCGCCCAGCTGCACGACAAGGACCAGAAAGGCGATCAGCAGCACGGAGCGCCCGGTCGAGCCTTGGATGTTCAGCGTGACCAAGGCGGGGATATGGGAGGCGCAGAAGACGCAGATCATCAGGCCCCATTGGGTCTCTGACACCCGAGACAGAAAATTGCGCCCGTCCCCGCGGATGACCGACAGGATTGGCAGGATCAGGAAGGCGTAAACCGGCACGAAGATCGAGAACAGCCCGTCCGCCCCCATCCAGACCAGCAGATATTGCACCGGAAACACCACATAGAAAGCTGCGATCAATGCCCAGTGATCCGCCTTGGTCTTGCGTGTCAGCGTCAGAAACTCGCGCAGCGCGGCAAAGGAGGCAAAGGCAAAGAGCAAGATCACACCGGAGCGTCCAACCAGCAGCGCAATGGCCAGCAGAAACACCAAACCCCACCAAGAATGCAGCCGGGTGACATAGGTCTCAACGGTGGGGTGGGAGCCGTGCCGCGCCAGACGGTAGCGCAGAATTTCGCCGGCAATGGTGGCGACAATCAGCAGCGCGCAGGCGGCACCAAACAGCACGACGATGGAGGTGCTGGTCTCGGTTGGCATGTCGGGGATCACGAGGCGGCCTCCCGATCTGTATCGTGCATCGGTATCAGCGCGGTCAGGGCGGCGGCGCTGCGGGTCAGGAAGGCGTCTTTGCTTTCGCCTTCCGTGACATGCAGCGGGCTGCCGAACACCACGGTGCAGCCCAGCGGCACGGGGATGACCTCGCCCGAGGGCATGACGGAGGCGATATTGTCGATCCAGGTGGGGACGACGTCAATCTCGGGCCGGGCCTTGGCGATATTGTAGAGCCCTGCCTTGAACGGCAGCAGCGGGTCGTCGCTGCGGTTGCGGCCACCTTCAGGGAAGATGATGATCGACGCCCCTTCATCAAGGGCGGCGACGATCTTGGCGATCGGGTCCTCGGTCTGATGTTCGGAGCGGCGATCAATCAAAATGGCGCGGAACACCTCGGGGCCGATAAAGGCGCGAGCCTTGGTTTTCAGCCAGTAATCGGCGGCGGCTACGGGACGTGTGACGCGGCGCAGAGCAGGGGGCAGCACGGTCCACACGATCGGCAGATCGGCGTTTGAGGTGTGATTGGCGAAGTAGATGCGCTGTTGCGCGGTGGGCTCGATGCCGCGCCAATCAGCGCGCGGCGCGGTGATGAATTGGGCAAACAGGGCCAGAAGCTGTCCGGCGATATTGGCGACGATGCGGCGCATAAGGTCCTTTGGCGTATGGGTCCAGCCACCGTGAAGCGAAGGCTGCGACAGTTCAAGAAAAACCGCGTCCCGGCAATGATGGGCCGGGGCGCGGGGGAGCAGCATTTCTATGCGCTAGCTGTCCTTGTCTGCGGAGACGTAATCCTCCAGCAGCTTTTCATTGCGCGCCGTCTCGATGCGTTGGATGCGGTCCGCGGCGATGCGTTCGTCAAAGCGGTATTTCACAAAGTTAATCAGGCTCACGCAGAGCATCAGAACGGCGATGGCCCAATAGCCTTTGGTTGAAAGCGGCACGTCGGGCGACATGTAGAGGCCCAACGCCAGCATGCCGAGAGAGATGAAGGCGCCCGCCAGGTTAACCAGCATGATCAGGGCGTTGTCGTTTTTGGAATGTCCAAACATGATGTGTCTCCAGTTGTGTAAATTGAGGGGGTTAAGATTTGCCTTTGAGGCGTTTCAGGACATCCGCCCCGGTGCTGCGGGTCGCGTCGCCGTAACCTTGGTCCGCCATCCGCTGGCCCAACGTGTCATGGCTAAGGTCGCGGTTGATCTCGGACAGGATTTCGGATTGCTCGAACGGGTCCTCGCGGCCCAGCACCTGGGCGATCAGCGCCTCGGCCTCCTCGACGCTGGATTGAGAGCGGATGGTGGTGTTCAACCGGCTCTGAATGTGCTGCTCGTGGCGCACGGCTTTCGCGGAGACGAGGCTTTGTTTCAGGTCAACGATCCGGCGGTGGCCGGTTTCCACCGAATGGCGCAGCTGGGTGATGCGGGCGTCCAGCCGGTCCACGGTCTGGCGGCGGCCGTGATGCTCATTTTCCAGCGCGGCGATGGCGTCGGCGGCTTGCGCGGCCATGTCGTCATTGCCGTCTTTCAGCGCCAGCTTGGCGCGCGCGGTCAAGTCACTGATACGCGACTTGACGGAGGCGGCTTGCTTTACCTCGGCGCGGTGGGGTTGGATCAGCGAGGTCAGCGTGCCCTTGGCGGCCTGCAGCGAGGCGTTGGCTTCGCGGATTTTCTGTTCGATCAGCTCAATCGCATACGTGTCTCTGACACGCTCCTCGGCACGGGCATTCGCGCCGATCATGATCGTTTTCAAAGTCCCAAACATAGGTCATCTCCTAAACATCGCGTAAAATTGAACGCTGTTCACAAAATGAAGATGAGCGATTCCTAAACGCAGTTCAAGAAAAATATTGAACGATGTTCAGAAAAATTACGATTTCTGACCTAAGTTGCTGAGGATAAGAGAAATCATTCTTTCCAAATGCTCGGTTGGCACCGCCGAAATACGCTTTTCCAGCCCCAAAAGCACAATGCCATGGATCGAAGAGAACAGCCCGCGGGTCATCAGCATCGCATCCGCAGGGGCCATATCCGGGAAGTTGCGCATCAGCGGTTTGGCGATCAGACCCAAAAGCTGCTCCAGCTCGGTCATATACCAGTCGGGCACGTCTTGGTCGGTGGACATTTCCAGATCAAACAGCGTCCGCCACGCATGGGTGTTGGTCATCGCGAAATCCAAATAGGCGTGGCCCATGGTTATCAACGTGTCCACAGGCGTCGCATCGGGGGAGGCGTTGACGGCCTCGACCACATGGCTGCCCAGCCGCTTGAAGGTCCGCCCGTTGACGGCCATCACCAGCTCGTTCAGGTCGCCGAACACGTTGTAAATTGCCCCGACGGCGCAGCCGGCCTCCTTGGCCAGATCGCGGGCGCGGATTTGTTCAATGCCGCCTGTGGTGATCCGCGCCTCGCCCAGATCAATGAGCTTCCGTCGCAGCTCTGCGCGCTTCTTCTCAACCTTGCCTGCCATCACGCCCTCAATATCTTGAACTGCGTTCATATTGGCATGGCTGAGACATGTAAGGAAAGGGTTGCGTTTGGACCGACGCCGCCGCAAAAACGTCCCGCACGGTCCCTTAGCTCAACTGGATAGAGCAACTGCCTTCTAAGCAGTAGGTTGCAGGTTCGAGTCCTGCAGGGATCGCCATCAATTCCGCAGGCCCCGGCCCGCGATCTGTTTCCTGGGAGGATACGACAATGACCGCCACCATGACCGCCGCGCATTTTCGCGGCAACAAAACCTTCAGCGTGGATCAGATCGACATTCCGGCCCCGGCGGCGGGCGAAGTGCCCGTGCGCATCTCCTATTGCGGCATTTGCGGCACCGACATGCATATCTATCACGGCAATATGGATGCGCGCGTCGGCACGTCTCGGGTGATCGGGCATGAGATGTCCGGTGTGGTGGATGCGGATGCGGAAGGCTTCACCAAGGGCCAGAAAGTGGTCATTCGCCCGCTGGATCATTGCGGCGACTGCCCGGCTTGCAGCGCGGGGCATCAGCATATCTGCCACAAGCTGAAATTCCTTGGCATCGACACAGATGGCGCGATGCGCGAGATCTGGAACGCCCCGGCGCATACGTTGCATATCCTGCCCGATGACATCCGCATGGACCACGCCGCACTGATCGAGCCTGTCGCCGTGGCCTGCCACGATGTGCGCCTGTCGAACCTGAAAGCAGGCGAAGACGTGCTGGTGATCGGCGGCGGCCCCATCGGCGTTCTGGTCGCCATGGTCGTGCGCGACGCAGGCGGCAAAGTGGTGATCTCCGAGGTGAACAAGCACCGCCTTGCCATCATGGAGAAGCTGGGCTTCGACACCATCAACCCCGCAGAGCAGGACCTGCCCGCCGAGATTGCCAAACGCACCGGCGACAAGGGCGCAGACGTGGTCTTTGAGGTCTCCGGCACGCAACCCGGCGTCGACGCCATGACCGCCTGTGCGGCCACCAAGGCCCGCATCGTGATGGTTGCGATCCACGCGGCCAAGCCGCAGGTCGACATGTTCCAGTTTTTCTGGCGCGAGCTGCAATTGATCGGCGTCCGGGTCTATGAGCCGGAGGATTACGACAAGGCCATTGCACTCGTGGCCTCCGGTGCCATCGACGCCGAGACCGTGATCACTGACAAGGCCCCGCTGGCCGATATCCAGAAGGCGTTCGAGGCGCTCGACGCCAGCCCGACAGCGCTGAAAAGCCTGATCAAAGTGGAGGCGTAACCCATGAGCATGTTTGATCTCTCCGGTAAAACCGCGCTGGTCACCGGCTGCAAACGCGGTATCGGGCGCGGCATGGCCGAAGCCTTGGCCGCCGCGGGGGCCGATATTGTGGGCGTCAGTGCGACACTTGAAGCCTCCGGCAGCGAGGTCGAAAAGGCCGTCACCGCTATGGGCCGCGACTTCAAAGCCTATCAATGTGATTTTGGCGACCGCGACGCATTGCGCGCCTTCGCGGCCCAGATCGAGGCCGACGGCGCAGCGCCCGACATTCTGATCAACAACGCAGGCACCATCCTGCGCAAACCCGCCGCCCATCACGAGGACGAGCTCTGGGACAAGGTGATCGAAGTGAACCTCAACGCACAATTTGTGCTCAGCCGGGAGATCGGCCGGGGCATGGTCGCGCGCGGCTCGGGCAAGATCGTCTTCACCGCGTCGCTCTTGACCTATCAGGGCGGGATCACTGTGCCGGGCTATGCCGCGTCGAAAGGCGGGATCGGTCAGCTGACCAAAGCGCTGGCCAATGAATGGGCCCAGCACGGCGTCAATGTGAACGCCATCGCGCCGGGCTACATCGCGACCGACAACACTCAAGCGCTGCAAGATGACGCGGCGCGGTCCAAATCCATTCTCGAACGCATCCCGGCCGGGCGCTGGGGCAGGCCGGAAGATTTTGCGGGGGCGGCGGTGTTTCTCAGCTCAGCGGCGTCGGATTACGTGCATGGCACGATCCTGACCGTCGATGGCGGCTGGATGGGGCGCTAGGTTTTCCGCAAGCGGATCACCACATCCACCTTGGAGATTTCGGTGCCATCCGGCGCGTCCGGCAGGCCCGCGATCTTCAGCTCTTCTTTCGGGGCATCGGTTAACTCGCGGCTGTCTTCCCAGAAGAAATGCGGGTGGTCGTCAACGCGGGTGTCAAAATAGGACTTTGTCCCATCCACCATAACTTCGCGGATCAGCCCGGCGTCGCAAAAGGCGCGCAGCGTGTTGTAGACGGTGGCCAGCGACACGGTCTCCCCGGTGGTGGAGGTCGCGGCATGCAGGCTTTCGGCGGTGACATGGCGGTTCTCACCATCGCCCACCAACAGCTCGGCCAGCGTCAGCCGCTGCCGGGTCGGGCGCAGATTGCCGGTGGCGAGCCATGCACTGCTGCGCTTCATTGATTTCGTCGTCATCTCGGTGCGTCCCTTACGTTCCTGCCGTAATATATGGCCTTTACCCCTTCAAATTCAAATGAATTCCCCCAGACGCTTCGTCGCGCCGACCTTGCAAGCGCCGCGCGCGCGATGCTACAGCCGAAGCGAATTGAAACAACACCTTCGGGGCAGGGGCGCGCTATGTCTGATTTTCCAACCAGCTTTGACAGGGACGCCCTGCTGAAATGCGCACGTGGAGAGCTGTTTGGCCCCGGAAACGCACAATTGCCTGAGCCTCCGATGCTGATGATGGACCGGATCACCGACATCTCCGGCGATGGCGGGGCGCATGGCAAAGGCCACGTGCTGGCGGAGTTCGACATTACCCCTGAGCTGTGGTTCTTCGACTGCCACTTCCCTGGCAACCCGATCATGCCCGGTTGCCTTGGCCTTGACGGGCTCTGGCAATTGACCGGCTTCAACCTCGGCTGGCGCGGCTGGCAGGGGCGCGGCTATGCGCTGGGCGTGGGCGAGGTGAAGCTGAAAGGCATGGTGCGGCCCGACCGCAAGATGCTGACCTACAAGATCGACTTCACCAAGGCGGTCCAGACCCGCCGCCTGACCATGGGGGTGGCCGACGGCATCGTGGAGGCCGACGGCGAGGTGATATATGAAGTCAAAGACATGAAGGTCGCCTTGTCGGAAAGCTAGGCGGCTGTACCTTCTGCGCCAGCCCCCTCACCGTACAACGCAGCACGAACAGTTTAAGCGATCGCGCCCAGCGCGCCGCTCGGGCAGTTCAAGATTCGCAGCACATGTAAGGCCTCTGGAGGAAGTGCATGAGTTTCTGGACGATGTGCATGTCACAATTCTCACGGCCATGGGAGCGCTATGCCGCGATGGATCGCGCACCTTCTTATTTGCGCGAAAATTCCCGGCCCAGCTCAAAGTTTTTTGCATGCCGCGAGACACGGCCAGAACTGGCGCAGCATAAAAAGCTGCCGCACGCGTGACCCCATTTGCCGGTGGTAACTGAGCCTTTAAGCTCAACTATACAAAGAGTTACGCGCCCACATCCTCCAAAAAGATGGTCCAGTGACGTCGCTCTGCCCGAGCCAACTTCGCCGGGGCAGGCCGTGAAGTCATCCCTAAAATCGTTGCTTTGGACGGGGGACTACGCTCATCACGGGGACGTGGTTTGTAGTGATCAGGATCTAGGCCTAGTGTTAGTTGCAGACGTAACTAACAGCGTCCTTCAAACTTTAGACAGAAACTGGATCTGACTCATGCAAACCTTCCTCGCAACAGCACTTACATCAGCTGTCATCGCCGTCATCGCGCTGGTTCCCACCACGGCCTCCGCAGGTGAGATGTCAATGACAGGCACCTTCACTGGCGACAATGACCACATCACCACCGGCGGCGTCTCCGTCGTCAAAACCGCCAATGGCGGCGCGGTCGTCATCCTCGACACGAATTTCAGCCTCGACGGCGCACCTGACCCGAAAGTCGGATTTGGCAAAGACGGCACCTATGCCGAAGTCACCGATCTGGGCGAGCTGACCCAAAATACTGGCCTGCAGGTCTTCGTCGTACCCGCATCCGTCAACGTGGATGACTACAACGAGGTCTACATCTGGTGCGAGCAGTTCAGCGTGTCGCTGGGCAAGGCCGATCTGGCTCCCTATTCCAACTAACCCAAACCCCCAACCCACCAATCACACCCCCCATTGAAAGGAGGCTCCCCCATGGCGAGCATCATGAACAAAAACGTACACGCCTATCTTGACTACCCGGTTGCCCTGGGCCTGATGGCCATGCCGGCATTGCTTGGCCTTGGCGCCACCAACCCGCTGGCATTCTGGCTGTCAACGGTCACCGGGATCGCAGCGCTGGTGCTGACCATCTTCACCGACCACCAACTGGGCCTGATCAAAATCCTGCCCTACAAGCTTCACCTGGCTGTTGACTTCCTTGTCGGCCTGGCCTTCGTCGCCGCCCCCTTCGCGCTGGGCTTTGCCGGGCTCGACGCGGCCTATTACTGGGTGCTGGGCGCCACGGTGCTTGTGGTCGTCACCCTTGATCGCACCGAAGCGATGGATGCAAGCACGGCCTGATCCCACCAGAGGCTTGTGTCATTGAGGCCCGCGCAGTTCCCACGCGCGGGCTTCTCTTTTTGGGTGCGCTGGCAAGGCGCACCAACCTGCCGTATTCCCCTTTCGCCTTGCACAGATCCGACGCCCTGTCCTACATGAGGCAAGGCTTGAAAGAGGAGTGCGCCCATGCGCCGCGTCGTCGTCACAGGTTTGGGGATCGTCTCCCCCATTGGCAACTCAGCCGATGAGGTCACTGCCGCGTTGAAGGCTGGGACATCCGGAATCGAGGCCTCCGAGGCTATGGCAGAGCACGGCTTCCGCAGCCAGATCGCGGGCACGCTGAAGATCGACATCAAGGAACATGTCGACAAACGCCGCCTGCGCTTCATGGGGCCGGGCGCCGCCTACGCCCATATCGCGATGGAGCAGGCGATTGCCGATGCAGGGCTTGAGCAAACCGATGTGGTCAACCCGCGCACCGGCCTGATCGCAGGCTCCGGCGGGCCTTCCACCTCCGCCATGTTTGCGGCCCACCAATCCGTGCTGCAAACCGGCGCCACCAAACGCATCGGACCCTTTGCGGTGCCCAAATGCATGGGCTCGACGATCTCCGCCAATCTGGCGACGGCCTACCAGATCAAGGGCATCAACTATTCCATCACCTCCGCTTGCTCGACCTCGCTGCATTGCATCGGGGCCGCCAGCGAGCAGATCATGCTGGGCAAGCAAGACGTCATGTTCGCCGGCGGCGGCGAAGAGCTCGACTGGACCCTCTCCTGCCTCTTTGACGCGATGGGGGCGATGAGCAGCAAGTATAACGACACGCCCACAAAGGCTTCCCGCGCCTTTGACGCGGATCGCGACGGCTTCGTCATCGCAGGAGGCGGCGGCATGGTGGTGCTTGAAGAGCTGGAACATGCACGCGCCCGTGGTGCCAAAATCTACGCGGAGGTCACAGGCTTCGGCGCAACCTCCGACGGCGCCGACATGGTTGCCCCCTCCGGCGAGGGCGGGGAGCGAGCGATGCGTCTGGCATTGGACACCATCCCCGAGGGCCGTACGGTCAGCTACATCAACGCGCATGGCACCTCGACCCCTGTTGGCGACGTGGGCGAGGTTGAGGCCGTGCGCCGCGTCTTTGGCCAGGGCTCGACGCCACCGATCAGCTCAACCAAGTCGATGACGGGTCACTCCCAAGGCGCCACCGGCGCACAAGAGGCCGTTTACTGCCTGCTGATGCTCAACGGCGATTTCATTGCGCCGTCCATCAATGTCGACACGCTCGACCCCGCGCTTGACCCTTCCGAGATCGCCACGTCGCTGGTCGAGAACGCAGGGCTGGACACGGTGATGACCAATTCCTTCGGGTTTGGCGGCACCAACGGTTCGATGTTGCTTTCAAAGTTCAAGGACTAGACCATGGCCAATTTCACAAGCGGATCAATGGCGGGCAAACGCGGCCTGATCATGGGCGTCGCCAATGAACGCTCCATCGCCTGGGGCATCGCCAAAGCCATGTCAGAGGCCGGTGCGGAGCTCGCCTTTTCTTACCAGGGCGAGGCCTTCGGCAAACGCGTCGAGCCTCTGGCCGAAAGCGTGGGTTCAGACATCTTGGTCGATGTGGACGTCACGGATGATGCCTCGCTGGATGCGTGTTTCAAGACCCTCGAGGACAAATGGGGCAACCTCGATTTCGTGGTCCACGCCATCGCCTTTTCAGACAAGAACGAGCTCACGGGCCGCTTCATCAACACCTCCCGCGAGAACTTTAAGAACTCGATGGTGATCAGCTGTTACTCGCTGATCGACGTCGCCAAACGCGCCGCCCCCCTGATGTCTGAGGGCGGCACCTTGCTGACACTGACCTACCAAGGCTCCAACCGGGTGACGCCGTTCTATAACGTCATGGGCGTGGCCAAAGCCGCACTTGAATCCACCGTCCGCTATCTGGCCAATGACCTTGGCCCCGACGGCATCCGTGTCAACGCCATCTCGCCGGGCCCAATGAAAACCCTCGCAGGTGCTGCCATCGGCGGCGCGCGCAAAACCTTCCGCCAGACGGAGGCAAACGCCCCCCTGCGCTCCAATGCCACGCTTGATGCGGTTGGCGGCACAGCGGTCTATCTGGCCTCAGACGCCGGGGCCTGCACCACAGGTGAAATCATCCGCGTCGATGGCGGCTACCACGTGCTCGGCATGCCTCAGCCCGAACACCTCTAACCCCCATCATTGCTTCAAAAATACTCCGGGGGAGGAGCGGAGCGACGGGGGCAGAGCCCCCTCCACCGCGTCGCGCGCAGCGCGGCGCAATACCCCAAGCCAGACCCGTCAAGACGGCGTCATCAGCCCAATCGCCGCCCCGCTCGGGTCCGCAATCATCGCAATACGCCCGACACCCGGCACGTCCCACGGCGCGCGATGCACCACACCGCCCTGCGCCTCCGTCTCCTTCACGGCGGCATCCACGTCATCCACCGCCAGATAGCTCATCCAATGCGGCGGCACGTTTTCCATGCCCTCCATATCCGCCAAAGACATCATCCCCGCGATCATCTCCTCGCCCTTCCTGGCGATATGGTAGAGACCTTCCTCCATCGGCATTGTGTCCCACGCCCAGCCGCAGACGGCGGTATAATAGGTCTTGGCTTTCTCGATATCCCCGGTCATCAGCTCGGTCCAATGGATCGTTCCATGCAAGTCGCTCATGTTATCCTCCTCATCTGTTGCCCGCGCAGCATAACACGATTCTCGTGTTTTCCTCTGCCCCCGCCTGTGCAAGGTTCCAGACAGGAGGACCGTCCCATGCCAATCACCACCTGCGTCTTCGACGCTTACGGTACGCTTTTCGATGTCGCCGCCGCCGCGCGCACCGCCGCAAGCGAACCGGGGCGAGACGCGCTTGCAGCCTGCTGGCAAAAGCTGGCGAATGACTGGCGTCTGAAACAGCTGCAATATACATGGCTGCGCGCCGTCGCTGACGCGCATGGGGATTTTTGGAACGTCACCCAAGACGGGCTCGATTGGGCCATGGAAAACAACGCTCTGAACGATCCCGAGCTGCGCGAACGTCTGCTGCAGCTTTACTGGGAGCTGCAAGCCTACCCGGAGGTGCCCGAGATGCTTGGGGCCTTGAAACAAGAGGGCCTGAACACCGCGATCCTGTCAAATGGCTCACCCGCCATGCTCGACGGCGCGGTGCAATCAGCGGGCTTGGGCGAGATGCTGGACGACGTGCTCAGCGTCGAAAGCGTCGGCATCTTCAAGCCGCATAAATCGGTCTACGACCTCGTCGGCAAGCGTTTCCAATGCGCAAATGAAGAGGTCCTTTTCGTCTCCTCCAACGGCTGGGACGCGGCGGCCTCCGCGGGCTACGGGTTTCAAACCGTCTGGGTCAACCGCGCAGGCGAGCCAATGGACCGCCTGCCATGGAAACCCTCAAATATCCTTTCAGACCTGACCACCATTCCAGAATTGGCATCAACCCTATGAGCAGCTTCACCGCGTCCGACGGCGCCCGGCTTCACTATACAGACCAAGGCGCGGGCCTCCCCGTGCTGTGCCTTGCAGGGCTCACCCGCAACGGCTCCGACTTCGACTACATGGCGTCGCATCTGACAGACGTGCGCCTGATCCGGCTCGACTATCGCGGGCGCGGCAAATCCGACTGGTCCGGCCCGGAGACCTACACTCTGCAACGCGAAGGCCTCGACGCGGTCGAGCTGCTGGATCACTTGGGCCTGCGCAGCGCCGCCATTCTTGGCACCTCGCGCGGCGGCATCATCGCTATGGGTCTGGCCGCCACCGTCAAGGACCGCATCAAGGGTGTTTGCCTGAACGATATAGGGCCGGAAATCGCCACGCCCGGTCTGGACGCCATCAGGGATTACTTGGGCCGTCGCCCTGCCTTCAAAACCCGTGCGGAGGCCGTCAAAGCACTCTCCACCCGCTTGCCCGGTTTCGACAACGTGCCCGAAAACCGCTGGATCGAGGAAGCCGAACGCCACTATATCGAAGACGCCCAAGGCCTCACCTTCAATTACGACCCCAAGCTACGCGACGCGGTGCTCGGGGCGTCGCAAAACCTCAACCCCGATCTCTGGCCGTTCTTTGATGCGCTTGACGGCCTGCCTCTGGCCTTGATCCGGGGCGCAAACTCGAACCTGCTCACCTCGGACACCGCCGACAAGATGCAAGCCAAACGCCCCGACATGCTGTTTGCCGACATCCCGGACCGGGGCCATGTGCCCTTCCTTGACGAGCCCGGCTCCTTGCGCACGATCAATGCGTGGCTGGAGGAATGCAGATGAATATCGACATGATCGAGGCCGCCGCAGCCAGGCTGAAAGGCCATGCGCGCGTCACGCCGCTGCTGAACGCCTCTTTCCTTGACGAGATCGCCGGACGCCGCGTCTTTCTCAAAACCGAAGCCCTGCAGCATACCGGGTCTTTCAAATTTCGAGGCGGCTGGTCGGCGGTCTCGGCGCTGACCGACAACGCACTCAAAGCTGGCGTCATCGCCTTTTCCAGCGGCAACCACGCACAGGGCGTCGCACTTGCCGCGCGCGCACATGGCACCCGCGCGGTCATCGTCATGCCCGCGGATGCCCCGCAAACGAAGATCGACAACACCCGCGCGCTGGGCGCGGACGTGGTGCTCTATGACCGCGAAACCGAAGACCGCCAGGCCATCGGGGCAGAGCTGTCTGAAACGCGCGGCCTGACCCTGATCAAACCCTTCGACGAGCCACAGGTCATCGCAGGCCAGGGCACCTGCGGGCTGGAGATTGCCGCGCAAGCCGCTGAGCTTGGCGTGGAGGCAAGCGAGGTACTGGTCTGCTGCGGTGGCGGCGGGCTGACCTCGGGCATCGCACTCGCGCTTGAGGCCAAAGCGCCGCACCTGACAACCCGTCCCGTAGAGCCCGCAGGGTTCGACGACGTCACCCGCTCGCTGATCGCAGGCGAGATCAAGGCCAATCCCAGCCAATCCGGCTCCATCTGCGACGCCATTGTGACGCAGCAACCGGGCGATCTGACCTTCCCCATCATGCAACGCCTTTGCGGCGCGGGGCTCGTGGTCCCTGACGAAGACTGCCTGCGCGCCATGGCGCTGGCTTTTTCTCGCCTCAAGATCGTGCTGGAACCCGGAGGCGCCATCGCATTGGCCGCAGCGCTCTTTCATGGCGATCAGATCAAAGGCGACGACGTGATCGCCGTGGCCTCTGGCGGCAATGTAGACGCGGCGCAATTCCAAGACGCCTTGACCAAATACGGAGACACCGCATGACCGAGTTCACCATCGCCAGTTTCAACGTCAAAAACCTGATCGCGGCGGAGGAGGAATATTACCGCTTCCAGACCTACACCACCGAGGAACATGCCTGGAAAGAAGACTGGCTGGCCGACCAACTGGTGCGGATGAACCCCGACATCATAGGCTTTCAGGAAATCTTCGAGCTGCCTGCGCTGCAAGCGGTGGTTGATGAAGCGGACCGCATCGGAGGGGCCTCCAACGAAGACGTGGTGCCTGGCTCTGACAAAAAATACCGCAAGAAAGCGATCTTCCGCAAACTGGCCTATCGCGGCTATAGCGAGGCCAAAATCGCCTTCGCCCCCAACGCAAATGACGGCGCGCCCGGTGAACGCCGCCCCGGCCTCGCGATCCTGTCGCGCTACGGCTTTGAGGGCACGCCAGAAGTCATCCAGGACCTCTCCCCCGCGCTGGCCGTGCAATTTGAGGGCGGCGAGGCGGGCCAGTTCAAACTCGACCGCCTGTCCCGCCCCTTGATGAAAGCCCGCATCCCGGTGGGCAATCAGATCATCACCGTGTTCAACTGCCACCTGAAATCCAAGCTTGGCGAATTTCACCGCGCCGACGGCGCCGATTACGCGCCCGAGGCGGACCTCACCCAATATGACCCCGTCGGCCGCGCCTTAGGCGCGCTGCGCGCTGCCACCCGCCGCATGGCGGAAGCTTGGGTCCTGCGCCGCCTGATTGTCGAGGAACTGCAAGCCGGTCACCCGGTCATGGTCTTGGGCGATTTCAACGACAGCGAAAACGCCGTCAGTTCTGAGATCATCGCCGGAGAACGCCCCTTCAAAAACTACTCATGGATGCTGCGCCACGACGCGTCCCACCCCAACAACCGCTATTCAAAAGAAGAAAACGAGCAGATTCAGGAGGCTGTCGACAAGGTTCGCCTCGAAAGCTGCGAAAAGCTCTTCGTCAAGAAATCCCTGCGCGATATGGTCTACACCTCGGCCTTCGGCGGGGTCTTTGAAAGCATCGACCAAATCCTTGTCTCGCGGCACTTTCGCGAAGGCAAAGCCCAGATCGGCGAAATGGAATATTTTTCCGTCTTCAACGATCACCTCACCGACGGCTCACACCCCGAAGCGCCCTATAACAAACTGGCCTCCGACCACGGCCAGATCATGGGCCATTTCAAGCTTTGGGACGCGTAACCCTTTCCATGTTCACAAATATCCTCAAGGGGATGCCCCTGCGGCGGGGAGGGAATCTTCCCAAGAGCAGAATAA
>CAYXIZ010000040.1:0-17850 GCA_964465485.1 uncultured Rhodobacterales bacterium | reverse complement strand
CGGCGCCTTCGGCTTGAGTCCGGGCGGGTCAGCGCGTCGCATTTATTTATCTGTTGCAAATACCGCAGCCGCCTCCTGCCCTCACCCCAAATACACCTTGCCTTCGGGGTAGCGCGCGCTCGCGGCAGGAGGATTGCCGCCATTGCAGAAAACCAAGGGCGGCATCGCGGCGGAAACTCGGGCGATCCGGGGCTCCCTCAAGTCACAAATTGCAGGCTGCGTAAAAAATGAGCATCCCTGCCTTCGTGCTTCCTTTTGGTGCCGGCAAACCCTTGCGGCAGCGATGGTTCCAGAGATTTGCGTTGACCCTCACCATGCAAGGGCATCTTACGAGCCCATGACCCAAGACCTTCGCATTCTCGTCGTCGAGCCTGACCCGGAAAGAGTGCGCGCCATTATTGACGCGTTGACGGACGCCGGCTGGTCGGACGTCAAGGCACTGGCGCAAATGTCGGCGCTGGACCGGACCGTCAAGGAGTTTGCCCCCGATATTGTGCTCATTGACCTTGCCAATCCGGATCGTGACACGCTGGAACATATTTCGCATGCGACAGAGGCCTCTAAACGCGCTGTGGCTCTGTTTGTGGATCAAACCGACGACGCCCTAACGCAAGCGGCGCTTAGCGCCGGGGTGAGCGCCTATGTGGTCGATGGGCTCAAGATGGACAGGATCAAATCGGTTCTGGAAACGGCCATCGCGCGGTTCAAGATCATGCGGCAGATGCAGTCCGAGCTGGACGCCGCCAAGCAGGCGCTGGAAGACCGCAAGACAATTGACCGCGCCAAAGGGATACTGATGCGCCAGCGCGGTTTGCAGGAAGACGACGCCTATACCCTGCTGCGCAAAACCGCGATGAGCCAGAACCGCAAAGTCATTGATGTCGCCCATGCCCTTGTCACGGCGTCGGAGCTGTTGTCGTGAGCCACGCCCTGCTGAATTGCGGCTATGTCCCATTGGTGGATTGCGCCCCGCTGGTGATCGCCAAAGAACTTGGATTTGCGGCTGAGGAAGGGCTGGAACTTAATCTCGTGCGCCAGCCCTCATGGTCGGCGCTGCGCGATATGTTGGCCCTCGGGCATCTGGACGCCGCGCAAATGCTCTCCCCGATGCCGGTGGCAATGTCCATCGGGTTTGGCGGGCTGCCTGCGCAGGTCGACACGCTGATGGTCTTATCCGTGAATGGCACTGTGTTTGGTGTATCAAAGGATGTGGCAGCCGAGCTGGGGCCCGTGCCCTTTGGGGGCGCGAAGGCCCTTCTTGCGGCGCTGAGTGCACGCGGGGACGCGAAGCTGCGGGTGGGCGTGCCGTTTCACTCTTCCATGCACCGCTTGCTGCTGTCCTATTGGACATCAACCGCCCCCGGTTTGCAGATCGAGGAAGTGACCGTGCCACCGCCCCGTATGGCCGATGCCGTCGCGGCCGGGTTTGTCGACGCGTTTTGGGTTGGCGAGCCCTGGGGGAGTGTCGCGGTGGGGCAGGATGTGGCTCAGCTGATGATGACGGGCCGGGATGTGTGGCAGTTCGCCCCTGAAAAGGTTCTCGCGGCGCGCCATGAGTGGGTCGAGGCACATGCAGATGCCGCCGCGCGGCTGATGCGCGCAGTCTACAAGGCCTCCGCCTGGCTAGATGCGAGAAAGAACACGCCCCTTGCGGTCGAAATTCTGGCCCGCAGCGAACATCTCAGCATGTCACCCGATCTCATTGATCCCGCACTTTCAGGCGATATCGTCACCAGCCGGAAGGCCGCCCCCCTGCCGGTGGGCCGCTTCTTGCAGTTTCATAAACATGCGGCCACGTTTCCGTGGCGCAGTCAGGCCGCATGGATTGCCTCCCAGCTTGGAGCAGACGCCGCAGGGATTGCAAAGGCAAAGGCCTGTTTTCGTGCGGACCTCTACCGTCAGAACCTTGCGGGTATCGGCGCTGACATGCCCGGTGCGTCGGAAAAAGAGGAAGGGGCGCTGCAATTTGAAACCGCGGTGGCCTCGACCCGCGGGCATATGATTCTTGCACCCGATGCCTTCTTTGACGGCAGGACCTTCGATTTCTCCTAGGCAGATTGCCTAATTTCTGAGCGCTCTCTGCATTGCAGCATGAAACCGCGCGGCGATGCAGCAAAATTGTTGCGCTCCCACCGCCTGTTGGATCATCTGACGTCCAAGGGGCAACGTCGCCCGCAGATATGCGCTGACCGATGCAGGTCACGTACTTCCCAAGAGCAAAGCCGCTCGTATGGACCACGGATCTCCTCCTCCGTGACCCCATACGTGCGGCTTTTTTGTTTTTTGCCTTCCGAGGCCTTGAAAGGACCAAGCAATGAAACAGACAATTGCACTCTTACTGGCAACGTCCAGCCTGTTTGCCACTGCAGCAGCGGCCCAATCTCTGAAACTTGAAAAGGAAGACCTGACGCTGGGCTTTATCAAGCTGACGGATATGGCACCGCTCGCCGTGGCCTATGAGCTGGGATATTTCGAGGATGAGGGTCTGTTCGTGACCCTTGAGGCGCAGGCGAACTGGAAGGTTCTGCTCGATGGCGTGATCAGCGGAGAGCTGGACGGCGCGCATATGCTGGCTGGCCAGCCTCTGGCCGCCACAATCGGCTATGGCACCGAGGCGCATATCATCACGCCCTTCTCGATGGATTTGAACGGCAACGCGATCACCGTCTCCAATGAAATCTGGGAAGAGATGAAGCCAAACGTGCCGCTGATGGAGGATGGCCGCCCACAGCATCCGATAAGCGCGAGCGCCTTGGCGCCTGTCGTCGAAGACTACCTCGACCGTGGCGAGCCCTTCAACATGGGCATGGTGTTCCCCGTCTCCACCCACAATTACGAAATTCGCTACTGGCTTGCCGCTGGCGGTCTGGAGCCCGGTTATTACAGCGAGCAGGACATCTCCGGCCAGATCGGCGCGGATGTACTGTTGTCCGTGACGCCTCCACCGCAAATGCCCTCCACAATGGAGGCTGGCACGATCTTTGGCTACGCGGTTGGCGAGCCCTGGAACCAGCAAGCCGTGTTCAAAGGCATCGGCGTCCCGGTGATCACAGATTACGACATGTGGAAGAACAACCCCGAAAAGGTCTTTGGCATCACCGCCGAGTTTGCCGAAGAAAACCCCAACACCACGCTGGCATTGACCAAGGCCTTGATCCGCGCCGCGATCTGGCTGGACGAGAATGACAACGCCAACCGCGAAGAGGCGGTCGAGATGCTCTCGCGGCCCGAATATGTTGGCGCGGACGCCGAAGTGATCGCCAATTCCATGACGGGCTTCTTTGAATTCGAAAAAGGCGACGTGCGCCCGGCCCCGGATTTCAACGTCTTCTTTCGCTACAACGCGACCTATCCGTTCTACTCCGACGCGATCTGGTATCTGACGCAGATGCGCCGCTGGGGCCAAATTCCGGAAACCATGTCGGATGAGTGGTATTTCGAGACCGCCGCAGAGGTCTACCGGCCCGACATCTATCTTGAGGCCGCGCGCCAATTGGTGGAGGGCGGCATGGCCAATGAGGCTGACTTCCCTTGGGACAGCGACGGGTTCAAAGCCCCGACCCTGGCCAGCGATATCATCGACGCCATTCCCTATGATGGTCGCGCGCCCAACGCCTATATCGACAGCCTGCCAATCGGGTTGAAATCCGGCCAGACCGTGCTGGACGGCGAGATCCAAGGCTAAATCAAAGCGGCCCGCCTTGCGCAGCCGTGAGGCGGGCCTATCCCCATTCTTCAAAAGCAGCAGTTGGACATCCGATATGACCGCGATTGACCCCACCACCCTCGACACCGAAGCCCGCCGCGCACGCCGCTTTGCCCGTATCAACAAAGCCGACGCGTGGTTTCGCGTGCTTGGCCTGTCCTGGATGACGCCCATTCTCAAAGCCGCCGCCGGGGACAATCCGCGCGTGCAGGCCGGGGAAATCTGGCGTCTGCTTGGCGTGCCGCTCGTCGCAATCGTGGTGTTTGTCACCCTGTGGGCCACCCTTGCGCCAACGGTGCAAACCTCGCTTGGTGCCGTGCCGGGGCCTGTTCAGGTATGGGAGCAGGTAGGCGAGCTGCGCCAGGACGCGGTCCGTGAAAGCGAGCGCGAGGCGGCCTTCTACGAGCGCCAGGATGCGCGCAACGCGGAAGCCATTGCAAATGGCGACGCTGACGCCGTTCGCAACAGGATCTATACCGGAAAACCAACCTATTATGATCAGATTTGGACCTCGATCAAAACCGTGTTCTTCGGCTTTCTGATCGCGTCAATCGTGGCCATTCCTCTGGGCATCGCGGCGGGGCTCTCGGTCACCGCAAATGCGGCGCTGAACCCGCTGATCCAAATCTTCAAACCCGTATCGCCGCTGGCATGGTTGCCGATTGTCACCATGATCGTCTCCGCCGTTTACACCACGAATGACGGCTGGTTCGAGAAGTCGTTTCTTGTCTCGGCCATCACGGTCACGCTGTGCTCGCTCTGGCCCACGCTGATCAACACCGCCCTTGGCGTCAGCAGCATCGACAAGGACCTCGTCAGCGTGTCCCGCGTGCTGAAAATGAACACCTACACCAAGATCACCAAACTGGTGCTGCCCTCGGCCCTGCCGCTGATCTTTACCGGGCTGCGCCTGTCGCTTGGCGTGGGCTGGATGGTGTTGATTGCCGCCGAAATGCTGGCGCAGAATCCCGGCCTTGGCAAATTCGTCTGGGATGAGTTTCAGAACGGCAGCTCGCAATCGCTCGCCCGCATCATGGTCGCCGTGTTCACCATCGGCATCATCGGGTTCCTGCTGGACCGGGTGATGTACGCGCTGCAATCCATGTTCACCTTCAGCAACAACCGGTAAGTCTCATGATCCTTTCCCTCAAAGACGTCTCAAAGAGCTATGGCGAAATGCCGGTTCTCAAGGACATTAACCTCGACGTTGCGGAAGGCGAGTTCGTCGTCATCCTCGGCTTCTCGGGCACCGGCAAGACCACGTTGATCAATCTGATGGCGGGGCTGGAACAGCCCAGCACAGGGACGATCACCTATAAAGGCGCGCCCATCACCGAGCCTGGCCGCGAGCGGGGGGTGATCTTCCAAAGCTATTCCCTGATGCCGTGGCTGACGGTGAACGGGAATGTCGCGCTGGCGGTGGACACGATGTTCCCGGACCTGTCCAAGGCGGAACGCGCGGCGAAAGTGGACCACTACGTCGCCATGGTGGGCCTGAGCCACGCCGCCACCCGCCGCCCGGCGGAGCTGTCGGGCGGGATGCGTCAGCGTGTGAACGTGGCGCGCGCATTGGCCATGGACCCCGAGATGCTGCTGCTCGACGAGCCGCTCTCCGCGCTGGACGCACTGACGCGGGCGAACCTCGCAGATGAGATCGAGGCGATCTGGGACAAGGACAAAAAGACCTGCGTCTTGATCACCAATGATGTGGATGAGGCGATTATTCTGGCCGACCGCATCATCGCGCTGAACCCCGACGGGACGTTGGGCGATCAATTCAAGGTGGATATCCCGCGCCCGCGCGACCGGGTTGCGATGAATAATAATGCCACCTTCAAGGCGCTGCGGGGGCAGGTCACGACCTATCTCATGGATGTGGGCATTGCCTCCAAGGTCGAAGAGACCCGCAGCCTGCCAAATGTAACCCCGATCCACGGTGTGCCTGCGGCGGTGGCCAAAGCACAGGAAAGCGGCCTTGAGGAACGGTTCCTGAATTTCTCGCAGCTGGACAAGGTCTACCCCACGCCCAAGGGGCCTTTGACGGTGGTCGAGAATTTTGACCTGAAAATCAACAAGGGCGAGTTTATCTCGCTGATCGGGCATTCGGGCTGCGGCAAGTCCACGGTGCTGACCATGGCCGCCGGTCTCAACCCGATCTCCAAAGGGGCGATCCGGCTGGATGGGTGGAACGTGGAGGGCGCGGACCCTGAACGGGCCGTGGTGTTTCAATCGCCCAACCTGTTCCCATGGCTGACGGCCAAGGAAAACGTCGCCATCGGGGTGGATAAGGTCTACCCCAAAGCGTCCCAGGCGGAGCGTCAGGACGTCGTGGAATACTACCTCGAACGTGTGGGCCTCGCCGACAGCATGGACAAAAACGCGGCCTCCTTGTCCAACGGCATGAAACAACGCGTTGGCATCGCACGGGCCTTTGCCTTGTCGCCCAAATTGCTGCTTCTGGATGAGCCTTTCGGCATGCTCGACAGCCTCACCCGCTGGGAGCTTCAGGAGGTCCTGATGGAGGTCTGGTCGCGCACCAAAGTCACCGCAATCTGCGTGACCCATGACGTGGATGAGGCGATCTTGCTGGCCGACCGCGTGGTGATGATGACCAACGGCCCTCAGGCCACAATCGGCAAGATCACGGATGTCGATCTGCCGCGCCCGCGCACCCGCAAGGCGCTGTTGGAGCATCCCGATTATTACGCCTACCGCCAGGAGGTTCTCGATTTCCTTGAGGAATACGAGCATGGCGCGACCCCGAAACCCAAAGCAATCGCAGCGGAGTGAACCACATGGCACAGAAATTGATCGTCATCGGCGCAGGCATGGCGACGGGCAGGATGCTGGAGGCGCTGGTCGAGGCCGGTGCCGACTATGACATCACCCTGATCAACGGCGAGCCGCGCGGTAACTATAACCGCATCATGCTCTCGCCGGTTCTGTCCGGCGAGAAGGCCTATGAAGACATCGTCACCCATGACGAGGCATGGTATCAGCTGAACAACATCGACACGCGGTTCGGCACGTTCGTTCACTCTATCGACCGCGAAAACCGGACGCTCACGACCGACACGGGCGAGGTGCTGGCCTATGACAAACTGGTCTTCGGCACGGGCTCCAACCCGTTCATGATCCCGCTTCCGGGGCATGACCTGAAGGGCGTCATCGCCTACCGCGATCTTGAAGACACGCAGCGCATGATGGATCTGGGACCTGCGCATAAATGCGTGGTGATCGGTGGCGGGTTGCTGGGCCTTGAAGCGGCGGCGGGCATGGCCGCGCGCGGGGTAGACGTGACCGTCGTACATATCATGGGCCATTTGATGGAACGCCAGCTTGACGAGGCGGCGGGGTATCTGTTGCGCAAAGCGCTGATTGACAAGGGGATCACCGTCAAATGCTCCGCGAACTCACAGGAAATTCTGGGCAAGGACGGCCATGTGCGCGCTCTGCTGCTCGATGACGGCACCGAGCTGCCCTGCGACCTGCTGGTGATGGCCGTTGGCATCCGGCCCAATGTCAAACTGGCGCAGGATGCGGGATTGGCTGTTGGCAAGGGCATCCATGTGGATGACCAGATGGTGACGTCGGATGCGAATGTGCTGGCCGTCGGCGAATGCGTCGAGCATGACGGCGCGATCTTCGGCCTCGTCGCCCCGCTCTATGATCAGGCCAAGGTGGCCGCGCAGACATTGATGGGGCAGGACGCAACCTTCGTGCAAAAGGAGCTGTCCACCAAGCTGAAGGTCACGGGATGCGATCTGTTCAGCGCTGGTGATTTTGCAGATGGCGAGGCGCGCGAGGATATCGTGTTTCGAGACCCCGCGCGCGGGCTCTACCGGCGATTGGTCATCGAGGAGAATATCGTCAAAGGCGCGGTGATGTATGGCGACACCGCCGACAGCAACTGGTTCTTCGGGTTGATCCGCGACAAGACCGACATCTCGGAGATGCGCGACACCCTGATCTTCGGGCCCGCCTACCAAGGGGGGACCCCCCTTGACCCTTTAGCAGCTGTTGCAGCCTTACCGCGTGACGCGGAGATCTGCGGCTGCAACGGAATCTGCAAAGGGCAAATCGAAGACGCGATTGCCGCTGGCGCCTCTGATCTGGGCGCAATCAAGGCCACCACCAAGGCCAGCGCGTCCTGCGGGACCTGCACCGGGCTGGTTGAACAGGTGTTGGCGGTCACGCTGGGCGACGCGTTCGTCCTGCCCGCTGCCGCGGCCATGTGCGGCTGCACGGACATGACCCATGAAGACGTGCGGCGGATGATCAAATCACAGCGCCTGACCTCCATGGCCGCCGTCTGGCAGGAATGTGGGTGGAAGACATCCTGCGGGTGCCACATGTGCCGCCCGGCGTTGAATTTCTACCTGCTGGCCGATTGGCCGCTGGAATACCAGGATGATCCGCAGTCGCGGTTTATCAACGAACGCAAACACGCCAACATCCAGAAAGACGGCACCTTCAGCGTCGTGCCGCGCATGTGGGGCGGCATAACCACCCCGGATGAGCTGCGCGCCATCGCGGATGCCGCCGACAAATACATGGTGCCGACGGTGAAAGTCACTGGCGGGCAACGTATTGATCTGCTGGGGGTCAAAGGCGAGGATTTGCCGGGCATCTGGGCCGATCTGAACGCGGCGGGCATGGTCTCCGGCCATGCCTATTCCAAAGGCCTGCGCACCGTCAAAACCTGTGTGGGCACGGATCACTGCCGGTTTGGCACGCAGGACAGCACAGGGCTTGGCATCAAGCTCGAGAAAGAGCTCTGGGGCTCATGGACGCCGCATAAGCTGAAGCTTGGCGTCTCCGGCTGCCCGCGCAATTGCGCGGAGGCGACCTGCAAGGATATCGGCGTGATCTGCGTCGACAGCGGCTATCAGATCAGCATCGGCGGGGCCGCTGGCATGGATGTCCGCGAGACCGAGCTGCTGGTTCAGGTCGCGACTGAGGCCGAGGCGATTGATGTGATCAAGACCGTCACGCAGCTCTATCGCGAAAACGCCAAATATCTTGACCGCATCTATAAATGGATCGGCAAGGTCGGTCTGGATTGGGTCAAGGAGCGGGTCGACAGCGAGGGGCCGGCTCTGGTTGAACGGTTCGAGTTGAGCCAGTCGATTTACCGCAAAGACCCTTGGGCCGAGCATGTCGAGGCCAAGGCGCGCAGCTATCAGCCTTTGGCAAACCTGTCATTGGAGGCCGCAGAATGAGTGACTGGATTGATATCGCCCCCCTTGAGGACGTGCCGAAACGTGGCGCGCGGATGGTGAAGACGGCGCTTGGATGCGTCGCGGTGTTTCGCACGGGCGAAGACGAGGTCTTCGCGCTCGACAACGCCTGCCCGCACAAGGCCGGACCCTTGGCCGAAGGGATCGTGCACGGAACATCTGTCACCTGTCCGCTGCACAATTGGGTCATTTCCCTGAAAACGGGGGAGGCGCAGGGCGCAGATGAGGGGCGCGTCGCGACATATCCCGCGCGGGTCGAAAACGGTCGCATCCTGCTGGACCGCGCGTTTTTGAAAGCACGGGTGGCCGCATGACACTGACCCGCACCACATGTCCCTATTGCGGCGTGGGCTGCGGCGTGCTGGCGGGCGCGGATGGCACCATAAAAGGCGATCCCGACCATCCGGCAAATTTCGGGCGTCTCTGCTCCAAAGGGGCCGCGCTGGGCGAGACGATTGATCTTGAGGGGCGGCTTCTGCACCCCAAACTGCATGGCGCGGATACCGATTGGGACAGCGCCCTTGATCTGGTGGCCTCGACATTCAGCGCGACGATTGCCGAACATGGCCCTGAGAGCGTGGCCTTTTACGCCTCCGGCCAGCTGCTGACGGAGGATTACTACGTCGCCAACAAGCTGATGAAAGGCTTCATCGGGGCGGCCAATATTGACACCAATTCGCGGCTTTGCATGGCCTCCTCCGTTGCGGGCCACAAACGCGCCTTTGGCACCGACACGGTGCCCGGAACCTACGAAGACCTCGAACAGGCGGATCTGATCGTGCTGGTGGGCTCCAACCTCGCTTGGTGCCATCCGGTCTTGTATCAGCGCATTGCGGCGGCCAAAGAGGCCCGCCCCGGCATGCGTGTCGTCAATATCGACCCGCGCCGCACCGCCTCGACGGATCTTGCGGATATGCATCTTCAGATTGCCCCGGATGGCGATGTCGCGCTGTTCAACGGGCTGCTTGCGCATCTGGCGGATACGGACACGCTGGACAGGGCATTCACTGAGAACCACGTGACTGGCGCATCCGCTGCCATCGCCGCGGCGCGGGCCTGTGATCCGTCTCAAACCGGTTTGAGCCCTGAGGAATTGGAGCGCTTCTTCAGCCTTTGGGCACAGACCGAAAAGGTCGTGACCATCTATTCCCAAGGGGTGAACCAATCGGGCTGCGGCACGGATAAGGTCAATGCCATCCTGAATTGTCACTTGGCCACGGGCCGCATCGGGCGCGCGGGCTCCGGGCCGTTCTCCGTCACCGGCCAACCCAATGCGATGGGCGGGCGCGAGGTGGGCGGGCTGGCCAATATGCTGGCCAACCACCTTGAGCTGGACAATGCCGACCACCGCCAGGTGGTGCAGGAGTTCTGGGACAGCCCGACCATCTGCACGACACCGGGCCTGAAGGCGGTGGATCTGTTCGACGCCTGTGCGCGTGGGCAGATCAAGGCACTGTGGGTGATTTCGACCAACCCCGCCGTGTCGCTGCCCGATGCCGACGGTGTCGCGGCGGCCATCGCCAAGGTGCCGTTTGTCGTGGCCTCCGACATTGTGGAAAAGACCGACACCAACGATCTTGCCGACGTCCTGCTGCCTGCCACCGGCTGGGGCGAAAAGGACGGCACGGTCACCAATTCGGAGCGGCGCATCTCGCGCCAGCGCGCCTTCCTGCCCACCCCCGGATCGGCGCGGCCCGATTGGGCGATCCTCAGCGACGTGGCCGCGCGTATGGGGTTTGGCGCGGCCTTTGACTATCAAAAACCTGCGGATGTCTTTGCGGAATACGTGGCGCTGGACGCGGCGGCGTCGCATATCGCGCGTGATCTGGACCTGAGCATTTTCGTGGACGCTGACTATGCTGATTTGATCCCGACCCAGTGGCCGCGCAACAATCATCGGTTCTTTGCGAATGGGCGTTTCTATCATCCCAACGGCAAGGCGAAGATGATTGCAGTCACAGCGCCGGCCCTGTCTGAGCCGCGTTTCACCCTCAACACAGGCCGCAACCGCGACCAGTGGCACACGATGACGCGGACGGGCAAATCCGCGCGGCTGGGCGCGCATCTCGCTGAACCTTATGTCGAGATCAACCCGGCGGACGCGACCGAGCTGGGGGCCGCACCCGGCTCCCTGATCGCGGTGGAAAGCCTCTATGGGCGCACGCTGCTGCGGGCTTTGATCACGCCACGTGTCGCACCAGGGCAGCTTTTCGCACCAATGCATTGGACCCGGCAACGTATCGGCGCGGGCCCCGTCAACAGCGTCACAGCGCCAAGGACCGACCCGGTTTCCGGCCAGCCTGCGCTGAAATCGAACACCGTGACAGCCCAGCTCTATAAGGCGAAATGGTACGGGTTCATGGCCTGCCTCACGGAACCCAGCCCCCAAACGCCATATGCCGCCATCGCACGCACGCAGAGCGGCTGGCAGGCGGAACTGGCAGGGGCGAAGACCCCAAGCGACTGGGAGGCCGAGGCGCGCAAACTCTGTGGCCAAACACAGGGCGACGCGTCCATTCAAACAGACCCAAGCTCTGGTCACATCCGCATTGCCATAACGCAGAACGGCCAGATCACAGCGCTGTTTTTCGCCGCGCCGACCCCTGTTGTCGTGTCGCGCTCCGCCATCATTGACATGATCGGCACCGACACGGCACCGCTTGCCGCATTGGCAGGACGCAGCCCCTCTGATCAGCCAGATACGGGCGCAACCGTCTGTGCCTGTTTCAACGTGGGCCGAAACACTTTGCTGGCGGCCGCGGCAAATGGCGCGCAGAGCGTAACCGCCTTGGGGGAGGTCACTTGCGCAGGCACCAATTGCGGGTCCTGCAAGCCGGAACTGACGGCGCTTTTGGCGCAGGCTCAGCTCCCAATGGCGGCCGAATGACCCTCGCGCCGTTTGTTCAAATCGTGGCGCGGGGCAAGGGCCGTGCGCGGGCGATGACGATGCAAGAGGCGCAAGACGCAATGGGCTTGATCCTGAAAGGAGAGGCCGCACCGGAGGCGGTTGGCGCGCTTTTGATGGTCATGCGCCTGCGCGGGGAAACCGCCGAAGAGATCGCGGGCTTCACCGCCGCCTTGCGCGCCCATGTGGCTGGGAGATTGCCGCAGGCAGACCTCGATTGGCCGTCCTATGCCGCCGGTCGCAGCCGGGGCGCGCCTTTGTTTTTGCTCGCCGCGCGGCTTGTGGGTCAAGCGGGCTACAGGGTCTCGATGCATGGTTGGAATTCGCATCAATCAGCCACGGCCTCTCTGCGCGAGGCGATGGACCTTGCGGGGCCGAATGTGACCTATTCCCCCCTCGAGACGCTCAGCCCGGAGGCGTTCGCGCTGCTGACCCTGCGCGACACGTTCGGTTTGCGGTCCTGCATCAATACCGTGCTGCGCATGTGGAACCCGTCGCAGGCCCGCGCGAGTGTTCAAGGGGTGTTTCACCCGTCCTATCGCAGCCTTCAGGCGCAGGCCGCAGCACTTTTGGGGCAACAGGACCTGAGCATCATCAAGGGCGGCGGCGGAGAGTTCGAGCGCCACCCCTCCAAAGAGATCGCCCTGTTCGGGTTGCGCGATGGCGCGCATAGCCATGAAACCGCTCCGCAAATTCTGCAAGACACCCGCAAGCTGCATGAGGCCGGTGAGGCGGTGGATCTGCATGCTCTTTGGCAAGGTCGTGGGTCTGATCCCTTTGCCATCGCCACAATCACCGGGACCGCAGCGCTGGCGCTTTGGACGCTGCGCGCGGCACCCACACAGCAAGACGCATATCAATTGGCGCAAGGGCTTTGGGCCTCGCGTCACCAGCCAGAAAGCCTATCCGCATGAAAACCTTTCCCATGTTCCTGCAAATGGCCGGTCGCCGCGTTGTCATTATTGGCGGTGGTGAACAGGCGGCGCAAAAGACACGGCTGATCCTCAAGACCGAAGCGACGGTCGAGCTCTGGGCCCCCACGCTCGACCCTGAATTGTCGGGCCTGGCAGAGGAGAGCCGGATCACCCATCACACGGGCCCCATCACGCCAGACATTTTTTCACAGACGGCGCTGGTCTTCATCGCGTCGGGCTGCCCCGGCATCGACATGGCGCTGCATGCGCTAGCGAAAGCGGGTGGCGCGACCGTCAATGTAGTGGACCAGCCCCAGCTTTGCGACGCCATCACGCCCTCCATTGTGGACCGTGACCCGGTGGTTGTGGCCATTGGCACCGAAGGCACGGCCCCCGTGCTGGCCCGCCAGATCAAGACCAAACTGGAAGAGGCGCTTGAGCCACGGCTTGGCGACCTCGCGGCCCTTGCGGGGCGTATGCGCGGCGCGGCTGCGGCGCGTCTTGGCCCGCGTGCGCGGCGGGATTTGTGGCGCTGGGTGTTCAATGAGACACCGCGTCAACTCTTCACCAGCGGGGCCGAACGCGAGGCGGCAAAGCTGATCAAGACGGCCATCGAGACGGGCGCGTATGGCGCCACGCAGGGCGGCAGTGTGAGCCTCGTGGGCGCAGGCCCGGGTGCCAAGGACCTGATCACCCTGCGCGGCGTTCAGCGCCTGCAAGAGGCAGATGTGATCTATTACGACCGTCTTCTTGATCCCGAAATTCTGGAGCTGGCCCGCCGCGACGCAGAACGCATCTATGTGGGCAAAGCGCCCGGCTGTCATTCGTGGCCGCAGGAAAAGATCACCCAAACGCTGGTCGCGGCGGCCAAACGTGGGCAAAGGGTGGTGCGCCTGAAATGCGGCGATCCCGGCGTGTTCGGACGCAGCACAGAGGAAACAGACGCTCTCAAAGCCAGCGATATCCCGTTTGAAATCATCCCCGGCGTGACGGCAGCCTGTGCGGCCGCAGCCAGTCTCGGCGAAAGCCTGACGGAGCGGAGCCGCGTCGACACGCTTGTGCTGACCACAGGCCATCGCCAAGACGGCTACGCGGTGCCCGACCCCATCAAGGACATCAAGCCGGGCACCTGCGTCGCGCTTTATATGGCCGTTGGCGCAGCTCCTCAGATTGTTGCACAGTTGGAAGCGCGCCATCCCGGCGTGCCATTCGACGTGCAGATCGTCGCAAAAGCCCAGCGAAAGGGGCAAATCGCCCTGAACTGCCCCCTCGACGGCTTAGCCCGCACCCTGAACGCCCATGACATAAAAGGCGAAGCCATGCTCTTCGTGCGTTGGCCATTTGGCGTTCAAACGTCAAATGCCGCCGTTACGAAAGCCCTTGCGACCGCATAGCTTGGCGCGCGCATCCAGCGAGCCACCCTTTGAAACTTGGCTTGCTTCGCAAAGACGCCGCGACATGCCAAATTGAAACCCACCGGGATCGCTGCCGTGAGCCGGCTGTCGGACGAGGCTTGCGCCGGGTCGGCGCGTTGAACTTGACGGGTTCCCATGACGCGCAAATACCGCCCCCCCCTGCCCTCACCCCAAATACACCTTGCCTTCGGGGTAGCGGACTTTGGGGGTGGTTTGGGTGGCCAGAAAGAAGGCCAAGGTCAGAGGGCCGAGGCGACCTACGAACATGATGGCGATGATGATGAGGCGGCCGAACGTGTCGAGCTCGGATGTGGCACCCCGAGACAGGCCGACTGTGCCGAAGGCGGAGAAGACCTCGAAGACCAGATCAATGAACGCGCCTTGATAGGTGAGCGAGACCAGAAACAGCCCCGTAAGCACCAGAAAGATCGACAGGGCGGTGAGGGCCAGCACTTTCATCACCTCCGAGATGCCGAGGCTGCGGCCAAAGATGTGCAGACGTTCCTGACGGCGAAAGAAGGCCAAGGTGGCCAGCACCAGCACGATCAGCGTGGTCACTTTTATGCCGCCTGCGGTGGAGGACGACCCGCCTCCGACCAGCATCAGGCCCAGCGTCATGATCGTGGTGCTGTCGCTCATGGCGGCGTAATCGAGCGTGTTGAACCCGGCGGTGCGGGGCGTCACGGCCTGAAAGAAGCTGGCCAGAAGCCGCGCTCCGATGTCGTTTAGCGTGCCCAGCGTGGCCGGGTTGCGCCATTCAAGTGCGGCAAACAGCGCCCATGAGGAGAGGATCAGAAACGCCGTGCCCGAGAGCATCAGCTTGCTGTGCAAAGACAGTTTCGCCCAGCGGCGCTGCTTGTTGAGATCGGCCAGCACCACGAAGCCGAGCCCGCCGATGATGAAGAGCAGCGCGATGGTCAAGTTGACGACCGGGTTGGCCACATAGGCGCTGAGACTGTCGGAAAACAGCGAAAAGCCCGCATTGTTGAAGGCGGAGATCGCGTGAAAAAGCGCCTGCCAAAACCCTTCGGCCCAGCCAAACTCGGGGACGAAGACGGTCATCAGGGCGGCGGTGCCGATGGCCTCCGCGGTGAAGGCCACGAGGATGACGACGCGCACGAGGGCCGCGAGCTCTCCAAGGCCCGTCTGGCCCAGCTCGTCGCGCAAGGCGAGGCGCTGCGGCATGCCGATGCTGAGCCCGAGCATGGTCAGCAACAGGGCGGCAAAGGTCATCAACCCGAGCCCGCCCACCTGAATGAGCAGCGCCACGGTGATCTGGCCGATAAGCGTGAAATCACTGCCTGTGTCGACCACCACCAGCCCCGTGACCGTGACGGCGGAGGCGGCGGTGAAGAGCGCGTCGCTGAAGGTGACCGCGCCCGTGTGGCTGAATGGCAGGCGCAGGATGATCGCGCCCAGCAGGATGAAGGTGGCATAGATGCAGGCCAGCATCGCGGGCGGGCTGAGCCGCGCCTTGTTCAGCGAGACGCTAAAGCGCCGCCCAGCCATCTAGAGGCTACCGGCGAAGTTGCGCAGGTCCTGACGCTCCCCCAGCAAGAGCAGCAGGTCATCGGCCTGCAACTCGCAATCGGTGCCGTCATAGCCCAGAAATTTAGTGCCGCGCATGACGCCGATGCAGCGCAGCTTGAACGTGTTGCCATGCGGCAGCTCGGAGAGCGACTTGCCTTGCAGGCTGTCGGGGACCCTGAAATTGACCACATGCTGGCCATTGCCCAAGCTGACATAGTCGCGCACCAGCGGGTTGTGCAGCACCTGGGCGATATGCTGGCCCACCTCTTTTTCGGGGTGGATCACCCGGTCCACGCCGATTTTGGAGAGGATCCGGTGGTGGTTTTTCGAGGTGGCTTTGGCCCAGATCGTACCGACGCCAAGGGTTTTGAGGTTGATGACGGAAAGGATGCTGGCCTCCATATCGGTGCCGATGGCGACGACGCCGACATCGACCGTCTCCAGCCCCGCCTCGCGCAGCGCGCCGTCCTCGCGCGCGTCCACAATCAGCGCCTGACTGAGATCCTGCGCATGGGCCGCGACCAGCCTTTCATTTGTGTCGACGCCGATCACCTCATTGTCGAACCGGGCCAGCTCGCGGGCGACGGTGCTGCCAAAGGTCCCCAGCCCGATAACCGCGAATGAGCGAAACTGCTTTGCCATAGCGTGCGTCCTTTTCGTGATGGCGCAGGGGCGCCTGCGGGCCCAACGATCAGGGCCGCCAGAAGTTCACTGTAAACAGCACATAGACCGACAGCAATTCCAACCGTCCGATCAACATGCCCGCGCAGAGCAGCCATTTGGCGGTGTCATTGAGCCCTGCGAAATTGCCCGAGGGCCCGATCTCGTCGCCCAGGCCCGGCCCGATATTGGCGATGGCGGCGGTGGCCCCGGAGACGGAGGTGATGAAGTCGAGCCCGGTCATGCCCAAAAGCACCGCGAGGCCTCCGAGTGAGACCATGAAAAGCACAAAGAACGTCATGACCGAGGAGACCACATCCTCGGGCACCGTCCGCCCCTGATAGCGCGGCTGAAAAATGCCATGCGGCGAGTGGATGCGGCGGATCTGCGCCTTGATGGAGGCAAAGAGCAGCTGGAAGCGGAACACTTTGATCGAGCAGGAAGTGGAGCCCGCGCAGCCCCCGATCAGCCCCATCAAAAAGAACAGCGCCACGGAGAACGACCCCCAGAGCGTGTAGTCATCCGACGCATATCCCGTGCCCGTCAGGATGGAGACCGCGTTGAACAACGCCTTGCGAAAGCCTGCCTCGCCGGGGTTGAGCCCTTGGGCATATTGCCACCCGGTCAGGCAGGCCACGAGGATGGCGGCGACGGCAAAAAACGTCTGGATTTGGCTGTCGCGAAATAGCGGCTTGGCGGTGCCTGCCAGCAATTGCACGTAGCGCACGAAGGGCAAGGCGGCCAGCAGCATGAAGGCGCTGGCGATATATTCCGAAGCCCCCTCATAGGCCGCAAAAGAGGCGTCACTATTGGCAAACCCGCCCGTGGCGATGGTGGTCATCGCATGGGTGGTGGCGTCCAGAACCGACTGCCCGGCGGCGTAATAGGCCAGCCCGCAGGCCAGCGTCAGCCCCAGATAGATGACGGAGATATTGCGCGCGATCTCGCCTGCGCGGGGCAGGATTTTGCCAAAGGTGTCAAAGCCCTCGGAGCGGAAAATTTGCATGCCGCCCACACGCAGCTCGGGCAGGAACACCATGGCGACCACGATGATCCCGATGCCGCCGAACCACTGCATCAGCCCGCGCCACAGCTTCAGCCCGTCAGGCAGGCCATTGAGCCCGGTCAGCACCGTGGAGCCGGTGGTGCTCATCCCGGACATGGCCTCAAAGAACGCATCGACGAAATCGGCCTGCGTGGCCCCCACATAGAACGGGATCGCGCCAAAAAGCGGCAGCGCCACCCAGACCAGCGTGGTCAACAGAAACGTCTGCTGGATCGTCAGCCCCTCGCCCACACCGTTCCTGGTAGCCAAGGCCAGCAAGGTGCCAGGCACGCTGGTCAGGATCGCCGCTTGCGCGAAAACAGGCCAATGGCCATTGCCCGCCGCCATATCCAGCGCCATGGGCACCAGCATCGAGGCCCCAAGGCAGGCCAGCAAAAGGCCGATCACATAGCCCACCGGGCGCAGGTCAAACAT
>CAYXIZ010000039.1:0-17944 GCA_964465485.1 uncultured Rhodobacterales bacterium | reverse complement strand
GCGCGGATGTGATGAATATGGCGATGCAGGCCTCGTCGATCAAAAAAGGCGAGACGCTGATCGACACCGCCCTGACGCTGAACGCCATGCATCCCGACCTGCTGGTCGTGCGCCACCCGCATTCCGGCGCGGTAAACCTGCTGGCCGAAAAAGTGAACTGCGCCGTGCTGAACGCAGGCGATGGCAAGCACGAACACCCAACACAAGCGCTGCTGGATGCCCTGACCATTCGCCGCGCCAAGGGCCGCCTGCACCGCCTGAGCATCGCCATTTGCGGCGATATTGCGCATAGCCGTGTAGCGCGGTCCAACATCCTGCTGCTTGGCAAAATGGAGAACCGCGTGCGGCTGATCGGGCCTCCAACGCTGATGCCCTCCGAGATTGATCACTTCGGCGTCGAGGTGTTCGAGGACATGCGCGAAGGCCTGCAGGACGTCGACGTGGTGATGATGCTGCGGCTTCAAAAGGAGCGCATGGATGGCGGCTTCATCCCGTCAGAGCGCGAATATTACCACCGCTACGGCCTGGACGCGGACAAGCTGAGCCACGCCAAGGACGACGCGATTGTCATGCATCCCGGCCCGATGAACCGCGGCGTGGAGATCGACGGCACCTTGGCAGACGACATCAACCGCTCTGTCATTCAGGAGCAGGTGGAAATGGGCGTGGCCGTGCGCATGGCCTGCATGGAGCTTTTGGTCCGCGCCCGCGCCTCCAAACCGAAAGGCGTCATGGTATGAGCGAAGACCCCAAAGACCCGCGCATGTCGGGCAAAATTGCAACCTACGCGCTGCTGGGCCTGTTCGGCTTTACCGGCTTTCTGATCTGGTTCGGCGCATGAAGCTGCTTTTGACCAACGCCATCCTGATCGACCCCGAGGCCGGCACGGAAACGGCAGGCGCGCTGGCCATCAGCGCAGGCAAGATCGAGGCCGTGCTCTCTGAGACCGCCGACTTGCCCGCCGCCAAATACGCCAAACACACGCGGATCGACTGCGACGGCAAACATCTGGCCCCCGGCATCATTGATATCGGCGTAAAGGTGTGCGAGCCGGGCGAGCGCCACAAGGAAAGCTTCCGCACCGCAGGACGTGCCGCCGCCGCCGGGGGCGTGACCACCATGGTGACCCGCCCCGATACGCTGCCAACTGTGGACACGCCCGAAACGCTGGAATTTGCCAAGCGCCGTGGCGGCGAAATGACCGATATCCGCATCGCCCCCATGGCCGCTTTGACAAAGGACCGCGCGGGCCGCGAGATGGTGGAGATGGGCTTTTTGCAAGACGCAGGGGCCGTGGCCTTTTCAGATGGCGACAACGTCGTGACCGACACCAAAGTGCTCAGCCGCGCCATGATCTATGCGCGCTCCCTCGGGGCATTGGTCATGGGCCACCCGCAGGAGCCGATCCTCAGCGACGGGGCCGCCGTCACCTCAGGCAAATTCGCGTCTTTGCGCGGCCTGCCAGCGGTCTCACCCCTTGCCGAACGAATGGGGCTGGAGCGCGACCTGGCCTTGGTCGAGGCCACGAAAGTCCGATACCATGCAGACCAGATTTCTTCAGCCGCTGCCCTGCCCGCATTGCAGCGCGCCAAGGCCGACGGGCTGGACGTCACGGCAGGGGTCTCCATCCACCATCTGACGCTCAACGAGCTGGACGTCGGCGACTACCGCACCTTTTTCAAGGTCAAACCACCGCTGCGCTCAGAAGATGACCGGCAAGCCATGGTCGCGGCCGTGGCCTCCGGGCTGATCGACATCATCTGCTCCATGCACACGCCACAGGATGAAGAGAGCAAGCGGCTGCCCTTCGAGCAAGCAGCCTCAGGCGCGGTTGGGTTGGAAACCATCCTGCCCGCCGCGTTGCGCCTGTTCCATTCGGGCCAGCTTGACCTGCCAACTTTGTTTCGCGCCATGTCGCTAAACCCCGCCAAACGCCTGGGGCTAGAGGGGGGACGCATGACCAAAGGCGCGCCCGCCGATCTGGTGCTTTTTGACCCGCATGCGCCCTTCATCCTGAACCGCGAGACCCTGCGTTCTAAATCCAAGAACACACCTTTTGACGGACAGCGCATGCAAGGTCAGGTGCTGCGCAGTTTCGTCGCTGGAACACAGGTTTTCCCGCAAGATGCCTGAGATCGTCACATCCCTGCCGCTCGCGCTGGCAACCGCAGTGCTGGCCTATCTGCTCGGCTCAATTCCGTTCGGGTTGGTGATCACCAGAGTCTTCGGTCTTGGGGACCTACGCAGCATCGGCTCGGGCAATATCGGAGCCACAAACGTGCTGCGCACAGGCTCAAAACCAGCAGCCCTTGCGACATTGCTGCTCGATTCGGGCAAAGGCGCTATTGCCGTGGTTTTGGCGCGCGTCCTTGTAGGAGAAGACGCCGCCCAACTTGCCGGGGTCATGGCGTTTTTGGGCCATCTCTTCCCGGTTTGGCTTGGCTTCAAAGGCGGCAAGGGCGTGGCGACATATCTGGGAACGCTTCTTGCGCTGTCTTTCCCCATAGGCGCGGCGGCCTGCCTCACATGGGCCGTGACCGCTGCGATTTTTCGTATTTCGTCCCTCTCCGCTTTGGTCGCCTCCGCCTCCATTCCAATCTGGCTGATCGTGGTCGGGCGCACGGATTTGATAGTCGCCTCCATCGCAATGGGAGCCCTGATCTGGCTGCGCCACACCGCCAATATCAAGCGCATTGCCAACGGCACAGAGGCGCGCATTGGGTCGAAATCCTAGGATTTACCGCCTTGGCATAATCTCCAATTTATCTACAAAAAATCACGATTGCCCAGTTTCTGAAATTTGACAGATTTGCTGCAAATTTCTGCCCTGATTGGCGCTCACCTTGCGTCCAAACCGATTTATAGGAGCGATTTATTTCCAAAGCCGTCTATTTTTCAGACTGCTTCCTGCACAACCATCAACCTTATTTTCAGACCCGGTCGTTAACGACTGTCGAACAACCAAACTATCTCAAAAAACTGAATTGAACCTAACAATTGGAGAAACGACGGTGTCGCCAATCCACTATCTTGCCCAAGGGTATTCCAAACTTTTCATATTTTCTGGCACAGCCTGCCGCCAAGAATTCTGGTGGATGTTTGCGGCAAGCATCGGGCTGCTCATTCTCTCGGTCCAACTGACCATTCTCTTGCCAGAGCTCGCCACATGGCCGCTTATCGCCTTGGGGCTCGGCGCGTTTGTCTTTGGGATGCTGTCCGTTTCGGTGCGTCGGCTGCGAGACGCAAGGCGCTCGCCCTTCTGGCTGCTGGCACCACCTGTTGCAGCAGTGTTTTTGTGGCAAAGCAGTTCTATCCAGCCAACGCCGCCCTTATCCGATCAAAGCGACTGCCAGCAGGATCAAAACCCATGCAAACAGGTCGCCTAAATCGGGACGGCGTCAGTATTTATAAGCGTCATAGATCCGCGAGATATCCCCGTTCCAGTCGCCATGATACTGGCGCAGCAACTCGTCGGCCGGTGCCTCGCCTGAGGCGATGCTGTCTTTGAGGGCATTCAGGAAATGCGTCTCGTCCGGAACCAAGCCGCCCGCACCCGGCATGGCGCGTGCCTTCAACCCGGCCTCAGCGATGTCAACGACCTCACGGGCCAGATCAATCATCTTGAGCCCGCCAACCTCCGCATGAAGCCCTTGCTCGGAGGAGGCCACGAGCAGCGCCTGACGGGTTTCCGCATCCCAGCCTTTGGCCAGATCCCATGCTGCATCCAGCGCGCTCTGGTCATAGGTCAAACCGACCCAGAACGCAGGCAACGCACATAGCCTGCGCCACGGGCCGCCATCTGCGCCGCGCATCTCGATGAACTTCTTGACCCGCGCTTCGGGGAACACCGTCGTCAAATGGTCGGCCCAGTCTGACAATGTCGGCGTCTCGCCCGGCAGTGCGGGCAGCTCGCCTTTCAGAAAGTCGCGGAAGGACTGGCCCAGCGCGTCGATATATTCCCCGTCGCGGTAGACGAAATACATCGGCACATCGAGCACCCATTCCGCCCAAGCCTCAAACCCGAACCCATGGTCGAAAATAAACGGGATCATCCCCGTGCGCGCATCGTCCAACCCGCGCCAGACGCGGGACCGCCAGCTTTTGTGGCCGTTCACCTTGCCCTCAAAGAATGGCGAATTGGCAAACAACGCGGTCGCCACGGGCTGCAACGCCACGGCCACGCGCATCTTTTGGACCATGTCAGCCTCGGAACTGAAATCGAGGTTCACCTGCACCGTGCAGGTGCGCCGCATCATCTGCGTGCCATGCGTGCCAACAGTGCCCATATAGGCGTCCATCAGCTTGTAGCGCCCTTTCGGCATAAGTGGCATTTGCGCATGCGTCCACTCGGGCGCGGCCCCCAAACCGATGAACTTGGCCCCCAAACGGTCCGCCACCGTTTGGACCTGCTTGAGATGTTCATTCACCTCGTCACAGGTCTCATGGATGGTTTCGAGCGGAGCGCCGGACAGCTCCAGCTGACCGCCCGGCTCCAGCGACACGTTGGCGCCATCCTTCACGAGGCCCACGATATTGTCGCCCTCATTGACCGCCGCCCAGCCAAATTCATCTCGCAGACCTTCAAGGATCGCCTTGATCGAACGCGGCCCGTCATAGGGCAGCGGCAGCAGCGTATCCTCGCAAAACCCGAACTTTTCATGCTCCGTGCCAATGCGCCAATCTGCCTTGGGTTTGCACCCGTCGGCCAGATAACCCGCAAGCTGCGCATGATCGGTGATCGGCCCGCCGCCGGACTGTGGGATAGACATGTTGGGGCTCCGATCTGCTAATTGAGGGCGTAGGGATGAAAGACCCGAAGGGCGAAGTCAATGCAGAGCCGTGCGGGGTTTGGCCCAAATCACATAGCTGTCATTCTCGGTGGACCCCATCGCTTTGGTGGCCATAGAATAATCCACCCCGTCCAGAGCTGAGAAGGCGTCAAAAAGCTTTTCGGTGCCGGACGCAGAATTGGGTATGGTCAGCATCGCGCCCCCGTCTTCCTCCAGCACCCAATGCATGTCCTCGACCCACGGGCCTTGGTCGCTGCTGATCACCGTAATTCTGGTCAGCCCGTCGATGGAGACAGCCCCGCCCTCATAGGCCGAAAAATAGCTGATCTGTCGCTCGTCGACCTCGACCACGCCGGGGCCGATCTGGTCGGTTTTAAAAGCGATGCGGCGCAGGGAGGTGGTGAACATCACAAGGCCAGCCCCAATGACAAGAGCGCCGACTATTTTGGCCAGCACGTTGGGACGGGTGAGCAGCCAAAGGCCACAAACGGCGATCAAAAGCCCCGCAATAACCTCCGCATAACGGCGGAACAGAGAGATCACTTCGGGCCGGATCATGCCCAATCTCCCAACTCCGATTGCCAAAGCGTCAGCGCGGCAACCGCGGCGGTGTCAGCGCGCAGAATACGGGGGCCAAGGCTGACGGGGAGGCTTTGCGGCATCTTTGACAAGGCTTCGCGTTCCGCGTCCGAGAAACCGCCCTCCGGCCCGATCAGAATGGCCCATTTTCCGGGCGTCGCCTGCGCCAAACCAGAGGCTTGGCCCGCCAAAGCTTCATCACAAAACATCAGGCGGCGGTCTTCAGGCCACGTTTCAAGAACCAACCTGAGCTTCGCGATGCCAGCCACCTCAGGCACGTAGGTGCCGCCGCATTGCTCCGCCGCTTCCATCGCATGGGCTTGTAGCTTGTCTTGCCGGATGCGGTCCGAATTGGTGTATTCGGTCTGCACCGGGCAAATCCGGGCGGCCCCCATCTCTGCCGCTTTCTCCACGATAAAGTCAGTGCGCGCCTTCTTGATGGGGGCAAAGAACAACCAAAGGTCGGGCGGCATCTGCAGGGGTTTGGTCTGATGCAGAACCGCCAGCAAACCGCGACGTTTCCCCGCATCTGCAACCTCGGCCAGAAACTCTCCATCGCGGGAGTTGAACAGCAAAATATGGGCCCCAACCCCCAACCGCATCACGTTGAACAGGTAGTTTGCCTGATCACGGTCCAGAGGAACCGAATTGCCCGCCGCAAGGTCGTGCTCTACACATAATCTGATCTTCGCATCCGCCATGAGGCCAACCTATGTCCGAGAACGCCGCAGCACCAGAGGGCCCGGCTCCTGAGGGGCAAGTCATCGACGCCGTTCCGCAAAACTGGGTGGACACGCTGGCCCCCGCCTGGTCGCGCCCCTATCTCAGGCTGAGCCGCGCGGACCGCCCCATTGGCACTTGGTTGCTGCTGTTGCCCTGCTGGTGGGGCGTCTTTCTGGCCGCCGCCTCCAGCTCGTTTCGGCTGTTTGACCTCTGGATCGTCATCGGCTGCGCTCTTGGTGCCTTTTTGATGCGCGGGGCGGGCTGCACGTGGAACGACATCACCGACCGCAAGTTTGACGCACAGGTCGCGCGCACCAAGTCCCGGCCCATCCCGTCGGGGCAAGTCACGGTAAAACAGGCGCTGGGCTGGCTGATCGCGCAAACCGCGCTGGCCGCCTGCATCTTGTTCACCTTCAACTGGACCGCCATCGGCCTTGGCATTCTGGCGCTGCTGCCCGTCGCCATCTACCCCTTCGCCAAGCGGTTCACATGGTGGCCACAGGTGTTCCTGGGCCTCGCCTTCAACTGGGGCGCGCTTCTGGCATGGACCGCGCATACCGGGTCGCTGGGCTGGCCGGCCCTGCTCCTTTATCTTGCAGGCATTGCATGGACCTTGTTCTACGACACGATCTACGCCCATCAGGACAAGGAAGATGACGCGCTGATCGGTGTCAAATCCACGGCCCGCCTGTTCGGGGAAAACACCGGGCCTTGGCTGCGGGGCTTTCTGATTGCCTCCGTGCTTTTGTTGGGCATGGCTATCATCGCCGCAATTGTCCCCGCGACAGATCGCAACGTGTTGGCTTTGGTGATCGCGCTGGCGGGCGCTTGGGGGTTTGGCTGGCACATGCTGTGGCAAATGCGGCACCTCGACACGGAAGATTGGGAGAATTGCCTGCGTCTGTTTCGCTCAAACCGGGATGCGGGCCTGATCCCTGCGCTATTTATTGCTATTGCCGCATTGCTTTGATTGAAACCGGGCCAGCCAACCGCTACGACATGGGTAAGGGACACGATCCAAGATGATAACGTCATGAAACCAAAGACAATCGTTGCGTTTCTACTGGCCGCCGGGGCATCGGTCGGCGGCGCTTGGCTGTCTGCCGGGTGGATCGAGACACGTTCGGCGCAGGTTGTGCGCTCCACCCTGATTGATGGCGGACATGATTGGGTCGATGTCGATACGGACGGGTTGCAAGTGTTGCTCAGCGGCATGGCCCCCGACGAGGCCACCCGGTACCGCGTCGTCAGCGCGGTGGGGCGAACAGTTGATCCTGACCGGATCGTGGATGACATGGGCGTGCAGGCCCGCGCCCAGATCGAGCCGCCGCGCTTCACCGTTGAAATGCTGCGCAATGACGCGGGCATCTCCCTGATCGGGCTGGTCCCCGCAGAGGCCGGGCGCGAGGCGTTCACCTCCACGATCGAAGGCTTGATGACGGATGACAGCGAAGTCACCGACATGCTGGAGACGGCCTCCTTTCCAACCCCGCGCGGCTGGGACGCCGCGATCCGCTTTGCCACCCAATCGCTGAACGACCTGCCAAAATCCAAGATTTCCGTATCTGCTGACCTCATCGAGATCACCGCAATCAGCGACAGCCCGCAAGACAAGCGCCGCATCGAGTCGGAGCTGGCCCGCAACGCGCCTTCTTCGGTCCGGCTGGTGCTCAATATCACGGCACCGCGCCCGGTAATCAGCCCCTTCACCCTGCGCTACGAGCTGGCCGATGGGGCTGGATCATTTGATGCCTGCTCCGCCGATACGGAGCAAACCCGCGACGAAATCCTTTCCGCTGCGGCTGCTGTCGGGACATTGCCCGAGCGCCCAACCTGCGTGATCGGCCTCGGCGTTCCATCGCCAAACTGGTCCAAAGCGGTGGGCATTGCTCTTGAAGGTGTCAAAGCCATGGGCGGCGGGTCGCTGACCTTTTCGGATGCCGACATCACTCTGATCGCCCCTGACACTACGTCGCAAGCGGTGTTCGACAGGGTCGTGGGGGATCTGGACGCGACATTGCCGGAGGTGTTCTCGCTCAATGCGATCTTGACCGAAAAGGCCGAAGTCGCTGACGCCGAACAAGAGGTCCGAGAGTTTACTGCCACCCGCAGCCCCGAAGGCCTATTGCAGATGCGCGGCCGCTTGCCTGATGACGGCGCGGAAACCATCGTCGGCTCTTTTGCACGGGCGAAATTTGGCAGCGGGCAGGTCTATCTGGCCACACGCGATGACGAATCTTTGCCCGCCGACTGGTCCGTGCGCGTTCTGGCGGGGCTTGAGGCGCTGGCCTTGCTCGACCATGGGTCCCTTGCGGTCTACGAAGAAATAATCGAGCTGCGCGGCACCAGCGGCAACAAATCGGCCTATGACGAGCTGTCGCAACTTCTGGCAAATAAGCTCAGCGACACTGATCAGTTTGAGGTCAACGTCCGATATGACGAGCTGCTCGACAAGACGCTCAACATCCCGACCCCGCAGGAATGCGTGGACCGGATCAACGCGATCCTTGCCGCTGGGAAGATCGCGTTCGAGCCCTCCTCCGCAGAGATCAGCGCCAGTGCGGAGGCCACCATTGAAGCCATCGCAAATATTGCCAAGCAATGCGACCGCGTGCAGATGGAGATCGGCGGCCATACCGACAGCCAAGGCCGCGAGATCATGAACGAAGAACTGAGCCAACAGCGCGCAGATGCGGTTCTGCTGGCCTTGCAGCAACGCCGGGTGCGTACCCGGAACTTTACCGCCAAAGGCTACGGCGAAGCGGAACCGATTGCTGATAACGGGTCTGAAGCGGGCCGTGAGGCGAACCGCCGGATCGAATTCAAACTGTTGACAGATGCCCGGGCTGCGACCACAGACGAAGCCTCTGACAGCGAAACCACCCAAGACACGACACAAGCCGAGGGCGAAAGTGAATAGAACCGAGTTTGTCATTGCGACCGCCATCATTCTGCTTGTCGCCTTCAGCGTCGGCTATTTCGCCTGCTGGCTTGTTCAGCGCTTCAGCCGTGTCTCAACGGCGGATGTGGCGGAGCTGGATCAGATGGCAAAGTCCCTGCATGACGCAGAAGAAACCCGCGATCAGGCGATCACCTATCTTCAGCAACGCGAAGCCGAGCTGACCAATCAGCTGTCCCAAACGGAGGCCGAGCTGCGTGCCACCATGGATGGCTTGCGTGACGCCCGCCAAGAAAGCGAAGAGCTGCGCAGATATATTGATCGCTCAAAATCGGGCTAATCTAGCGGTCCCAGCGGGTCAGCGCGTCTTCATCCTCGGCTTTGCTCTCGACCCAATCTTCGCCTTTGGCCGTGACTTCCTTCTTCCAGAAGGGCGCGCGGGATTTGAGGTAATCCATCAAGAAATCCGCCGCCGCAAACGCATCCGCCCGGTGTTTGGAGGACGTGGCGACCATCATGATCGTATCGCCCGCGCGCAGCACCCCGTGGCGGTGAATGACCAATGCATCTGACAGCGACCACCGGTCGCGCGCCTCCTCGACAATCGCCGCAATCGCGCGTTCCGTCATCGCCGGATAATGCTCAATAATCATTTCTTTCAGGCTGTCATCCACGTCACGCACAAGCCCGGTGAAACTGACCACCGCCCCGATATTTTGCCCGGAGTTGGAAAACGCGTTCAGCTCCGCGCCTGGATCAAACGGAGCGCTCTGCACCTTCACACCCAAAGCCTCAGCCTCCGGTCATGGGCGGAAAGAACGCGATCTCGCGGGCAGTGCCAATAGGCGCGTCAAACTCGGTAAGCTCCTGATCCACCGCAACACGCAAGGCAGAGATGTCCGAGAAGGCCACCGCATAGCGCTCTTCGCGGGCTTTCAGTTCTGCAACCAGCTCCATCACCGTGGCGGCGGAGGTTTCTACCTGCTCTTTGGGCATCCCGATGCGCTCCCGCACCCATGCGAAATACAGCACATCAACCATTGGTATCCTCCCGCAGAAACGGCATCGCCTTGCGCAAATAATCAAAGCCCGTGACCAGGGTCAGCACGGCGGCGATGGCCAGCAGGATCGTACCCAAAAGGAAGGTCGCGTTGGCCGCCTGCGAGTACCACATGAGCCCCAGCGGGTCGTCCATTTGCCCTGCCATGATCGCATCCAGCGTGGCACTATCCATCCCTGTCGTGCGGTCCAGAAACTCATGCTCGAACAGCCCTGTTGCAAACAGCACCGCAATGGCCACCATCTGCGCGGTGGTTTTCCACTTGGCGAGGTTGGTCACCTTGAGCAGCCCCGCCGTGTCGCCCAGAAACTCGCGCAGGCCCGACACGAACGTTTCGCGGAAAATGATCACGGTGGCGGGCAGCAGGATCCATGGGTTCATGCCCGAAAATCCGGTGATCACCAAAAGCGCGATGATCACCATTGCCTTATCGGCAATCGGGTCCAGCATCGCGCCGAACTTGCTTTCCTGCTTCCAGGCCCGCGCCAGATAACCGTCCACGTAATCCGTCAGCGCGGCCACCACGAAAAGGATCAGCGCGAACCAATCGGCATAGGGGCGCGAGAAGTATAAAAACATCACGGCGACGCCCGGAGCGGCGAGCAGGCGCAGAAGCGTCAGAATGTTGGGTATGTTCCAGTTCATATCAGCTATGTAGCTTGCCAAAGCCTCGGGGGGAAGCCGTGTTCAAGCGACCCAAACGTCATCCCTTTTCATGGAAATAGTCGTAAATCGCCTGCGCCATCGCCTCGGAGACGCCCTCCACCGCGCGCATATCGGCCAGATTGGCCCGTGCAACCGCCTTGGCAGAACCGAAATGCTGCAACAGCGCCTTTTTGCGTTTGGGGCCGACGCCTTCGATATCATCCAGCGGGCTCTTGATCTGGCTCTTGGCGCGTTTGGCGCGGTGGGTGCCGATGGCAAACCGGTGCGCCTCGTCACGCAGACGTTGGACGAAATAGAGCACCGGGTCATTGTGGCGCAACGCAAAGGGCCGCTTGCCGGTACGGTGGAATTCCTCCTTGCCCGCGTCGCGGTCCACGCCCTTGGCCACGCCAACCATAGCGATATCCTCAACCCCCATCTCGCGCATGATCTCCCGCACAGCAGAGACCTGCCCCGCGCCGCCATCAATCAGCAGCAGGTCCGGCCACATCTCTTTCTGGCGATCCGGGTCCTCTTTCAGCAGCCGCTTGAAACGGCGCTCAAGCACCTCTTTCATCATCCCGAAATCATCGCCCGGCACGAGCTCCTCGCCGCGAATGTTGAACTTGCGGTACTGATTGCGCATGAACCCGTCGGGCCCCGCGACAATCATCCCGCCCACCGCGTTGGTGCCTTGGATATGGGAGTTGTCATAAACCTCGATCCGCTTGGGCGGGGCGTCCAGCTCGAAAGCCTCAGCCAGGCCTTTCAGCAGTTTCGTCTGCGTCGCGGTCTCGCTCATCTTGCGCGCGAGGCTTTCGCGCGCGTTGCGGGTGGCGCCGGCGATCAGCTCCATCTTCTCACCGCGTTGCGGCACCAGAATTTCAACCTTCCGCTCCGCCTTGTCGGACAAAAGCTCAGCCATCAGGTCGCCGTCTTCGATCTCGTGGCTCAGGATCACCTGTCGTGGAGGCTCCTTGTCGCCGTAAAACTGGCCCATGAACGCTTCCATCACCTCCGCCTCGGAGGCGTCATTGGGCAGCTTGGGGTAATAGTCCTTGTTGCCCCAGTTCTGGTTGGCCCGGATGAAAAACACCTGCACGCAGGCCTGCCCGTGTTCCAGATGCAGCGCGATGATGTCGGCCTCCGCCACGCCTTTGGGATTGATCCCTTGCGCCGTCTGCACCTGCGTCAGCGCCCGGATACGGTCACGCAGGGCCGCGGCGCGCTCGAACTCCATCCCTTCGGACGCGGCCTGCATCTCTGACGCCAGCTGCTCTTGAATCCGAGTTGAACGCCCAGTCAGGAACCGCTCCGCATCCTTGACCAACGCGCCGTAATCCTCCGGCTCGATATAGCCGACGCAAGGCGCAGAGCAGCGTTTGATCTGATACTGTAAGCAAGGCCGCGTGCGGCTTTCGAAATTGGCGTCGGTGCAGTCGCGCAACAGGAAGGCGCGTTGCAGCTGGTTCAACGTCCGGTTGACCGCCCCGGCGGAGGCGAAGGGGCCGTAATAATCTCCCTTCTCCTTCTTGGCACCGCGATGCTTTTTGATCTGCGGAAAATCGTGGTTCTTGGCCACGAGAATATTCGGGAAGCTTTTGTCGTCGCGCAGCAGCACGTTGTATTTGGGTTTAAGCTGCTTGATCAGGTTCTGCTCCAAAAGCAGCGCCTCGGTTTCCGTCTTGGTGGTCAGAAACATCATCGACGTGGTGCGCGAAATCATCGTGGCGATCCGCGCGGTGTGGCCGCTTGGCTTGGCATAGTTCGACACGCGCTTTTTCAGATTGCGCGCCTTGCCCACATAAAGCACCCGTTGCTGCTCATCGAGCATCCGGTACACGCCGGGGCTGTTGTCGAGCGTTTTGAGATAGGACTGCACGCAAGCATGGCCCCGCAAAGCGGGCTCGGGTTGGTCTTCGCTATGCTGCGGCTCGTCAGACATTTTCTTGGTCACGATTCTTTCGATTGCTGCACTGTGCGCGGGTCTCGTTCAAGAGGAAACCTATCCCCGTATTCTGTGGATAAGCTTGTGGGAAAAGAAGTGATACACGCGATTTTCCGTTACTTTTCCATGGCTCGGCCAGTTTGCCTAATTTTTAGGCAGCCTCCAAGCCATTGATTTAAAACAATACTTTTTCGTGATGCAGCAAGTCATTGAATACACTACCTATTTCTCAATAGATTCGACACGCGCAGGAGCCGCGGGGACAAGTCAAGGCGGAAACCCCTCAAGCCGCCAAAAACCGCCTATTCAACGCCCAGCACATCCGGGGTCATCCAACCCAGATGTTGGCCCCCATCAATACACAAAAGCTGCCCCGTCAACGCAGGCGCGTTCAGGATATATTCCATCGCGCCCACGATATCCTCCGGGTTGGAACCACGCCCCGAAATCGTCGCTTTGCGCTGCTCATCGAAATGCTCCGCGCTTTGACGACCGCCTTTCAGCGTTGGTCCCGGCCCAATGCCATTGACCCGAATATGCGGCGTCAGCGCCCGTGCAGCGGTCTGGGTGAAGGCCCAAAGCCCCATCTTGGCGATGGTGTAGGTCATGAACTCCGGCGTCAGCTTGCGCACGCGCTGATCAAGCATGTTGATCACGCAGCCCTGCGCCATCGGCTCGCCCCGGTCATCCTCAACGGCCTGCGGCACCTGTTTGGAGAATTCTTGCGTCAGGATAAACGGTGCCTGCAGGTTCGAGCCCATATGGCGCTCCCAGCTGGTCCGGGTTGCGGTCTCGATCGTGTCATGCTCGAAAATCGACGCGTTGTTGATCAAACAGGTCAGGGGCAGCCCCAGCGCGTCCACAGCGCGCCCGACAAGCGCCTCGGCCTGGTCCATATCCAAAAGGTCAGCCTGTAGCGCCACAGCCTTGCCTCCGGCGGCCTCAATGGCTGCAACGGTCTCGGACGCCCCGGCGTCAGAGCGGGCGTAATGCACAGCGACAGCATAGCCCAATTGCCCCAGTCGGACCGCCATCGCGCGTCCCAAACGGTCTCCGGCTCCGGTCACGAGGGCAGCTTTGGTCATGGGTCAGGCTCCGTTGGTCAACACCAAATAGAGATAGGCAATATAGGCGAGGGTCAAGCCGATGCCCCAACGATACCCCATTCTTTTGCGGCCAAAAACCACCGGCGCAATAAGGATCGAGGCCCCCAGCATCACCCAAAGGTCCAAGCGCAGCAGCGTGTCCGAAACCGGCATGGGGCCCACCAGCGATGCGATGCCGACGATGGCCAACAGGTTGAACATGTTCGACCCGATGACGTTGCCAAGCGCCACATCTGCCTTGCCCCGGTAAGCCGCCATTACCGTCGTCGCCAGCTCCGGCAAGGAGGTTCCGATGGCCACCAGCGTCAACCCGATGACCGTGGGCGAAACGCCGAAATCGGTCGCGATGATCACCGCATTATCCACCAAAAGCTTGGCCCCCAGCGGCAGGCCGATCAGCCCGGCAATCAGGAATGCGGCGATCTTCCAGCCTTTGATGGCGGGGTCGGCGCCCTCCACCTCTTCAAGGTCGTCCTTCTTCATATGGCCCCGCGCCTCGCGGAAACTGTCGATGAGCGAAATCGCCAATGCGGTCAGCAAGATCAGGCCATGCCACCACGTAATCGGGCCAAACCACGCCAGCACAATGAACAGCAGCGTGGCGGCGATCATGGTGATGTAGCTCTTGTTGGTATCTGCCTGCGACGCGCCAAGCCCAGCCAGAAGCGCCGGAATACCGAGCACCATCAACACGTTAGCCGTGTTCGAGCCCACCACATTACCAATCGCAAGACCCGGTTGGCCGTCCAGAATGGACTGGACCGAGATCAGCAATTCCGGCGCAGACGTCCCGAACGCAACAATGGTCAGGCTGACGATCAAGGCGGGCACACCGAGCCTCAGCGACAGGTTCACCGCCCCCTTCACCAGCGCGTCGCCCGCAAACAAAAGCAGGATCAGGCCAACAGCTGCCAGCGTGAATTCGTTGATTATCAGATGCATCAGCTGTTCGACTTTTCACAAACGCAGGGAGATTTGCCAATCTTGAACGACCCGCATTTCGCGCAGCGGCGCGTTTCCAGCGCCTTGACCTTGGGCAGCCGCAGCTTGCCAAACATGCCAAGCACCACCATGCCGATCAGAAAAAAGCTGACGATTTTCAATATCATATCAAAGCCCGAACCGCGACCAGAGCGCCCGGTCATCCAACCTGGAAGCGGCATCGCTGATCACCTGCCCGCCAAAGCGCGACAGGATCGACCGCTTCTGGCCATAGGCCTGAAAACGCACCTTATCGCCAAACAGCTCTTTCATTTTCGGGACCACATGCGCCACGCCATCGACCAATCCCACCTCGCGGGCCTTGTCGCCGACCCAGATCTCTCCGGTAAACAGGTCCTCATGATCGCTCAGACGGTCGCCCCGATTGGCCGTGACATGCGTGATGAAATGGTCGTGGATTTGCTGTTGCAACTCCTTCAGCCGCCGCACGTCATCCTCTTTTTCTGGACGGAACGGGTCGAGCATGGATTTGTCCTTGCCCGCCGTGTGAACCCGGCGCTCCACGCCGTAGCGCTCCAGCAATTGGTGGAACCCGAAACTTGCGGAGATCACGCCGATGGAGCCCACAATCGAGCTGTCATCCACCCAAATCTCATCCGCACTGGCCGCCAGCCAATAACCGCCCGAGGCGGCGACATCCTCCACGAAAGCATATGTTTTTACGTCATTTTCTTTGGCCAACCGCTGGATGCGCGCGCCAATAAGCGACGATTGAACCGGGCTGCCGCCGGGCGAATTGATCACCAAAGCCACCGCGTCAGGTTTGCCCTTGCGGAACGCCTTCTCCATCAGTGGCGCAAGGGTTGCATCGTTCAAAGTCTGGCCGCGCCCGCCCGATGCAATCACGCCATTTAGGCGCAGAACGGCGACCATGGGCCCGGATTTCACGAATGGAATGAAGCGTTTCATGGGTGTGATGTAGAGGGGCGCTGCCTGTGAGACAAGGGGCGCAAAACAAGGGCGCGGCACAATGTCGGAAACGGGCTTGCGGCAGGGACCGACTTATCCCACGCTCAGATGGAAAATGAGACCAAGAGGTGCGCCATGAAAGACGACAATTTTCTGAACGAAAACAATGCCCGCCACCTCTGGCACCCGATGGCCCATCCCGGCGCAATGCAGGAGCACCCGCCGCGCATCATACGCACGGCGCAGGGCTCCTCGATCACGGACAGTGACGGCAACACCGTGGTCGATGGCGTCGGCGGTTTGTGGTGCGTCAATGTCGGCTATTCCTGCGCTCCCATCCAAGAGGCTATCGCCAAGCAAGTCACTGTTCTTCCTTACTATTCCGCCTTTGGCGGCACCACCAACGAGCCCGCGATCGAGCTGTCCTACGAGCTGCGCGAGATGTTCGCACCCGACGGAATGGCCCGCGCGTTCTTCACCTCCGGCGGCTCGGACGCGGTGGAGACCGCTTTGCGGCTGGCGCGGCAGTACCATAAGATCAAGGGCGAGCCGTCGCGCACCAAGTTCCTTTCCCTCAAAAAGGGCTATCACGGCACCCATTTCGGCGGCGCCTCTGTCAATGGAAACAACAGGTTCCGCATCAATTACGAGCCTCTGATGCCCGGCTGTTTCCACCTGCCGACGCCCTATGCCTATCGCAATCCGTTTGACGAAACCGACCCAAAAAAGCTGGGCGATCTCTGTGTGAAAGCCGCGATTGACGAGATCGAATTCCAAGGGCCAAACACAATTGCGGCCTTCATCATGGAGCCGATTCAAGGCGCAGGCGGGGTCATCGTGCCGCCCGAACATTACATGCCTGCGATGCACCAACTCACTGAAAAATATGGCATATTACTGATCTCCGATGAGGTGATCACCGGATTTGGCCGCACCGGAGACTGGTCGGGGTCGCGCCATTGGGGGGTCAAGCCGGACATGATGACGATGGCCAAAGGCATCACCTCTGGCTACTTCCCGTTTGGGGCCTGCATGGTGTCCGAGGCCTTTGCGGAGGTGTTCGAAAACGGCGATCCCGACGCGGCCAGCATTTTCCACGGCTACACCTACTCCGCCCACCCGGTTGGCGCGGCCGCCGCACTGGCCTGTATTCGCGAAAGCCAGCGGTTGAAGATCAACGAAAACGCCGCCCTGCGTGGCACGCAATTCTTCGATGGCCTATTGAAATTAAAGGATAAATACGACGTCATCGGTGATGTGCGCGGCGGGCACGGGCTGATGTGCGGGCTGGAATTTGTCTCCGACACTGCTGCCAAAACACCCGGCTCCCCCGCCATGTTGAAGGCCGCGTTCGAGGCGACCTATGAGGCGGGGGCAATGGTCCGGATAGGCGGAAACAACCTGCTGATGTCGCCTCCCCTGATCATCGAAGAGGCGGAAATCGACACGCTTTTGAGCGCCTTGGAGGTGGGCGTGCAGGCGGCGGCAAACGCTTAACAGAGGGTTAAGTTTCTGGAGTTTGGTACATTTTGGGGCAAAACTTTTGCGCCCATACCCCAAAATGTCCCAAAACGCTTGCGCGCAGAACCATCGGTTTTCTACAGAATTTTTTGCACCAGCGCACCAAAAGATGCTGACGCTGCGCCACGTTCACTGCTTTCATAGTTCGATCCATCCCGAAGAATGGGCAGCACGCTTGCGCGTAGCACAGCTCTCCGCCACGCTGGGCGCATGAAACTCAAATTGCACCACATCAATCTCTGCTCCGCCAACGTGCCCGAAATGGACCGCTTCTACCGCGACGTCCTGACCTTGGGCGACGAGGACCCGGCAGAGCTGCCCCCGATCAACGAAGAGAAAGGTCTCGTTGGCGACGTCTCTTTCGTCACAGATGGCGATATCCAGATGCACCTCACCCCGCGCGACGTGCTGAACTCGTTCCGCTCGGGCCAGGTCGTGAACCCGCTCGAGCGGGGCCACATCGCCTACCGCACCGATGACATCAAAGCCTTCATGAAACATCTCGACGCCCAGGGCGTGCCCTATTCCGACTGGGGCAGCAACGCGGTGAAGGGCTGGCATCAGGTGTTCTTCTATGACCCCGACGGCAATGTCATCGAAGTGCACCAGATCGTCCCGAAAGACTGACCTCCTCCCTCTTTCCATGTTTAAAAATATCCTGGGGGTCTGGGGGTGAAACCCCCAGCGGATCGCTCCGCGCAAGCGGAGCGAAAACGCACCTCTCCACAAATGATCCGGAAAAAGCAAAAGGCCCCGCAAAAA
>CAYXIZ010000038.1:0-18183 GCA_964465485.1 uncultured Rhodobacterales bacterium | reverse complement strand
AAATCCACCGCATAGCTCAGATATGAGCCCGGCATGAACTGCGTGTGCCCCATCGCCCCCGCCCAGGAGCCCACCATGGCCCGAGGGGCCACGTCCCCTGCCTCCAGAATGCGCAACGCATCGAGCAACTGCCCTTCAAAAAACGCCGCCCTGCGCGCGTCGAAAGCCAGCGTCGCCAGCGAGCGGATCACGTCCTTGCCACCGCGAAACGTGCCATAGGCACTTTCCAGCCCCCAGATGGCCGTCACGATATGCTTGTCGACGCCATACTCTGCCTCGATCCGGTCCAGCGCATCCCCCATCCGCGCCAGCGCCTTGCGCCCATTGGCCACCCGCGCGTCGCTGACCGCCGTGCTGAGATATTCCCAGACCGTCTTTGTGAATTCCGATTGATTGCGGTCGCGTTTGATGACCTCCGGGTCATAGCTGACCCCGTCCAACGCGTCGCGCACCACCGGGGCCGAAATGCCAGCCTCAACCGCCCGGGCCTCAAACCCCGCGCGCCAGTCGGCAAACCCGTCCTGCGCCTGCGCGCCGCCCGCCCAGAGCAGCGCCATTATCACCCAGACCCGCCTCATTTCCGTGCCGCCTTCTTGCGCAGCTTGGAGCCCTTCTTGCGATGTTTCACCAGCTTGCGCTTCGGCCCAGTGGACCGCCCCCCGCGCCCACCTTGCGGCATCGGCTTGCCCTCGACCTCCAACAGCTCCAGCACCAGCCCGCCGGTTTGCGGTGTGGCCTCGGCGATGCGCACCAACACGCGTTGCCCCAGCCCCAGAACCCGGCCGCTTTGCTCGCCCCGCAACGTCTGCGCGTCGCGGTCAAACTGGAAATACTCGCGCCCCAATGTGCGCACCGGCACCAGCCCGTCCGCCCCGGTCTCATCCAGCTTCACAAACATCCCAAAGCTGACCACGCCCGAGATGCGCCCGCCGATCTCGCTGCCCACCCGGTCCGCCAGATAGCTGGCCAGATAGCGGTCGGTTGTGTCGCGTTCCGCCTCCATCGAGCGCCGCTCGGTTGTCGAGATATGCTCCCCCGTTTCCTTCAGCCCCTCGCGCGCCGCCGCATCCAAGCCGTCCTTGCCCCAGCCATGCGCGGTGATCAGCGCGCGGTGCACGATCAGGTCCGCATAGCGCCGGATGGGTGAGGTGAAATGCGCGTAAGTCTTCAGCGCCAAGCCGAAATGGCCAAAATTCTCGGGCGCGTAATAGGCCTGCGTCATCGAGCGCAGCGCGGAGATATTCATCAGCTCTGCATGCTCCGTGTCCTTCGCCTGATCCAGCAGCCGGTTCAGATGCCGCGTCTGCAACACCTGCCCTTTGGCCAGAGTGAACCCTGACGCGCCCGCCACCTCCCGCAGGCTTTCCAGCTTCTCCGGCGAGGGTTCTTCATGCACCCGGTAGAGCAGCTCAACCCCGCGCTCCTTCAGCGTCTCGGCGGCGGCGACATTGGCCAGCACCATGAACTCCTCGATCAGCTTATGGGCGTCCAGCCTGTCGCGGAATGCAACGCTGGTGACGTTCCCCGCCTCGTCCAGCGCAATCTTGCGCTCCGGCAAGTCCAGCTCCAACGGCTGGCGACGTTCGCGGGCAGATTTCAGGGCAGCATAGGCGGCATATAAGGGCGCAATCACATCCGCCATCAGGGGGGCCACCTTGTCATTGGGCCGCCCGTCCTGGCCCGCCTGCACCTCCTCATAATTCAGCGCCGCCGGAGAGTTCATCAACCCGCGCACGAACCGGTGCGACAGCTTGTTGCCCTCCGCATCTAGCACCATGCGCACCGCGATACAGGCCCGCTCCACCCCCTCATGCAGGGAGCACAGATCGCCCGACAACGCGTCCGGCAGCATCGGCACCACCCGGTCGGGGAAATAGGTCGAATTCCCCCGCTTGCGTGCCTCTATGTCCAGCTTGGTGCCGGGCCGCACATAATGCGCCACATCGGCAATCGCCACCCAGACCACATGGCCACCGGGGTTCTTTGGGTCGTCATCCGCATGCGCAAAACACGCGTCGTCATGATCGCGAGCATCACTTGGGTCAATCGTCACCAGCGGCAACTTGCGCAGGTCCTCCCGCTTGCCCAGCTTTACAGGCTTGGCCGCCTCAGCCTCCGCCACCACACCATCGGGAAACGCATCAGGAATATCATGCTGATGGATCGCAATCAGCGACACCGCCCGCGCGGCACCGGGATCGCCCAGCCGCGCTACGACCTTGGCCAAGGGCAGCCCCATGCGGGACTTCGGCCCGGTCTGCTCCGCCTCGACCAGCTCGCCATCGCGCGCGCCATCTTCCGCCCCCGCAGGCACTCGCCATTCGCGGTCGGAGCCCTTGTCGATCGGCGTGATCCGCCCGCCATCAGAGCCCGCCTTGAACACGCCCAGTAGCTTTTGCGGCCCCGTGCCAATGCGCCGGATCAGCCGCGCCTCATAGGCGTAATCCTCGCCCGAAACCTTGGCCAGCCGCGCCAGCACCCGGTCGCCTTCGGCCAAAGCCGGATCGCCCTTCTTGGCAATGAACAGAATGCGTGGCGCATCCCCCTCGCCCTCCCATTCCACGGGGCCAAGGAACAAATCGCCGTCACCATCCGCGCCCAACACCCGACACACGGAGACCGGAGGCAGCGCGTCGCGGTCGCGATAGGTCTTGCGCCGCTTTTCCAGATGCCCCTCGGCCTGCAGCTCCTTGAGCACGCGTTTTAACTCGATCCGGGCCTGGCCTTTGATGCCAAATGCTCGCGCAATATCGCGCTTGGAGCCCTTGGTGGGGTTATCATTGACCCATTTCAGAATGTCGTCACGGGAGGGAAAGTGTTTCATATCCCAAGGCCTAACATGCGTCACGGCGCGGCGCACCCGGCTTCTTTCTGCTTCAAATATGCAAATCCCGACCCCTCAAAGGTCCTCAACCGTATCCACGTCGCGCAGCATGTCGATATGCGCCACCCGCATCCCGCCCAAACTGCGCTGCGTGTCGGCCAGAGCATGCGGGCTGGACCAGCGCACGCCCTCAAACGCGCCCGCTGGCAGGCGGCGCAATCCAATCAGCCAATAGCCGCCATCCTCCGATGGGCCAAACACCGCATCCGTGCGCCCCAATGCGGCAAAGGCGCGGGCGATGTGGCGCTTGCGCACGCCCGGAATATCCGCGCCGATCACGCAAACCCGTCCGGGCAGCTGCGCAAACATCCGCCCCATACGGTCGCCCAGATCGCCGGAGCCCTGTGGCACGCGGGCAAACCGCGCGGGCCAGACCCGGCTTTCGACCCCTTCGCGGTCCGGCGACACGGCCAAAACTACTTCCCAGCGCGGGTCTGCGACCTCGCGCAGCAGGCGGCGCACCTGATGGCGGAACCACCACGCAGCAGGGACCAGACCGATGCCGCGACCCAGCCGGGTTTTCACCCGCCCGGGATGCGGCTCTTTCACCATGACGACCAGAATATTACGCAAAATAATCCCGCAGAATGCGGCTATAAACAGCCTTGAGCTGATGGATTTGCGCGACCTCGACCCGTTCATCGACGGCATGCATCGTCTTGCCGACCAGCCCAAACTCGACCACCGGGCAGTGGTCCTTCACAAACCGCGCGTCCGAGGTGCCGCCGGTGGTCGACATTTCTGGCGTCACGCCGGTCTCGGCTTCGACTGCCCCCGCAACAAGCGCAGACAACGCGCCCGGAGGCGTCACGAAGCTTTCGCCGGACACGCGCACCCGCATCTCGATCACCGCTCCGGTCTCTGCCGCCAGCGCGTCGGCCTCGCTTTGCAACCATGCTGTCACCGCCTCTGATGTATGCGCGTCATTGAACCGGATATTCACCGTCGCGCGGCACTCCGCCGGGATCACGTTGGTGGCCGCGTTGCCTGCGTCAATCGTGGTGCATTGCAGGCTGGAAGGGTCAAAATGCTCCGTGCCCTGATCCAGCTCATGAGACGACAGCCCGGCAATCAGCCGCGCCATGACCGGCATCGGGTTCAGCGCCCGGTGCGGATAGGCCGCATGGCCCTGCTTGCCCCGTACCGTGAAAAACGCGGTCATGGAGCCGCGCCGCCCGATCTTGATCATCTCGCCCATCACCTCCGGGCATGTGGGCTCGCCGACCAAGCAATCTGTCATCACCTCGCCTTGGGTGTTCATCCAGTCCAAAAGCGCGCTTGTGCCGTCGGTGGCCTCGCCCTCCTCGTCGCCGGTGATGGCAAGCACCACTGCCCCCTCGGGCGGGGTGTCCCGCACAAAATCTACGGCTGCGGCGGCAAAGGCGGCAACGCCGGATTTCATATCCGTGGCACCGCGCCCATAGAGGAACCCGTCGCGGATCACTGCGCCAAAGGGATCGACGCTCCACGCGTCCAGATCGCCCACCGGCACCACATCCGTATGGCCGTTGAAGCCAAAACTGCGATTGGCCCCCCGCGCCCCCCAGCGGGCGTATAAATTGCTGACCGCGCCACGATCCACGCGGGTGCATTCAAAGCCTGCCCCTTCCAAAAGCGTGGCCAACACCCCCAAAGCGCCCCCCTCCTCGGGTGTCACCGAGGCGCATTTCACCAGATCGGCGGTCAAAGAGACGGGGTCAACCGGCTGGGTCATGGGTGCTCCTTTGCACAAGTTTGGCCAAATCACCGCAAGAGACCCTTGCGGCAAAAAAGACGCAACAGCGTCCAGAATTGAAGGGCGAGGCCAAGCAATCCTTCCTTTTCAGGTCGTTAACACAATACTTACCCGCAATAAATAAGTCCGTGGCAGGGCATGTGACCCGCAAAAGGGCCGCAAGAGCAGATTTCTATCTCGTCCAACATATCGGCCTTCGGGGTCGCGTTGGTGCTGCTCGCCTGTCACGTGGTGACGGAGGTAACTATGGCAGCAGTCCGGCTGATCGCAACGGATCGTTTCGCGCCTTTGGGGCGGAGCTTTGACGTTGCGCGTGGCCTTTGTGCGGGGCTTTCGTCAAATTTAGGCAGCTTTGACGTAAAATTGGCCATAAATCGCCGCGCCACATTCACGAATTGGCTACGGTTTGCCCCTATTTCTTCAGGCGCGAGCGACACTCACCGCCCGCTTCAGGAAGATCAAACATGACGCTTATCACTGTTCAGATCGGCAGCACGCTCGGCTTTCTTGGCCGTGCTGACATGCTGGCATCCGGCGCGAAAGCCGGGCTTGCGCAGGTCAACGGCGCGAAAACGTCACATGGCGATCTTGGCCTCGACCACGCCAACAGCAACGACCTGCCACAGGCACGGCCCGAAACCGGCCTTTTGGGCAGCACTCGGGTGGCGACGCCCGGCGGGCAAACCGCCGTGCAGGATCTCAAGCCGGGTGATCTGGTGCTGGACCCGTCAGGTGCCACCGTCGCGGTGCGCCACATTCTCAAAACACCAACAGCAAAGACCGCCATTCGCATCCGCGCGCCCTATTTTGGGCTGGATCAGGACCTTGTCGTCGGCCCCGACCACCGCATCGCGGTGACATCAGACATTGCCGAATACCTGTTTGGCGCAGAAACCGTTCTGGTCCCAACCTGGGCCCTCAAAGACGGGCGCAAGGCGCAGCATTGGGAAATGGCCCCGAAGACTGACCTCTATCAGGTTCAACTCGAACACGCCGCCGCCTTGAGCATCGGCAAATGCGCCGTGGAAAGCATGCCGAAATCAGGCCAGTCCATCGGCAAAATCCTGAGCGAGGAAGAGGCCCGTTGCTTCGCCTCCGAGCATAAGTCAGGCTACCAAAGCTAAGGTTTGCGGCCCCGTTTCGGCCCGCCGGACCCTTTCGGCTTGGGCGCAGCCTCACCACTTTCTTCGTCATAAAGCGTCGTGGTTTGCGCCACGATCACCGAGTTTTCGTCGAGCGCGCGTTGCATCAGGCTGCGCTCTTCCTCGGGGATGTCATGGCCTTCGGCCAGCCGTTCCGTCAGGCTGCCATAGCCTGTGACATCCAGCGGCGACAGCCCCGCGCGTTTCAGCAAGGCCACGCATTCGCGCACCGCCTCCGCCTCGTCAATGCCGGTTGAATAGCACACCATCGCGGCACCGGTGGCCCCCTCCGGCATCCCGTCATCCTGGCTGCGGCCGACCTGCACCAGAAGCGTGTAGACCTGATGTTTGCTATCCGATTTGGGCATGTCCCCTCCGGCGGTTGCGTGGTTTCCTGTGCGCGCCCTTGTCAAACCCATTGAGCCAGACCACGCAAGCAGATAGGTACTCCCGACGATCAGGGTGAAGGGCTACCAAAACATGTATCGACTGTTTTTTCTGGCGGCACTTGCGCTGCTGCCATTGGCGCAGCCCGCCCCCGCGCAGGACGACACGATCACCATTGCAACCGTCACCCGCGCGCCTTTCTCCATGGAGGAGAACGGCACCCATGTCGGCTTCAGCGTCGAGCTGTGGTCCATGCTGGCCGCCGATATGGGGTTGGAGACCAATTTCCTGCGCACGGACTCGTTTCAGGAGATGCTTGATCTGGTCATTGGCCGGCAGGCGGATGGGGCGATTGCCAATATCTCGATCACGGCCGGGCGCGAAGCAATCATGGATTTCTCACAACCCATTTTCGACAGCGGCCTGCAGATCATGCTGCCCTACGACACCGGGTCGGCGTCTATTTTTCAAGCGCTGCTGACCCGCGACATTGGCATCGCGGTGCTGATCGCCATCGGGCTGCTCTTTGGCGGCGGCATGTTGATGTGGGTGTTCGAGCGCAACCGCCAGCCCTATTTTGACCGCAACGCCAGGGACGCGCTGTTTCCGTCTTTCTGGTGGTCGCTCAATCTGGTGGTCAATGGCGGCTTTGAGGAGCGCATGCCAATGTCGCGACCGGGCCGCGTTTTCGCGGTGATTCTGGTCTTCGCCAGCCTGTTTCTGGTGTCGGTGTTCGTGGCCAAGATCACCGCCGCCATGACCGTGGATGCGTTGCAAAGCAGCGTTGAATCGATCAACGACCTCGACGGCAAACGGGTGGGCACCCTTGCAGGCTCCACGGCGGAGCAGTTTTTGGACCAGCGCGAAATCGCGACGATCACGTTCGGAGATCTCGACGCGATGCTCCAGCAATTTGAAGACAGCACACTGGACGCGGTGTTCTTCGACGCCCCGATCCTGTCTTACTATGCGGCCACCCGTGGAAATGGGCTTGCCCGCATGGTGCCGCGCGTCTTCAAACCCGAAAATTACGGCATGGCCCTGCCCACCGGCAGCCCGCTACGCGAGCAGATCAACCAAGGCCTGCTGCGGCTACGCGAAGACGGGCGCTACGGGGCGCTGCGCGCCAAATGGTTCGGCGCAGGCAATTAGCGGCTTTTGATCGTGCGGTAGGCCCAGATCAGCAGGCAGCCACCGGCGGCGCCCACGATCAGCTGCGGCATCCACGCGTTCTCGGCATAAATGCCGACGAAAGACAGCAGCAGGTTCAGCACGATCGCGCCCAGAACGCCGAGGGCTATATTTCCAAACACCCCCGTTTTCGCCTTCATGATCATGCTGGCGACCCATCCAGCCAAGCCGCCGACAATGATGCCGCCAAGAAAACCGATACCCATAAATGCCTCCGTTCCTAAGACTTAGTCGCGCAGCAGCTCGTTGATCCCGGTCTTGGACCGCGTGCGCGCGTCCACGCGTTTCACGATGACCGCACAATAGAGGTTCACGCCGTTCTTGGATGGCATCGAGCCCGCAACGACCACGGAATAGGGCGGCACCTCGCCATACATGACCTCGCCAGTGTCGCGGTCCACGATCTTGGTGGACTGGCCAATAAAGACCCCCATGCCGAGCACCGAGCCTTCACGCACGATGCAGCCTTCCACCACCTCGGAGCGCGCCCCGATAAAGCAGTTATCCTCGATGATGGTGGGGCCGGCCTGCATCGGCTCGAGCACGCCGCCAATGCCGACGCCGCCCGACAGGTGCACGTTTTTGCCGATCTGCGCGCAGGACCCAACGGTGGCCCATGTGTCAACCATGGTGCCCTCATCCACATAGGCGCCAAGGTTCACGAAAGACGGCATCAACACCACACCGGGCGCGATATAGGCTGATTTGCGCACCACGCAGTTGGGCACGGCGCGAAAGCCCGCGGCTTTCCACTGGCTGTCGCCCCAGCCGACAAACTTGCTGTCGACCTTGTCCCACCAGCCAGCGCCTTGTGGCCCGCCGTCATGGGTCTCCATATCCTTGATGCGGAAGCCCAGCAGCACCGCCTTCTTGGCCCATTGGTTCACATGCCAGCTGCCATCATCCTGCTTTTCAGCCACCCGCAACGTGCCACCATCAAGAGCTGCCAGCGTGTCCTCAATGGCCTCGCGCATCTCGCCGGTGGTGGCGGGAGTGATCGCGTCGCGGCCCTCCCATGCGGCTTCGATGGCGGTCTCAAGCTGGGCGTTAGACATGGGCAGGTTCCTTCAAACAAATGTGGCGTCGCGGTTGATCAGCCTATAGACCGAAGGGAGTGTAAGACGCAATCAAGAGGCACGCCCGTGAAAGACGACAACCGCAAACATCCGCTCCGCAATTCTGGTCAGGATGTTGAAGCGTCCCACCACGTGCCCGACACGCCGCAAACCCGCTCTTCAGCTTACCGTCTGGCCTTTGCCGACAATGAATTTCTATGCCAGGACGCGCTGCGCCCGGTGCGCTTGCAGCTGGAATTGCTCAAGCCGGAAATGGGGATGGATGAGCATGACATCCGCTCCACCATCGTGCTGTTCGGCGGCGCGCGTATCCCCGAACCCGCCAAGAAAGACACCGCGCGGACCAAGACGCTGGCGGGTCTGTCCAAATATTACGCCGAGGCGCGCGAATTTGCGCGGCTGATGACCGAACGCTCTGACGGGCATGAAGACGTCATCGTCACCGGCGGCGGCCCCGGCGTGATGGAGGCCGGAAACCGCGGCGCTGTGGATGCGGGCGGGCGCTCCATCGGACTGAACATCGTGCTGCCCCATGAGCAGGCCCCGAACGAATACGTCACGCCCGAGCTATGCTACAACTTCCACTATTTCGCGATCCGCAAGATGCATTTCCTGATGCGCGCCCGCGCCGTGGCGGTGTTTCCGGGCGGCTTCGGCACGCTGGACGAGACCTTTGAGGCTCTGACATTGATCCAGACCGGCCGCATGGAACGCGTGCCTTTCTTATTGTTCGGGGAGGAGTTCTGGCGCTCCATCATCAACTGGGAAACGCTGGCCGACGCGGGCACAATCTCGGAGGAAGACCTGTCGCTGTTCAAATTCGTGGAGACCGGCCAGCAGGCGATGGACATCATCGACGCGTGGGAACCGGCCACGAAACGCGAGGGCATACCGGGCCGCTGACGCGGCTCAAGGGATCAGCCGGTATTCCACGAACTCGGTCCGTTGCAGGAACCGGAAATTGTCGTCAGAGATCAGCGTCACGCGGATATTGCCCGCCGCGTTGCGCCACACGGAGATGCCCTCAAGATTGTCATGCGTCCCCGTGGTCGTGGTCAGCAACACCTGCTCGTCGCTCAACGCGCTCGCCCCCACCACAAAGCTGCGCACCCGCGTGGCAAAGCCGGACACCCCGTTGAAATACCGTTCCAACACGTAAAGCCGCCCGTCCGGGCCAAAGTCTGCCCCCACAACCAGAAACCCGTTGCTGCGGCTGATCCTCAGCGCGCTGTCCCATTTGCCCTTGGTCCACCGCCACACGGGGAAGGGGCGCTCCAGCCGACCGGAGCGTTCCGGCACCATGTAGAGCACGCCTTGCGTATCTATCGCCAAGGCCTCCAGCCCAGAGTTTTTCTGCAGCTGCCGCACCCATCTGGGCATTTTCAGGATTTGGGAGGGGCCATCCGTCGCCGAAAACCTGCGCACCACATGCTGCCCCTCGAAGGAGACAAAAATGTCGCCGCCCCGCACCGCCAGCCCTTCGGCATCGGTGCGGTAGCTGACCAGTGGCGCGCCTTCCGTATCCAGAATCGGACGAAACTTCGCGTCATCAATCCCCACGATGCGTCCGCCCCGACGCAGGAACACGCCCTGGCCAAACAGCCCCTTGTCGGTGGTCGCCAGAAAGGTCGAGCCATTGTCGGACACCTCGATGGACGAAAAGCCGCCAAACCCCTCCACCCGCTCGGTCCACGTATAGTTGCCGACCAGCTCAAGGCTTTGCGCCTGCGCAAAGGATGCCGAGAGCAGGCCGGCCAAGAGGGCCGCGATCAGTCGGATTGCAGAACTCCCACGCATTGGGTTGGCAGGTCCGCCAGCCGCAATTCGCGGCGCGGCTTGGCAGCGGGCGCGTTGGGGTTCGGGGGCGGCGGGTTCAGGATATTGTTGACCCATTGCTGCGCATCCGCACAGCCGTCACCCGCTGGCGGGGCCGCCTGATCCACGCAGCCGCGCGCGCCCTTGGGGCAGGACAGCCGCACGTGGAAATGATAGTGATGCCCCCACCAAGGCCGGATTTTACGCAGCCAGGACCGGTCCCCTTTGGCGTCCTTGCACATCTGAACCTTTGCGCCGGGGAAGACAAAAATCCGCGCCACCCGAGGGTCAGACGCCGCCGCCTTCAGCACCTCATGATGCCCCTTGGTCCAGCTTGAGTTCACAAACGCACCATTCGAGCGGCGCATGGAAATGGCGGAGATGTTCTCCCGTTGGGTGCGGCTCAGGGTCATGTCGCGCGCCGGGTTCATCCAGATATCCGCGTCCAGCCCGATCTGATGCGAGCGGTGCCCGGTCAGCATGGGCCCGCCGCGTGGCTGGCTCATATCGCCCACATAAAGACCGGACCAGCCTTGGCGCACCGCCGCGCGGCTGAGGTCCTGCACGAAATCCACCGTCTCGGGATGCGCCCAGTTGCGGTTGCGCGACAGCCGCATCGCCTGCCATGTAGGCCCGGTTTCGGGCAGTTGCACCAGCCCGGCAGCGCAGCCATTGGCGTAAGAGCCGTAAGCCGCTGGCGCCTGACGCGAGCCGTTGCGCTTGGCGCCAAAGGCGTTTTTGGCAATCAGCTGCCCCTGCGGGCCAAGATCCTGCCTGACCTGCGGTGCGACCGGCGCACCGTCTCCGGCGGGCCCGGCACAGCTGCCCAGAACCAGAATACAAAGAAAAGAGATTAACGTGCGGAGGCCCATACTGCTTTATCCTCTCCCTGAGGTTTCACCCAGATTAACAGGAAGAGACCTAAAAGGAAGAGCCCGATCACCGGCGTGACGCCAATCCGCTGACTGCCGGACATTGATGTCACCAGCGCGATCAGCGCAGGTGCCAAAAACGCGGTGGCCTTGCCCGCCAGCGCATAGAGGCCAAAGGCTTCCGTCATGCGGTACGGGTTGCCCTGCCGCACCAGCATCGCGCGGGACGCCGCCTGCACGGTTCCGCCCGCCGCCCCGATCAAGGCCCCGCAGAAATAAAAGGCAATGTCCGAGAGCGTGCGCCCCATAAAGATCGGCGCGTCGCTGACCGCCAGCCATGCAACCTCCCCCGGTGCGATAGACGCGATGCCCACCGTCGCAAGAAGCAGCACGAGGATCGACCAAACGATCACCGATTTCGAGCCAAACCGCCTGTCAGCACGGCCACCAAGCCATGCGAAAAGCGCCCCTGTGACAACGGCAAGAATGCCGAAAATGCCAATGTCGATGACGCTCCAGCCGAGCACCAGCTTGGCGTACACGCCACCAAAGGCGTAAAGCCCGTTCAACGCGTCACGGTAAATCATGGAGGACGCCAGATAGGCCGACAGGCTGGGGGTCCGCGGCAGGGCCTTGATCGTGCGTTTCAGCTCCGTCAGCGCCTTGGAGACCCCACCCGGCGCACGCGGATGCGCCGGTTTGACCTCCCGCGTCCACATAAAGAACGGGATCATGAAAACAACATACCAAGCGGCAGCAAAGGGGCCGACCAAACGCGTGCCTTCGCGCATGTCAGGGTCGAGCCCGAACAGCGGCGGAATGCCCAGCAGCGTGCGGCCCGCGTTGCTTTCGGCGAAAAACAGCAGCATGATCACCAGCGCCACCAGCCCGCCCAGATAGCCCACCGCCCAGCCAGTGCCCGACAACCGACCTGTTTCCTTGGCCGGCCCAAGCTCTGGCAGCATGGCGTTGGTGAAAGTCGTGGCGAACTCCATCCCGATGAAGCCGACGCCAAACAGAACCATGACATAGAGCATGTTGAAGCTGCCCGGCAGCGCGAACCAAAGGCCGCTGGCCCCGACCACATACAGCAACGAAAACACCCAGATAAAGGGCAGGCGGCGCCCGGTATTGTCGGCCAGCGCGCCAAGCACCGGCGCCGCGACCGCAATGATCAACCCAATGACCGCCTGACCAAAACCCCAGACGCTTTGCGCCTGCGCATTCGCGTCGCCTTCCGGCATCCCTCTTGAGACATACATGTCGGAGACGATTTCGGCGAAATAGGGCCCGAAAATGAAGGTAAGCAACAGGGTATTGTATGGTTGACTGGCCCAGTCAAACATCATCCATCCGACAACGCGTTTCCGTAATGGAACAACCGCCATTATTTTCCCCAGTCTACATCACGGTTTAATCACCAAGAATTGTACTGAGGCAAGGTAAAACTTACTTTAATTTTTGACGTTTACGTCACAACTCCGCCCACGAATCGCGATTGAGCGCCCCAAACCGCAAGCAGGCCATATGGCACGTTTCGGTTTCCGATCCGGAAAATTGCGTAGGAAGTCATGCGCCAGCACGTCATCGCGCCAACCTAACATCGGCCTTACACGGGCTTTTCACGGGCATTACGCGGGCCTTGCGCCGCGCGATCCCGCACACTACCTGTCTGCTACAAAGCTGATAACCGGAGCCGCCCCATGACATCCCTTTTCCAGATCCTGATGCTGCTGCTCGGTGTCGTGCGGACCGTTATCCTGATCCATTTCATCATGAGCTGGCTGCTGAGCTTTCAGGTCCTCAACCTGCGCCAACCCATCGTCGCCCAGGTCTGGGACGGGCTGACCCGATTGTTGGAGCCGATCTACGGCCCGATCCGCCGCGTACTGCCGCAAATGGGTGGGTTGGATCTGAGCCCGCTGGTCGCCCTGCTTGGCGTCTATGCGATCGAGATCATCTTGCGCAACAACGCCGCCGCATTCTTCTAGGGCCTAGCTCGCAAAGGGTGCGGCGCTGCCCCAAAGCTGGCGCACGCGCTGGTCGCGCCCGCAGGCGTCACGGTAGCGCTTATAGGCGTTGGCCTTCGAGATCAGCCCAAAACGGGTCAGGATCCTCTCGGATTTCTTGGCGTAATCCTGATGATATTCCTCCGCCGCATAGAACGGCCCGGCGCGCAGAATGGGCGTGACGATCTTTTGGCCCAGCGCGGCCTGCGCACGGGCCTTCGCGGCCTCGGCGGCGGATTGCTCTGCGGCATTGCTCACGAAAATCGCGGTGCGGTAGCTGCTGCCCCGGTCACAAAACTGCCCGCCTGCATCGGTCGGGTCCACCGAGCGGAAGAACATGTCGAACAGCTGTGGGAGCGGCAACGCGGCGTCGTCATAGGTGATCTGCACCGCCTCGTAATGCCCGGTGCCGCCGCTGGTCACCTGCTTATAGGTGGGGTTGGCCGTGCTGCCCCCGGCAAAGCCGGACACAGCCCCTTTCACGCCGCGCACGCTTTCAAAATCATGCTCCACGCACCAAAAACAGCCCCCCGCCACGGTGATGGTGCGGGTGTCGGCATAGGCAGCAATGCTGACGCAGCTCAGGGCGGCGGCAACGCAAAGGCGTTTGAAAAGGCGGGTCATGGGGGTTCTCCTGCTCAAGGTTTAGACCTTGATCTAATGCGGCATCCGCCAGATCAACCCAAAGCCCCGTGACCTCACCCATTGGTGATCAGTCAAGCGCCTCGATATAGCCCTCGATCTGCTCCACCCGCTCGTCGCTGGCCGGATGCGTCGAGAGCCATTCCGGCGGGGTCAGCCCGCCTTTGGCGATCTCGCGGAAGAACTGCTGCAACCCGGCAGGGTCATAACCCGCAGCGGAGGTCAGCTGCACCCCGAACGCGTCGGCGGCGGCCTCGTGCTTGCGCGAGAATTGCAGCGAGAGCAGCAAATTCCCTTCGAGCAATATCTCGTCAATAATCGGCCCCGTGTCACCCGCCAGAAAGCCGATCAGAAAATACATCCCCAGGGAGCGGTAGGTCTGGCGCAGCCCATGCGCCTCCACCACATGGCCGATCTCATGGCCCAGAACCCCGGCCAGCACGTCCTCTTGAGGGAACTTCTCTACAAACTGATCGGTCATCACGATGGTGCCGCCGGGCATCGCAAAGGCGTTGGGGCCAATACGCTCCATGTCGCGGAACAATAGCTTGAAGTCGCGGCCGTTGATCTCGGACGGCGGCAGCTCGGCCAACAGGGTGGAGAATATCTGCGCTACTCTCTCTCGCTCGTCCTCAGGCAGTTCCGTGTCGTCGGCCATGGTCAGGTCAATCGTCTGCAACGTGCCCTGATCCATATAGCCCAGCAGCCCCGCGGGAGTCAGCGCAATCACCGCCGTCACCATCAGATCCAGCCCGTAGCGCCACAGCAGCCAGCCGCACAGAACCAGCGCCGCAACCACGGCCACCAGCCGGGGGCGAAACGCCTCGTAATGGCTCAACAGGTCGCCGCGCGTCAGCCCTGTCAGGGCGCGAAAGCCCTCGTGATCGTCGGTTTCAAACATGGCCTCGTCGGGGAAATGCATCCGGCGCGGGGACCGCCCCAAAGGCGGGTCAATCGTGATCTCCTCGAACTGTGCGCCGGTGATGACCCGGTCGGCCTCATCCACAATATCCACGAAAGGCGCGTCACCACGCCCGTCCAGCGGCGCGCGGGTGATCAGCCGGGCCGCCACTTTCCGGGAGCTGCCAGACGCAAAGGCCCAACCCGTTAGGGTCAGGCCAAATCGTTCAGAGGCGTCAGTGCCCATAGGTCAGAGACCGACGCCAAAGTCGACGCCTTCAAGGTCGCCATAGGCGTCGCCAATGGCGTTGCCTGCTGCCTGTTGCTCGCCAATGAAGTCATCCATCGACGCGCCGGGAATGACAAAGGTTTGCGCCGCCAGATAGGCCTGCATCCGAATTTGCGCCCAAGGCAGCATCAGCCCAAGGGTGCAGACGATCACAACCGCATTGGTGATGGCGATCCACATCAACGGGCCAACCTTCACCGTGGAGCGGAAGCTATGCCCGCCCTCCAGCTGCGTGTTGTCATACATCACGTTGCGGACCAGCGCCTGATAGATGAAGCCTGCGGGGAGGAAAGCCACGAAGAACAGCAGGTAAAACAGGCCAATCAGGCCCAGCTGGCCCGCGGTCGGTTCGCCGCCCGCTTCCAAGCCGGAAAACGCGTCGCCCAGCGCCGCGAAAGACGCCCCGAACACGACACCAGAAACGACCAGAACCAGCACGACCCATGCCAACGCCAAAGACAGCGCCTTCACAAACGGGCTAAGTCCTGCGTCAAAGCTGAACGCCGCCGTGCCAAGCGCGTGATGGTTGATGACATAGCGCTTTACCGCGCGGTCCACGATCGGGACGGCAAACAGCAAAATGACCAAGACGGCCAAACCAGCCAGCACGCCAATGGCAACGGAGCCGCTTTGCCCTGCCAAAAAGCCGCCGCCTGCGCCCACGGCAACCACCGCGATATACAAGCCCAGCGGCAACAGGACGTAGACCACGAAGGCGCGCCCCATCTTGCCGCTGAAGTTGAACCGCACATTCGAAAAGCTCGACATTCGGGCATTGAACTGGAGCGATCTGACGATCAGCCACGGCGTCGCGGCTAACAGTGCCAGAATCATGATGATGTTCAAAAACGGAACGGCTGAGAGCAGCGTGAAGGCGATGAAGCCCACGATCACGATGATCCGACCAATCAGGATTTGCTTGCCCGTCGCATGGTAGTCGAAATTGCGCCCCGCAATGGAGGTGTTGTTGTAGAAATATTTCTTGGTGCGCACCTTGGCCCAGGCCGAATAGATGCCGATGGTCACGATGCTGAGCAGCAGGTTCACGATCCAGATCCCGAACCACTCTTTGGCATTGCCGGAAAATTCCACCCGTTGGGTTTCGCCCGGGTTCACGTTCATAGAAGTATCGCTCATCTCAATATGGCCTCATCTCTGTTCATTTTTTGCCGCCAGCATAGCGCCAGCTCACGTTTTTGTGAATCCTATCCAGAGAACCTCCCGATTGTGGCTTCCACATGGCCATATTTCGCCGTTTAGTGAGAAATGAAGACGCTTAAACCCGAAGGAACGCGCCGCCATGAAGATCGCCTGCTGGTCCGGCCCCCGGAACCTGTCCACCGCCATGATGTACAGCTTCGCCGCGCGCCCAGATTTCACGGTGTTGGACGAGCCGTTTTATGCGGCCTATTTGAAGCAGACGGGCCGCGCTGACCCAATGGCGGAAGAGATCATCCGCGCCCACGAGACCAACTGGCACCGCGCCGCCGCCACCTGTGCGCGGGATGGTGCACCGCATGTCTATCAAAAGCACATGTGCCACCATATTCTGGAAAACACCCCGCTGGACTGGGCTGAGGAGTGCAAACATGTCTTCCTGATCCGCCATCCCGCCCGCGTGCTGGCAAGCTACCATGAAAAGCGCGAGCAGGTGACGCTGGAGGATATCGGCGTGGAACAGCAGCTCGATCTCTATGAAGAATTTGGCGGCATTGTCATCGACAGCGCCGATATCCGCGCCGACCCCAAAGGCATGCTGACCACAATATGCAGCGCGCTCGACCTGCCCTTTGACCCCGCCATGCTCAGCTGGCCCGCGGGCGGCATCGAGGCGGATGGCATCTGGGCAAGTCACTGGTACGGGGCTGCACATAGCAGCACAGGGTTCGCCGGGGCCGAGGGCCCTTTGCCCGACCTGTCCGGCCCTCTGGCCGAGCTCTGCGAAGAGGCCCTGCCCGCCTATGCCATCCTACGCACTCAAAGGTTGACATCCGGGCTATCCTCGTAAGCGGTTCCCCGCCCAAACCCGGCCTGCAAGGCATGCGGCATTTCATCAGCAGATCTCGCCCTCTACCGTCGCAAAGCCAAAAGAAAATGCCGATTATTTCTTGATAGTGAATTTGGACACCTTCTATGAGAATAATAACAAACGGAATTCAGAACGTCGCAGCAGTCATATTGAACGTGGCCCCGGTGGGGGTTCGCGAATGGTACAAAAAGACGTTCGAGCTGCTGTTTTGGCGCAAGCACCTCTATAAGGTAGGCGAGTTTAGACACGCCCATATGCTGCGGGCATTTACCGAGGGTTTTGCGCTGGAGCGCTCCTTTTTCGACGGCAAGCACATGCTCGATATCGGATGCGGGCCGACAGGAAGTTTGGAATGGGCTGATACTGCGGCCACCCGCACGGGTGCAGATCCGTTGGCCGATAGCTATGTAAAGCTAAACGGCGGCACCCACAAAATGCGTTACGTTAACACGGGCGCAGAGGACATGCCCTTTGGCGACGGCGCGTTCGACGTTGTGTCAATTTTCAACGCGCTGGATCACGTGGAGGACGTCGACGCCGCCATCGCCGAGGCGCTTCGGGTGACCAAAATCGGCGGCTCGCTGCTGCTGATCGTGGAGATCAACCATCGCGCGACAATTACGGAGCCGCACAGCCTGAAGCGAGACGTCATAGACAAATTCGAAGGCTGCCGCGTCGTGCTGCAAAACATCTACCGGACCCGCGACGATCACAACATGTACGCCTCCGTATTTGACGCCCTGCCGCTGGAAAACGACACGGATCCGGGGATCATCGTCGCCCATCTCGTCAAAGAGCAGTAGATCAGCCTTTATTTACCCGCTTGTCCCGCGCCGCCAGCAGCTTCAGCCGCAGCGCGTTGAGCTGGATAAAGCCTGCGGCATCGGTCTGGTCATAAGCTCCGGCATCTTCTTCGAAGGTCACATGAGCTTCGGAATAGAGCGAATGGTCAGACCAGCGCGCAACCGTCCGCGCGGAGCCCTTGTAGAGCTTCAAACGCACCGTGCCCGTCACATGGGCCTGCGAGGCGTCAATCGCCGCCTGCAACATCTCGCGCTCAGGGGAATACCAGAAGCCGTTATAGATCAGCTCCGCATAGCGGGGCATCAGCTCGTCTTTCAGATGCGCGGCACCCCGGTCCAAGGTGATCGACTCGATCCCGCGATGGGCCTCCAGAAGCAGCGTACCACCCGGCGTCTCGTAGACACCGCG
>CAYXIZ010000037.1:0-18201 GCA_964465485.1 uncultured Rhodobacterales bacterium | reverse complement strand
GCCATCGGTTCACTGCGCTGATCGTTAGCGGATTAAGAAGCCATGGGAGCGGACCATCAGTTCGCTTCCGGACTCTTTGCCGAACCCGAACCCCAATCCATCCAGAAACTATGCCAAAAAGAACAAAGAGATATGGAAGCAAGGCAGAAGCGGCCAAGATAACCAACACCGCGATCATGTAAGGCAAATCAAGCTTCATTTCCTCCTCGATATTCCCCTTCTCGTAGAATGGCGTGAAGCTGCTATTCACCTGCATTGCCAAAATCAGATAGCTGAAACCGAACACACCGATCAGGTAGGGAATGCCGTGAATTGTCATGTTTTTTTCTCAACTTGATGCCAAAGGGTGTGCAAGCGGACCTTCGTCGACCTTGCAGCATCGGTCAAGTTGGCCTCAAACCACCTATCCGCGCGCCTAGTCGAAGGATGCGATATCGGCTGCGTCGACGATGATTGCGAGGTTCCACATGCGGCTTACCTGTTCTTCGCAGGCCTGCATTTCGGTTTCATCCGCGCCGCCGATCAGCTCCACGCGGAAGCCGAAACGCTGCATGCCGCAGGCGCCGACCCAGCTGAGAAACACCGGGATGATCTGGCGCTCCACCGCGACGGCGGCGAGGTCTGCGGCGACGGCATGTTGGTCCGCGACGGGGCCTGTCACACGGATGCCGATATAGGACCTGTCGTCATCGGCGCGGGACCATAGATCGGCGGAGACCTCCGCCCTGTCCTCAACAAACGCAAGATTGCGACCTTTTTTCGGGCCCTCGCCAAAGAGGACCGGGTCGATGTCCTGCGGCGCGTCGCGGGTCAGGTTGCCCAGGATCGCCGCATATTTTGAGGATATCGTCATTGGCCAGCTCCCGTCTCGATCAGCGCGGCGGCGGCCTTATTGCCAATGTCAGGCAGCGTGATTTCGGTATGTGCAGCGGCAAACTCAGCGGCCTTGCCCCCGTCCAGAACGGCATTCACCTCGCGGCCAAGCGACATCAGCTCGCTCTCCAGCACGAGGCCTGCCAGACCGCGCTCCGAGGCTGCGCGCGCGCGTCTTTCCTGATCGTCGAGATAGGGGGCCGATTGCGGAATAAACAGCGTGGGCACGGCCGCATAGAGCAGCTCGTGAAAGGAATTGTAGCCCGCGGCAGAGACGGTCAAATCTGCGGCGCGGCACAGATCAAGCGTGTTCTGGGTCTGCACAACGCGCGTATTTTTCCAGCCATAATACCCATCCGGCACCACGGCGTTGGGCCATGCGACGACGAGATGCAAGCAATCAGACCGCCGCTCCAAGGTGCTGCACAGCATTTGCGTTTGAACGCTGCGGTCAGAGGCGACGCCGCCGCCGAGCATGGAGACAACGAGCGTCTCAAACGGGCGCTCAAACAGCGCGCTCAACCGAGCGCGCAGGGTCGCGCGATCGGTATCGGACGTGGTGGTATTCACGACCGGGCCGACATGGTGGACCTGTTCGCCTCTTGAATAGACGGCGTTCAATTCCTCGAATGCCTCGGTCGGGACGATCACTTTCGAAAAGATATGCTCGCGCTCGAGCGCGTTGGGATGGATCTGTCCCGCTTGCCACAGGCCGCGCCGGATCCAGATCGCTGGAGTCTGGCTGGCCGAAATCACCCGGTAGATGGAATCGAACACATATCCGCCGTCAAACACCAATTGGTCGCCGGGGGCCATCAGGCTGGACAGGCGGCGATAATTGACGAGGTCATTTGCGAATTCTTCGGCAAATTCCTCGCTGCGCTGCACCATCGGCAGGCAATCGAAGCCCCGGTTTTTCAGCATGTCGACGCAGCTTGGGAAGGCGGCGAAGCGGGTGCTGTGGTCTGGCGAGACTTCCGCGGCGATCAGGGCGCATCGCTGAGCGTGACCCAAGCCGCTGCCATTTGTGGGGAAGAACAAGGTGGAGCCGGTTTTGCTTGCGGGGGCCGGGGCAGCTGCCGGGCGGGTCAGGCCGATCTGTCGCTCAAGATGCGCAAGGTCGAATTTGGCAAGCCATGGGGATTGCTGGATGCGACGCCCGATCTCTGCGCGATGCGGCAGCACGACGCCCTCAAGATAGCTGGCAAAGGATAAAAGGCTCGCAGGCCCATCGAGCAGCGGCGCGCCCGCGTCGATGAAACTGCTGTCCTCGGTGCAGTCGATGACCACTTTGCCCGCCCCCATCGCCTCCATGGCCAGCTGCGCCATGCGCGCGCCGGGCACGTTGGGCCCGAAAAAGGCGACGATATCGGCATAGGATAAAAGCCCGGAGGGCGGCAGCTCGCTATAGCCAAAGACGGACAGGTAGGCATAGCTCGAGCGGCGGATGAAATCCTTGCCTTGCCCGCTTGTGACGATTTGCAGATCGAACGCGCCGGAGTGGCTCATGGCGAGCAGCTCCGGCAAGACGGCGTCTTGCTGCAGGCTGTCATGTGGCGCGTAGACCAGAACCTTCGGGCGCTGCGTGCGCGATGGGTTGGGGCTGGGCAAGATCGATGTGACCAAAGGAAGAATGCTGTCTTCGATCAAGCTCGTGTCACCTTGCCAGAGGGTGAGGTCTATCACCTCCACGTCGCGTCCCACCGCATAGGCGAGCGTGTTTTGGGCGCTGAGCAGCATTTGATGGGTCGCAAAGCGCCCAAGGCCATAAACGGCTGTGTCCGCCGTGCCGGGCAGCGCGCGCAATGCAAGCTTCACGTCATCGGCAATGCTGTCCGCGCCGATCATCAGGATGATGGCGGGCGTGACATCCGCGGCGTCACACAGGTACATGGCGGCTTCGAATTTCTGGTATCTCGGCGCGTCGTCGGGCAGGAAACTGGCGTCAATTCCGACAGCATAGCCCGCCCGGTCCAATTGCACGGCCAAGAGCAACAGGGCGTCGAAGGTTCGTTCAGACCGTTCGCCTGCACATAAAAAGATCATTTACCCATACTCATTTCTGTCGCGAAGATTGTGGTGAACCTCGTCGCGAAGGCCGAGGGGGAGAACTGCTCCAAGGCGCGTTGCGCTGCGCTGATCTTGGCGCGGTACGTGCTTGGGTCCGCAATACAGGATTGAATGATCCCGTCCACCTCTTCGGGGGAGGCCGCCTGCACCGCACCGCCAAAAGCGCTGGCGGTCTCGGGGTCGGAGATGGTCAGTTTGCCAGCGGCCACCGCCTCCGCCAGCACGCGGCCATAGCTTTCGCGAAAGGTGGGGGCGGTGAAATAGATCATGAAGTCAATCATCTCGAAATAGGCCTCAACGCTGATGGAGCGAAACGGGTAAAGCTCCCAATGCGCTGGCGTCTGCGGGTCGTTCACAAACGCATCTGCGCCAAGCAGGATATTGGCCTCCGCATGGGCCGGAAAGCACTGCTCCATGACCTGTTGCTGCGGGAATTTTTCGAGCCCCGGGCGGGAGTGGCGGCCACGTCGGTCCTTTGGCGCAGCCACCGGCTCGACCAGTGGGAAGTCGCAAATGTTGAACCAGTCGACGTCCAGCACGGACCACCGATCCAAGGCCTTTTGCGTCTCTTGCCACTGCGCGATTGTCTTTCGGTTCCACGCCGAGATCGGCGCGAGGGTCCGTTTGGAGGCAAAGCTGCTTTGCTCAATCATGCCCAGACATGTCGCGACGTCGAAGGCTTCCGCCCCGCCGGGGCGCAGAAAGTTCTCATGTGCGACAACGACCAGATGCGGCGTAATGATTTTCACGTCCAGTTCCTGTTGAAACCGGAGGCAGGAGGGGTTGTGAAAAATCACGATATCCGCCGCGATCTCCTTGGCGTCCCAAATCAAGGCCAGGTCCAGACGGGTCAAGGTCTCTTGCAGTTGAGGGGCCGCGATCTGCCCTTTGAACATGGCGCTTGAGAGGCCGTGAACCGCGACATGGCCAAGGGGTGCGACCACATCCAGTTCAGCCGCTACTGCGGATGACGTGCCACCGGGGAAACGCGGGTCAAGAACATAGGCTATAGACGGTCTGGTGCTGCGCTTCATCGACCATTGCTACTCAGTAGATCTGCCCGGATGAAGTCGCGGAAAGCGCCAATCGGCCTGCGTTCTGCTGCGCTGTTACAGGCGCAGAAAAGCATTCCAGGCTGCCGCTGTTGACGTTTTGGACAAAGCCCCGCAGCTCACGTGCAAGCGCGTCCTGCCCGGCGGTCGTATGCGGATTGGCCACCAAAAACGAGAACAGCGCGCCGCAATCTTTTTGCCCAATGAGGCTTTCGATCTGGCGTAGCTCGTCGATCGTGACCACTTGCTGAGCATCAGCTTTGGTGCCCGTGATCATCATCATCGTGACAACGGCAAGGAGCTTTTTATACGGCATGGCAGCACTCTTTAAGATGGATGTCTTTGGTCACAGGTGATCTCCATTGCGCAATCTGTTGGCCAGATTGTTGCGCAGTTGGTCCAGTCGGTTCGTTGAGCGGGGCCGTGATTGGCTGCGCGGCGCGCTTCTTTGACGGTTGGGTCTTGCGGCCCGTGGCCTTGCGCTTGGCTGCGGCGCGGTTGCGGACGGTCCACCTTCAAGCCACACCTCAATCAGCCCGGCCCGCGCGTTGGTCGACGAGAAGTCCCGCAGCGCAAAGCCCATCTCGGCGGCAATGGCGCTGGCCAATTCGCGGTCGGCTTCATTGTAAAAACGCAGGTGGGATGTCGAGACTTTGAACTGCGGACGCACCATTCTCGAAAGCACAAATCCGGTGCCTCTGACCCGCTGGGCTTCCGCATCAAGCGCGTCCGGTTCTATCCCGCCGGGCGCGTGCAGCACGAGGTTCACGGCGTCCAGTTCCGCGCCGACATAGCCAAGGTTGGAGGCCAGGGTCGGTCGGGCCGTCGGGCGGATCGGCACGCCGTTCCACGTATCGACCTCAGGCGGCAAAAGGGCCAGATTCGGTGCCGTTGGCCCGGCAAGGCCGGGCGTGTTCAGCGCCGCCGCGCGGTCAAAGCTGGCCCAGACCAAATCCGCGCTCAGCGCTGCAAGGGCGTCTTCAGGCGCTTTCAGATTGACCGCTGGCGGGGCCACGGCAACCTCAAACCCGGCACGGGACAGATCAATCTGTGGAGCCACATCCAAACGCGCTGTCACGTCCGAGGCATCGACGCCCGCAGGCAACGCCAGCGATGCGTGGCTTTTTGGAAAAACCGCCTGCGACACTTCCGTTTGTGTCGCTTGAAACGACACGGCCACGGGCCCCTCGGCCTGATCCCAAACCCCAATACCCAGATCAAACGACCCCTCAGGCTGAACAGGTGGCGGCAGATCTTTCAAGGCGCTGATCGTGGGCGGGGGCGGCGAAAGCGGCTGCACGTCGCTGTTGTATTTCACCAAAGCCACGTCATAGGGCGCGCCGGGCATATCGTCCAGATTTGGACCCTGCTGCGGTATGATCACGCCAGTATCGGCAATGCGTTCTGCTGGGGAAGGCGCGGGCAAACGCGTTGTGCTGGCCAAAGCTGTGCTGGCCGAAACGGTTTCAATCCCCTTAACCAGCTCTTCAATAGGTGTCGCGTCATCAACAGGTGTCGCAGCCGCCGCCAAGGCGGTGTCAGCCTCAGAGGGTTCGGCAGCCACTGTTGCAATTGGGGTGGTTGCCCTAGCGGTGGTTGCCGCAGGCGTGGGTGCAACAGGAGCGGTCGCGACCGTCTCCGCAGCCGTGCCCTCAGTTTTGGCACCTGCCACATCATTGGCCTGCGCGGGACGCTCCGGTTGCATATTCATCACAATCCCCGCGCCCAAGGCGATCCCGAGGCCCAAGGCCCCGCAGCAGGCGACCAGGAGCAAGGCCGCGCTCTTGAAGCCGCGCTTTTCAGAAGGTTTGGTGGCGGCAGGAGCAGGAGCAGCGGCGACAGAAGCGGCAGCCACAGCCGCCGCAGCAGCGGGCGCGAGCGCGACGGCTTTCGCATCCGTGGCGTCGTCTTCCTCAGAGACAGGCTCGGAGACAGGTTCAGAGACAGGTTCTTCCGGCGTCTGCGCAACGGGTTGCTGCATATCGGCCTGGGCCACAGGAGGCACCGGGGGCAAAGGGGCCAGGACAGCTGCCGAAGGGTCCTCCGCAGAGGACTCATCAGGAGAATCACCCGATGCCTCATCGGTCTTCCCCTGCGCTTTGAGCGCCAGAACTTTTTCGCGTTTTTCACGTGCGGCCGCGACGCGCTCTTCCCAAGAGGGAGTGTCCAACAGTTGAGCAATGCTCGCACCGTCAGCGGAAGACCCTTCCGCGCGCCCAGCATTATCAGTCGCGTCTGACACCAACAAATACCCCCACGGCACTATTCAAAGTCATGTAGCCTGCAAGCGGCAGCGCTTGCTCAGCCTCGTTTTCTAAACGAAGATTGCAGACATTTCAATCAGATGGGGGCGGGCTGATCGATCGCAAGCGAGGAAATCCGCCTATGGCCAACACGGATATCTGTCGACAATGCGCCAGATGTATCAGATCGGCCATCGTGGTGAATGCCGATACCACATGTAAGGCATTGATTGATATTGTAAAATATCCGGTTCTTCGCATTGGGAAAACGTCGTCAAACGCGGCGCGGAGTCCGATCCCTCATAGGGGCCCATAGGGGACGGGGCCTCCGAAATTCCCCCCTGCAATGGCCTGCGCGCTCATCTTCGGGCCTGACGTGACGGCAGCCGACATTTATGCCGCTCCCATAGAGCCAGCGCCTCTTGTGATCCGCGCGTTGCTGCCGCCCGCAGCCCTGCAACCGGCCGGGGCTCGGCGTCAGAACGGGTCTTGAGGCGCGCTGCACTCAAACGACGTTCGGCGGCAATTTACACGGGCTCAACTGCAAGGAGGACGCAAGGCGCCCCGAGGCCGCGCGACCTCATCACATAGGCTTGTTCGCCCCAAACTTGACGCTAGGGCAGGTTTGTCGCACAGTTTCCGTACGCGATAGGAAGTGGCACGGGGGCTGCGTTTCTTGATCCCGTCCAATCCGCCAGCGGTGTTTTTGTGCTTGGTATTGGTGTCTTTATGTCTACAGGACGGTTTTATTCATTAGATATGTGTCGCGGGTTTGCTGCGCTGGCAGTGGCCGCAGGGCATTACATTATTGACGGGGCCTATACGGTGAATGGGCAATTGCCGCAGGCCCATACGCTGTCGGTTTTGTGGAATTTCTCCTTCATCTACGCGGTCGATTTCTTTCTGGTGCTCAGCGGGTTCATCCTCGCGCATAGCTATTTTTACCGCCTCGATATCGGCTTCAAGGATTTCGTGCTGCGCCGGTTTTTCCGGATGTATCCGCTGCATCTGCTGATGATGTGCGTGGCAATCGGGGTGCTGCTGCTGTTCGGTCTGAACCTGCGGACATCGGATATCGTGCTGCACACGCTGTTCATTCACAATATGGGGTTCGGGCCGGAAAGCCCGGCGCTCAACGTGCCGGCCTGGACGATCTCCATCGAGTTCTGGATCAATGTCGGGGTCTTGGCGGCGTTGCTCGCCCTGCGCCGCCACCGCCAATTCGCCTTGGCCGGATTGCTGGCGCTGGCGGTGCTCTGCTTTGGCTTGATCGCGTGGCGGAGCGGGCATTTGGCGGTCACGGGCAATTACATCTTCATCCTGAATGCAGGCCTGATGCGCTGTTTTGCGTCCTTCGTTTTGGGGCTGATCGCCTATGAGCTTTACCAGAAATACAAAGGCTGGGAGGCGCCGCCTGTGTTGCTCGGGCTTAGCCTGCTGAGCTTTGTGGCGATTGTGCTGTTCCTGCCCGGAAAATCGCCCTGGGGCTTTGCGACGCCTTGGATTTTCGCGGGCGTGGTCTTTGTGCTGGCCTGCTCGGAGCCCAAGCTCAAAGCGCTGGGCCAGCGGCTGGCGTGGTTCGGGGATGTCTCCTTCTCCGTCTATCTGGTGCATCATCCGTTTGTGGCGGTGTTTCGCGAAAACGGGGTGGAGAAGTCGCCCGTCTCCACGGTGGCATTCGTGTTGCTGGTCTACGGCGTGGCCGCGATCACCTACCGGTATTTCGAACGCCCCACCTACCGGTGGCTGCTGCAAGAGACCAAAAGCGTCCGGATCCCGCGCGTCCGGCTGGTGCATTGACGCCTAGTTCCGTCCCCAAAGCTGCGTGTCGGGGTGGAACTGTGACCATGCGAACCAGAACGCCTGATGGCTGCCCAGATCGCTGCCATCCTGTCCCACGGCCTTGATCCCGCCTGCATCTACTTCCAGCGTCACGTTCTCGACCGCGATCTCTTCGCCCCGCAGCAACGCGGCCAAGGCGGTGGAGCGCTGAAACGCGACGGGCTGGCCCGAGGCGGTGATCACCCCGATCACGTCTTCATGGACGGGCAGGCGGGGGTCGACATCGCCCACCGGAAAGATCGGCCCATTGGCGTCGCGCCCGTTGCGGAAATCGGGGTTCCGCCCCAGCGCGTAGCGTTCCAGCAGCACGGTGGTCTCGGGGTGGCTGGCCTGCCAGCTGGCCCAGTCGGTGGTCACCACGCTGGCTTGCTCAAGCTGAATGCCTTTTTTGGCCAGCGGCCCGGTGACGGCCTTGCCCAGAAACGTGTCGAACACAGAGAAGGTGTTGATGTCATACATCACCTTATTCGAGCGGATCAGCAGCCCCGAGGTGCGCAGCACCGGGCGTTGCACGCCCGCAGGCAGGGCGTCGGTGAAATAGGCCTGCGCGGCCCCGCACAGCGTGCAGTACGGAATGCCCAGATCACGCCCGCCAAGCGTGTCATTGACCATCTCGCGCACTTCCATGATCTGTCGCGGATAGGCCCGCGCCTCGCCGTTGACGACAATGCCAAAGACGATGTCATCTTCGGCCAGCCATGTGGCTTGTGCTGCGGGGATCACGTCTGGGTTGTCCACGGCGGGGATGCAGTTGCACAGCTCATCCGTGGTGTCGAAGGCGCGGTCGTCAATCAGCACGCCGCCCCATGAGACCAGCCGCCAGTCAATATCGCCCTCGACGAAAATCCGCTCCCAGCCGGGCACGATATTGGTGAAGATCGCCGCTTTGGCGGTCAGATACTCGGGCGGCGCGGGCATGTCCCAGGCCATCAGATGGTCGGTGAGCGTGCCCCATGCGGAGCCGGCGCTCAACGGTTGGCCGATCAGCTCGGAGGCGGCCTCCGCAAAGCTTTGTTGCAGGCCGCGTGACGACACAAACCGCAGCATGTCGCTGATCAGCCACGCTATGCGCGGGTCTTTGGACTGGGCGATCTGGGTCAGGGCGGCTTGCTGAGCATCCCCCCATGTCTGCTGGGTCACGCTGTCGATGAAGGCAATCTCCACCGCCTCTTGCAGCGCGGGGGAGAGCGGCCCGTCAGGGATATCCGGCGGCGTGCCAAACTGCGCGGTCACATAGTCCGGCAGGGCGTCTGCGGGCGCGCTTTGCGCGATACAGTGCGCGGTGAGGCCCAGCGCGACGATGACGGCTGAGAAAATGCGTTTCAGACAGGAGGGGGCGTTCACCAGCATAGGATCGACTTTCGAAAAACGGGTTGGCTCGGGGGGCCTGAGCGTCAGGCCAAGGGCAGCGTGCACAAGAATGCCCTCCGCGCCCAATCACTATTCGGTCAGGCGGCGTGAGCCCGCGCTGTCAGCCACTTGTGGACGGGCTATATAACGGGGATAGTCACGCCTCATCACCAAAGGATCGCCGCGATGCCCGTCAAGAACCGCTTCTCCGAAATGCTGCCCGAAATCACCGAATGGCGGCGCGATATTCATCAGCACCCGGAGATCCTGTTCGAGACCCACCGGACCTCGGCGTTGGTGGCCGAGAAGCTGAAAGACTTCGGCTGCGACGAGATTGTCACCGGCATTGGCCGCACCGGGGTGGTGGGCGTGATCAAAGGCAAGACCAACGGCTCCGGCAAAACCATCGGGCTGCGCGCCGATATGGACGCGCTGCCCATTCACGAGGCGACGGGGCTTGATTACGCCTCCAAGACGCCCGGTGCGATGCATGCGTGCGGCCATGACGGGCATACGGCGATGCTGTTGGGGGCTGCCAAATACCTGTCTGAAACGCGCAATTTCGACGGCACGGTCGTGGTGATTTTCCAACCCGCTGAGGAAGGCGGCGGCGGCGGCAAGGAGATGTGCGATGACGGCATGATGGACCGCTGGTCCATCGACGAGGTCTACGGGATGCATAATTGGCCGGGCAAGCCCATCGGCTCGTTCGCGATCCGCCCCGGCGCGTTTTTCGCCGCCACCGACACGTTCGAGATCAAGGTCACGGGCAAGGGCGGCCATGCCGCCAAGCCGCAGGAAACCATTGATACAACCGTGATGGCCTCGCATCTGGTCTTGGCGCTGCAAACGCTGGTCTCGCGCAATGCCGACCCGGTGCAGCAGATCGTGGTCTCCGTCACCTCCTTCGAGACCGAGAGCAAGGCGTTCAACGTCATCCCCGAGCATGTCACCGTCAAAGGCACGGTGCGCACCATGTCCACGGAGATGCGCGATCTGGCCGCCAAACGCCTGCCGGAGATTGCCGCAGGCGTGGCGCAGACCTTTGGCGGGGTGATGGATGTGAATTACATGAAGGGCTACCCGGTGATGGCCAATCACGAAGAACAAACCGCCTTTGCCGCCGAGGTCGCCACCAAGGTCTCGGGCGATTGCGAGGACGCGCCGCTGGTCATGGGGGGCGAGGATTTCGCCTTCATGCTGGAGGAACGCCCCGGCGCCTATATCCTCGTCGGCAATGGCGACACGGCCGCCGTGCATCACCCGGAATATAATTTCAACGACGAGGTGATCCCGGCGGGCTGTTCATGGTGGGCAGGTATCGTCGAAGAGCGTCTGCCTGCATAGCACCGCTCTCTGGCCGCTAGGGGTCGGACAGCAGCTCTTTGTAGATGGCGGTCAGCGCCGCGGCCTCGCGGGTGATATCGAAACGACTGGCCGCATGGCTGCGGGCTTTTTCTGACCATTCAGCGAGCCTCGGGGCGTCGCTCAGCGCGTCGTCGATTGCGCTTGTCAGCGCGTCCTGATCTTCGCGTGGGACCAGAAGCCCGGTTTCACCTTGCAACACCAGCTCCTCAAACGCGCCGACCCGCGTGGCCACGACGGGCACGCCGCAGGCCATGGCCTCGAGCGGGGTCAGCCCGAACCCCTCCCAGCGCTGCGGGGCTATATAGAGGTCAAGCGCCTGAAAATATTTGGTGATTTCCCAGTCCTGTGCCTCTGGCAAAAAGGACACCCGGTCACTCAGCCCGGCCTGCGCAACCTTATCTTTGAGCCCGTCGAGGAAGTCACGAAACCCGTCCGTGACCCCGCCCATCATCACCGCATGGGCGTTCGGGTGTTTGGGCAGCAGCTGGGTCATCGCCTCGATGAACAGGTCATTGCCCTTTTGCGGCCGGATGCGCCCGTAGCACCCGATCAATATGGCAGAGGCGGGCAGGGACAGCTCAGCACGGAGCGCGGCTTTGTCGCGGGCGGGCGTAAAATCCGTCGTGTCGATGCCGTGGTGGATGACCGTGGCCTCGCGTTCAAGGTAGGCGGCGGATTTGGCGGAGGTCGCCACCAGCCGGTCCATGCGCCTGAGCAGCCATTTGGTGTAGCCCGAATGGTCGCGCTGCGCGGCGGAGGTAAAAAGCAGTTTCAGCCGTTTGCCCAGCAGGTATTTCAGCGCCAGCCCGGCCAGCATCTCGTTGTTGCGCCGTGCATGCCAGACGCGCGACCCCGACGGCCCCGATGGCCCAGAGCGCGGCATGGTGATCAGCGCGCTCACAGGCACTTGCGGGATATCCTCCGGCAGGTTCGGCCCGCTGGTGGCAATCGCGATCTGCTCGGCCTGACGCGGCACCAGCCGGAACACGGTGGAGGTGACGCCGCTCATGCGTTTCTTGAAGTTGGGCGCGATCACCTCGGTGGCGCGAATGTCAGCCTTGGTCATCCGCCGGTATGGCTCATATGGCGCGACATTTGCCCGCCCAGTTCCTGCCGGGAATAGTCGAAATCATGGCCTTTAGGCTTCAACCCGATGGCCGCGCGAATGGCGTTTTCCAAAGGCGCGTCAGCCTCCGAGGCGCGCAGCGGCGCGCGCAGGTCGGATTTTCCTTCCTGTCCCAGACAGGTGTAAATTTCGCCCGTGCAAGTCACCCGCACCCGGTTGCAGCTTTCGCAGAAATTATGGCTCAGCGGCGTGATCAAGCCAATCTTCTGCCCGGTTTCCTCCAGCCGCATATAGCGCGCGGGGCCGCCGGTGCGCTCCGCCAGATCGGTCAGGGTAAACTGCTCCGCCAGCTTGGCGCGCAAATCATCAAGCGACCAGTATTGGCCGATGCGGTTCTCATTGCCGATATCGCCCATCGGCATGACCTCAATGAACGTCAGATCCATCCCAAGCTCCGCGCACCACGCGGCAATGTCGAACAGCTCGTCCTCGTTGAAGTCCTTCAGCGCCACCACGTTGATCTTGACGCGCAGCCCGGCTTTCAATGCGGCCTCCACGCCTCGCAGAACCTGGGGCAGGCGGCCCCAGCGGGTGATCTCGGCGAATTTCGCCTCATCCAGCGTGTCGAGCGAGATATTCACCCGGCGCACCCCGGCGGCGTAAAGGTCATCCGCGAAACGCTCCAGTTGGGAGCCGTTGGTGGTCAGCGTCAGCTCTTTCAAAGCTCCGCTATCGAGATGGCGCGACATGGCGTCGAAAAAGGTCATGATGCCGCGCCGCACCAAAGGCTCGCCGCCGGTAATCCTAAGCTTTTCAACGCCTAAGCGGATGAAGCTCGAGCAGAGGCGGTCCAGCTCCTCAAGGCTCAGCAGCTCCTTTTTGGGCAGGAAGGTCATGTTCTCGGACATGCAATAGACGCAGCGGAAATCGCAGCGGTCAGTGACCGAAAGGCGCAGGTAGGTGATTGCGCGTTGGAACGGATCTATCAAGGGCGCTGTCATGGGGAAATCCTAGTCCCGGCGGTGCCGCGCCACAAGCCACAACCGTGCCGTTGATGGTTTCGTGAAATGGTTCTAGCATTGCCGCATGAACACAATCATCCGCCCTCTGGCCCCGCTTTTTGTCGCTGTCTTCCTGTCTGCCTGCGGGGCGGTGCAAAACCCGTTTGGTCAATCCGAGCCCGCACCCGCCGCTCCTGCACCGCAGGAGACAGCAGAGGCCCAAGAGCCAAGCAGCGTCTTGCAGCGCCAGGACGGCACCTCGAACGCGACGCCGGCCTCGGGCCTTTTGGGGGAAACGGTGGCAGCACTCGGTGATCCGGTCCAGCCCGGCTTCTGGCTGAAAACCCCGCTGGTCACGACAGAGCAGCCGGGCGTTCTGGAGAGCCCCGGCGGCGGCACGGTTCAGGTGACGCTCTTGCCTTTGGGCGGGGAGGCCACTGGAGGCAGCCAAATATCCCTCGCGGCGATACGTGGGCTCGATATCGGGCTGACCGAATTGATCACGCTGAAGGTCTATTCAGGCTAGCTTGCGCGCGGCCTCTTTGACGGCAAAGGGCTTCATCTGCGCGCCATGCGCGTCCAGAAAGGCGCGCACCCGGTCCGGGTCATGTTTGGACAATTCGCGCAGCCACCACGCCACGGCTTTCTGGATAAACCACGTGTGGTCCTCAACATAGCTTGCGGCCCATCCCAGCACCCGGTCACGGATCTCAAGGTCTTGCGCTTTCGGGAAATTCTGCTTGGTCCAGGGCAGGGTGATCACCAAAGCCGCGCGGCGGGTCCACATATGCTCCGAGCGGTGCCAATGTTCGATTTCTGCAAGCCGGGTCGGGTCCCAGACCAGCCGTTTCTGACCCGCAATGCAGGCGTGGTCGGCGATCGCCCAAGCGTCGAAGTCAGGGACCCATGATTTGATCATCTTCCATGCCGATACATCGCTGGGGCGCAGCCGTGCCTGGGTCAGCAGCTTGGCGGCCAAAACCCGCGCCTCATGGATATCGGTTTGCCACAGCCCACCGGCCAATGCGACGCGCGCCTCCACGTCCATATCGCTGCGCCAATCCTTTGCGAATGCGTCCAGCTGAGGGTTCGCGACCCCAAGGTAAGCCCTTGAAACCTTGTGATAAGCGGCCATTTCGACGCCCTTTTGGGGCTCTGCCGCGGCGTTCAACGCCGCAAGCGCGCCCTCCAGCGTCATTCCACGGTCACGGATTTGGCAAGGTTGCGCGGCTGGTCCACATCCGTGCCTCTTGCGACAGCGGCGTGGTAGCTCAGTAGCTGGGCTGGCACGGCGTAGAGGATCGGGGCCAGAAACGGGTCGCATTCGGGCATCACAATGCCCTCCCAGACGCCGTCCGAGGCGCTCATCGCGCCCTCCCGGTCAGTGATCAGCACGACTTTACCGCCCCGCGCCATAACCTCCTGCATGTTCGAAATTGTCTTGTCGAACAGCTCGTCCATCGGCGCGATGACCACCACAGGCATGTTTTTATCGATCAGCGCGATGGGTCCATGTTTCAGCTCGCCGGATGCATAACCTTCGGCGTGTATGTAACTGATTTCCTTAAGTTTCAGCGCGCCTTCCATGGCCAACGGATACATCGGGCCGCGCCCCAGATAGATCGCGTCGGTCGACATCGCGATTTTGCGGGCGACGGCTTTGATCACCGGCTCCATGGCCAGCGCTTGGTTGATCAGGCCCGGCATATTGCGCAAGGCGGCCAGCTTTTCAGCCAGCCCCGCATCGTCGAGATGGCCGCGCTGATGGGCGGCTTTCAGCGCCAGCAGCGCCAGCACGGTCAGCTGGCAGGTGAAGGCCTTGGTCGAGGCCACGCCGATCTCCGTGCCCGCCAGAATGGGCAGGGCAAGATCGCTTTCGCGCGCAATCGAGCTTTCGGCGACATTGACCAGCGAGACGATCTTGGCGGATTTGTCTTGCGCATAGCGCAGCGCGGCCAGCGTGTCGGCGGTCTCGCCCGATTGGGACACGAAGACGGAGTAGGAGGCGTTTGAGATCGGCGGGTTGCGGTAGCGATATTCAGAGGCGATATCGACGTCCACGGGCAGGCCCGCCAGCTGTTCGAACCAGTATTTGGCGACCTGACAGGCGATGAAGGCGGTGCCGCAGGCGACCATGGACAGCCGGTCGCAGGCGGTGAAGTCCAAATCCCCACTGGGCAATGAAACGGTGCGGCCCGCCGCGTCCGTATAGGCCGCGATGGCGTCGGCCAGCACCACGGGTTGCTCGGCAATTTCCTTGGCCATGAAATGCTTATGGCCACCTTTTTCGACCCGCGTCGCGTCCAGCTGGATTTGCTTGATCTCGCGGTTGGCCAGCCGCCCCGAGGCGTCGGTGATGGTCAGCGAGCTGCGCGTCAGCACGGCGCGGTCGCCCTCGGCCAGATAGGTGATGCGGTCGGTGAGCGGGGCCAGCGCGATGGCGTCCGAGCCCACATACATCTCCCCCTCGCCATGCCCGATGGCCAGCGGCGACCCTTTGCGCGCCGCGATCATCAGATCATCCTCGCCCTCAAACAGGAAACACAGCGCAAAGGCGCCCTCCAGCATGTCGAGCGTCGCGAAAGCGGCCTCTTGCGGGGACATGCCGCCGGACAGGAAATGCTGGGCGAGCAGGACAACGGTTTCAGTGTCGGTTTCGGTCTCGAACCCGATGTTCTCTTTGGCAAGATCGGCGCGTAACTCTTTGAAATTCTCGATAATTCCGTTATGCACCACGGCCACGCGCCCCGCCTGATGCGGGTGGGCGTTGACCACCGACGGCGCGCCATGGGTGGCCCATCTGGTGTGGCCAATGCCGGATTTTCCGGCCAGCGGCTCATGCACCAGCAGGTCGGACAGATTGATCAGTTTGCCCACCGCGCGGCGACGGTCCAGCGCACCGCTATTGACGGTCGCAATCCCTGCGCTGTCATAGCCGCGATATTCAAGCCGCTTGAGCGACTCGACCAGAATTGGGGCAACCTCGTGCGTGCCCAAAACACCTACGATTCCGCACATTTAGCTGCCTTCCTTCATCTTCTTTCTGGCCCGGAGTATCTGCATCAATTTGGTTGCAAATCCGGGTTTTATCACTGCCTTGGCGCGGCCAATCGCCATTGCGCCTTCAGGCACGTCTCGGGTCAGCACCGTGCCTGTGGCTGTCATGCTGTCGGCCCCCATTTTGACCGGAGCCACCAGCAATGTGTTCGAGCCGACGAAGGCCCGCGCGCCGATCTCCGTGCGGTGTTTCATCACGCCGTCATAATTGCAGATGATGGTGCCCGCGCCGAGATTGGCGGCCTCGCCGACAGAGGCGTCGCCCACATAGGACAGGTGGTTGACCTTGGCCCCGTCGGCGATTGTGGCGTTCTTGATCTCGACGAAATTGCCGATCCTTGCGCCTTGAGACAGCTGTGCGCCGGGTCTGAGGCGGGCGAAGGGGCCGATATTTGTGCGAGGCCCAACCGCGCAGCCTTCCAGATGGCTGAACGCCTCGATCCGCGCGCCTTGCGCGATCTGAACCCCCGGCCCGAAGACCACGTTTGGCCCCACCCAGACGTCGCGCTCTATCGCGGTGTCATGGCTGAAATAAACGCTGTCTGGTTCCGCCAATGTGACCCCGCCCAGCATCGCGGCCCGCCGCGCGCGGCGCTGAAACACGCCCTCCGCCTGGGCCAGCTGCCTGCGGTCATTGACGCCCATCGTCTCGGCCTCGTCGCAGGTCACATAGGTGGCGCGCAGGCCGCCTGCATTGGCCAGCCCGACCACGTCGGTGAGGTAATATTCCTGGCCCTCATTGTTTCGGTCGAGCTTTGAGATCAGGTCGAACAACGTCTCGCAACCCGCTGCAATCACGCCGGAATTGCACAAAGTAACCGCCAGTTCCGCCTCAGTCGCGTCCTTGGCCTCCACGATCCGCGTCAGCGCGTCGCCTTGCGTCACCAACCGCCCGTAGCGCGCGGGCTCTTGCGCCTCAAACCCCAGCACGGCCACATCCGCGTCAGCGCGCTGCGCCACCAGCTGTTCCAACGTCCCAACTGAGACGAAAGGCGTGTCGCCGTAAAGCACGATCACCGTGCCTTCAAAATCCGCCAGAGCCGCCCGCGCCTGATCGACGGCATGGCCGGTCCCGAGTTGCTCTTTCTGGCGCACGCAAACAGCCTCTGGGTTCAGCCGGGTCACCATGGCCTCCACGGCGTCCGCGCCATGGCCGGTGACCACAACGGTGCGCTCAGGCGACAGCGCGGCACCCGCGCGCATCGCATGCCCGATCAGGGGCAGCCCGGCCACCTCATGCAGCACTTTGGGAAGGTCGGAGTTCATTCTGCTGCCCATGCCTGCGGCCAGAATGACGAGGGCGATTTGCATTGTTGCTTTCCTTGTCTTTGCGCCCGTTCTACCCTGTCACCCGGGCAACGCAAGGGCGCGGGGCTCAAGCAACATTTCGTCGGGTTACAGCTTTCAGGTGGGGGCCCTTCACGCAAAGGGCTTCGCTATGCGCACTGTGGTTTTCGATCTGGACGGCACTCTGGCCGACACGTCTGGCGATCTGCTTGACGCGGCCAATGCGGTGTTCGAGGCGCGCGGGATGGGCGCGGTGCTGGAGCATCCCAAGGACGCCGCAACCGCGCTGCGCGGCGGGCGGGCGATGATGAAGCTGGGGTTCGAGCGCAAGGGCGTGGCCTTCACAGAGGCCGATATCGACGCGGGCTACCCGGTTTTGCTGGAGGCTTATAGCCAGCAGATTGCCGAGAAAACCTATCTCTATGACGGGGCGCGGGCGGTGGTCACACGGCTGAAGGCGGCGGGCTACAAGGTGGCGGTCTGCACCAACAAGCCCATCGCGCTGGCCGAGCAATTGCTCAAACATATCGCGTTTTACGACGTGTTTGACGCCGTCATCGGGGCCAGAACCTTGCCCGTCTCCAAACCCGACCCCGCGCCGTATATTCTGGCGGTCGAACAGGCGGGGGGCGATGTGGGTAAATCCTTGCTGGTGGGGGACACGGCGACGGACCGCAAGACCTCTACGGCGGCGGGTGTACCTTCGGTGCTGGTGACGTTTTCGCCTGCGGGCAACACTGTGCAAGAGCTGTTTCCCGACGAGACCATCGACCATTTTGATGCGCTCGACGCGGTGGTGGCCAAGCTGATCGGCTGATCCCTTCGTTTTTCCCGAAATTCTAAAACCCACGGCGTGAAACCGCATCCCCGCGACGCCGCTGCGCATTGACGCGGGGCCGCGCCGCTTCCACTCTGCGCTCAACACCCAACGGAGGCTCGCATGGAAACCCGTTTTACCAGCTCATTCACCGGCTCATTCACCCAACAAGACC
>CAYXIZ010000036.1:0-18702 GCA_964465485.1 uncultured Rhodobacterales bacterium | reverse complement strand
CAGCCCGCCGGAACGGTCTTGCGCTCGCCCGGCGCCTTCGGCTTGATTCCGGGCGCGTCAGCGCATCGAAAAAACGTCGGTAGTGACGCCCGTAGGTTTGATACTTGCCCGCCGGAACGGCCCCTCTCGGCGATTGCGAAGGGCAATCGCCTGTCGGTCAATGCTTGCGCCGGGTCGGCGCGCGTCGCGCTAAATTCCGGGCGGATCAGCGCTCCGAAAAACTCACCTCACTTCATCACCTCTCCCCCATACCAAACCCCTCTTCCACAAAACCACTTGCCGCTCCCAAAAATCTATACCACCACTCTTCTAACGCTTCCCTAAGCCCGTCCCCAAAAAAGGCCCGCGCCCCATGTCGTCCAAACGCATCGTCCTGTCTTCAGATCACGCCGCCCTCGCCCTGCGCGCCAAAATCGCGGAGCACATCACCTCCCTCGGGTGGGAGGTCGCAGATATCGGCCCCACCATATCTGAAAGCACGCATTACCCGTTCCACGGGGCCGCCGCCGCCAAACAGGTGGCCTCCGGTGACGCTCGCTTCGGTATCATTCTCTGCGGCACAGGTCAGGGCATCATGATGGCCGCCAATAAGGTGAAGGGCATTCGCTGCGGGGTCTGCTCGGATGCGTTCTCTGCGCGGATGATCCGGCAGCATAATGACGCCAATATGCTCTCCATCGGGGCGCGGGTCGTGGGAGAGGATCTCGCCCTCGATATCGTTGACGCATTCTTAACGGCGGAATTCGAAGGCGGACGTCATCAAACCCGTGTCGAGATGATTGAGTAAACACATCCTTAACAAAACCAGCTCAAAGTTTTGGGACATTTTGGGTTTCTGGCCAAAAAGTTTTGACCCATTTTGTACAAAACTCACCTATAACGGGGAACGGGCCCCCATTCGGGGGTCTGCTTGACCTTTTCGACAAAATGTAATTGTTAGCGGTAACGGCGGCAGCAAGCCGCGTTCCCCCATCTGTGAAGGAGCCCTCCCCATGTCCGTAAAAGTCGCCATCAATGGCTTTGGCCGTATCGGCCGCAACGTCCTGCGCGCCATCATCGAGTCCGGCCGCACCGACATAGACGTCATTGCGATCAACGACTTGGGCCCTGTGGAGACCAACGCCCACCTGCTGCAATATGACACCGTCCATGGCCGTTTCCCGCACGAGGTCGTGGTCAAGGGCGACACGATCGACGCAGGCCGAGGCCCCATGGCCGTCACCGCCATCCGCAACCCCGCAGATTTGCCCTGGGGCGACGTCGACATCGTTCTGGAATGCACCGGGGTCTTCAATTCCAAAGAGGCCTGCCAGGCCCATCTGGAAAACGGCTCGTCGCGCGTCTTGATCTCCGCACCAGGTAAAAACGCTGATAAAACAATTGTCTACGGCGTGAACGATGGCACGCTGACCGGCGATGATCTGGTCGTCTCCAACGGCTCCTGCACCACAAACTGTCTGGCCCCGCTGGCCAAAGTCCTGAACGACGAGATCGGTCTGGTCAAAGGCTTCATGACCACGGTGCACAGCTATACCGGCGACCAACCAACGCTCGATACGATGCACAAAGACCTCTACCGCGCCCGCGCCGCAGCGCTGTCGATGATCCCGACCTCCACCGGTGCGGCCAAGGCTCTGGGCCTCGTGCTGCCCGAGATGGAAGGCAAGCTGGACGGCGTCGCAATCCGGGTGCCCACGCCGAATGTCAGCTGCGTCGACCTGACCTTTGAGGCGGCCAAGGACGTCACCGCCGAAGAGGTCAACGCGGTGATGAAAGCAGCGGCTGAGAAAGGCCCGCTGAAAGGCATCCTTGGCTATTCCGACAAGCCTTTGGTCTCCTCCGACTTCAACCACGACCCCCGCTCGTCTATCTTGGCCTCGGAGCAGACCAAGGTTCTGGGCGGCAACATGGTGCGGGTGCTGAGCTGGTATGACAATGAATGGGGCTTCTCCAACCGGATGAGCGACACAGCGGTTGCGATGGGCAAGCTGATCTGAGACACTCCCCCTCATAAGCGACGCATGCGTCGCGGAACGAATTTGCAAGCAATCCCAACGGGTTGCTTGTTTTCGTTAGGCATTTGTTAACCTGAAGGACGCAGGCATATGGGCTGGAAAACACTCGACGATATGGACTTGAGCGGCAAAACGGTTTTGATCCGGGTGGACATCAACGTGCCTGTGGAAGACGGCCAGGTCACTGACGACACGCGCATCCAGCGCATTGTACCGACGGTTCACGAGGTGCTCGAGCGCGGCGGCAAGGCCGTCTTGATGGCCCATTTCGGACGGCCCAAAGGTCAGATTGTGCCGGAGATGTCGCTGTCCCAGATCGTCCCCGCCGTGGAAAAATGCCTCGCCCGCGTGGTGCATTTCATCGACGGCAAGTATGGCGCGCGCCTTGGCGAGCTGGAGATGGGCAGCGTCGCCCTGCTGGAAAACCTGCGCTTCAACCCCGGCGAAGAGAAGAATGACGAGGGCTTCGCGTCGCGTCTGGCCTCGCTGGGCGATCTCTACGTCAACGACGCCTTCTCTGCGGCGCACCGGGCGCATGCCTCAACAGAAGCCATCGCACGCCTGCTGCCCTCCTGTGCGGGGCGTCTGATGCAGGCGGAGCTGAGCGCGCTGGAGACGGCACTGGGCACTCCGAAACGACCCGTTGTGGCCGTGGTCGGCGGGGCGAAGGTCTCAACCAAGCTGGAGCTGCTCTCCAACCTCGTGGAGAAGACCGACCATCTGGTGATCGGCGGCGGCATGGCCAACACGTTTCTGGCCGCACAAGGCATTGATGTCGGCAAATCGCTGGCCGAGCATGACATGACGGATACGGCCTCTAAGATTATTTCCAAAGCAAAATCAGTCGGTTGCACGATACACCTGCCATCTGATGTGGTGGTCGCACGCGAATTCAAAGCCGGTGCTGCGAATGAGACCGTCGCCGCAGATGCCTGCCCCGCAGACGCCATGATTCTGGACGCAGGCCCCAAGACCGTGGCCAATCTGGAAGGCGTCTTTGACAAATCTGAGACGCTGATCTGGAACGGCCCGCTGGGTGCGTTCGAAATCCCGCCCTTTGACGCGGCCACCAACGCGGCAGCAGCCAAGGCGGCAGAGCTGACCAAGGCAGGCAAGCTGATCTCCGTCGCGGGTGGAGGTGACACGGTGGCCGCCTTGAATGTCAGCGGCGCGGCCGAGGCCTTCACCTATATTTCCACCGCAGGCGGCGCGTTTCTGGAGTGGATGGAAGGCAAAACCCTGCCCGGTGTGGCCGCGTTAGAAGGCTAGCGCTGTGTTCAATCGGGCGCATTCGCCAAGGAAACACTTATTTTCCGCAAGGTGTTAGCGCCACCATAATTGCAACACAGATCCCTGTCACCTAAGTGGAGCGCGACGGCACGGTGCCGTTGCGACATTTTTGAAGGGTATACGAGCACATGGCCAACCAGACACAAGCCGACAAAATCACCAGCGGCCCCGGCTTTATCGCCGCACTGGACCAATCGGGCGGCTCGACCCCGAAAGCCCTCAAACTCTACGGCGTAAACGAAGATGCCTACGCGTCTGAGGCCGAAATGTATGACCTGATCCACGCCATGCGCTCCCGCATCGCGCAGGCCCCGGAATTCACCGGCGACAAGGTCATCGGCGCGATCCTGTTCGAGATGACCATGGACCGCGAGATCGGCGGCAAGCCAGCGGGTCAATACCTGTGGGAAGACAGCGGCGTGGTGCCGTTTTTGAAGGTGGACAAGGGTCTGGAAGAGGCCTCTGACGGGGTGAAGCTGATGAAGCCCATTGCAGGCCTTGATGACCTGCTGAAACGCGCCGTTGAGGCGCAGATGTTTGGCACGAAAATGCGCTCTGTGATTGATGCCGCGTCGCGCTCTGGCATTGCGGCCAATGTGGCGCAACAGTTTGAGATTGGCCGCCAGATTCTGAGCCACGGTCTGGTGCCGATCATCGAGCCTGAGATCACCATATCCATCGAGGACAAGGCGGAGGCCGAAGCCATCTTGCTTGACGAAATCGGCAAACAGCTGGACATGCTCAAACCCGGCGAAGAGGTCATGCTGAAGCTGACCCTGCCCGAGACCGCGAACCAGTATAAACCGCTTGTAGATCATGACCGAGTGATGCGTGTTGTGGCCTTGTCGGGCGGCTATTCGCGTGACGAGGCCAATGCGCGTCTGGCCAAAAATGCAGGCGTCATTGCCAGCTTCTCGCGGGCGCTGACCGAAGGTCTGGCCGCAGGTCAGGACGACGCTGCATTCCGCAAGCAGCTTGGGGCCACGATCGACAGCATCTATAACGCCTCGGTCGCGGGCTGAGCCCACCCACAACATTTTGAGCAGGTTCACGCCACAGGCGTGAGCTTTTGCGCGGATGGGTCATTTTAGGGATTCACACAGCGAATCGCCTCGCCTATATTGATGTGAAGCCGCTGGACACAAAGCGGCGCATAAGAAGCAGGCTCTATAACCCCATGTCCTCCACACGCAGCTCGCCCGGGCTCACCTCATTGCTGATGTTTTGCTTGCTGATGTGCCTGAGCGCATATTTCACCTTTGCCGCCGTGCAAGGTGATTTCGGCATCTTCCGCCGGGTGCAGGTTGAGGCCGAGGTGCAAACCCTGCGCGCCGAACTGGACGCGCTGGAGGCCGAAGTGGCCGAGATGCGCAACAAGACCCGCCGCCTGTCAGATGGCTATCTGGATCTGGACCTTCTGGACATGCAGGCCCGCGAAATCCTTGGCCTGATGCGCGCCGACGAGATCATCATTCGCTGACCCACGATTTTTCGGAACCACCCCGCCGCCCACGCGTTCGGCATGGGGGAGAGCTATGCTTTTGCCGCATGGCAGTTCTGAAAAAATCTGGACGTGCAATTCAGAAGATGCTCTGATAGTAAATAGTTTAACGTTAAACTACTTTTGAAATCTGGGAGGACGACGCGCGTGGCCGCTAAGAAATCTGCGAAGAAACCGAATGTCTCCAAGGACGAGCTTTTACAATATTACCGGGACATGCTGCTGATACGCCGTTTTGAGGAAAAGGCGGGCCAGCTTTACGGAATGGGGCTCATCGGCGGGTTCTGCCACCTCTATATCGGCCAAGAGGCCGTCGTTGTCGGTCTGGAAGCCGCGGCCAAAGAGGGCGACAAGCGCATCACCTCCTACCGCGACCACGGCCATATGCTGGCCTGCGGCATGGACCCCAAAGGCGTGATGGCCGAGCTGACGGGCCGCGAAGGCGGGTATTCCAAAGGCAAGGGCGGCTCCATGCACATGTTCTCCAAGGAGAAGCATTTCTACGGCGGCCACGGGATTGTCGCCGCACAAGTGCCATTGGGCGCGGGGCTCGCGTTTTCCGACAAGTACAAAGGCAATGACAACGTCACCTTCACCTATTTCGGCGACGGCGCGGCCAACCAGGGCCAGGTCTACGAGGCCTATAACATGGCCGAGCTATGGGACCTGCCGGTGATTTTCGTGATCGAGAACAACCAATATGCGATGGGCACATCGACCCAACGCTCCACCAAATCGCCCTCCTATTGGGAACGCGGCGCCGCTTATGGGATCGAAGGCGAAGAGGTCGACGGCATGGACGTGCTGAAGGTCAAAGAGGCCGGTGAAAAGGCCGTCGCGCACTGCCGCGCGGGCAAGGGTCCGTATATCCTCGAGATCAAGACATACCGCTACCGTGGGCATTCCATGTCCGACCCCGCCAAGTACCGGACCCGCGAGGAAGTGCAGAAGATGCGCGACGAGCGCGACGCCATCGAGCAGGTCCGCGACATGCTGCTGACCGGCAAACACGCGTCTGAGGATGATCTGAAAGCGATTGATAAAGAGATCAAATCAGTGGTGAACGAGGCCGCTGAATTCTCCAAAGAAAGCCCGGAGCCGAGCTTGGACGAGCTTTACACAGATATCTACATGGAAGCGGAGGCTTAAGATATGGCGACTGAAATCCTGATGCCCGCCCTCTCGCCGACCATGGAAGAAGGCACGCTGGCCAAATGGCTCGTCAAAGAGGGCGACACCGTATCCTCCGGCGACATTCTGGCCGAGATCGAAACCGACAAAGCCACGATGGAATTTGAAGCCGTCGACGAAGGGATCGTTGGCAAAATTCTGGTGGCCGAAGGCACTGAAGGCGTGAAAGTGAACACCGCCATCGCCGTCATGGTCGAGGAAGGCGAAAGCGCCGACGACATCAAGGAGGCCAAACCAGCCGACGCGCAAGCCGCCCCGGATGAGCCTGCTGCAGCGGCCCCTGCCGCACCTGTGGCCGTGGTCACTCCGGCTGAGATAGACATCCCCGAAGGCACCGAGATGAAGCCCACGACCGTGCGCGAAGCGCTGCGCGACGCGATGGCTGAAGAAATGCGCGCCAATGACAACGTGTTCTTGATGGGGGAAGAGGTCGCCGAATATCAAGGTGCTTACAAAATCTCGCAAGGTTTGCTGGACGAGTTCGGCGCACGCCGCGTGATCGACACGCCCATCACCGAGCACGGGTTTGCCGGGATCGGTGTAGGCGCGGCCTTTGGCGGCTTGAACCCAATCGTCGAGTTTATGACCTTCAACTTCGCCATGCAGGCGATTGACCACATCATCAACTCCGCCGCCAAGACACTTTACATGTCCGGCGGCCAGATGGGCGCGCCGATTGTGTTCCGTGGCCCGAATGGTGCCGCAGCCCGCGTTGGGGCGCAGCACAGCCATGATTACGCGTCTTGGTACAGCCAAGTGCCGGGTCTGAAAGTGGTCATGCCCTACTCCGCGGCCGACGCCAAAGGCCTGCTGAAAACAGCGATCCGCGACCCGAACCCGGTGATCTTCCTGGAAAATGAAATCCTCTACGGCCAAAGCTTTGACGTGCCGGTGATGGACGACTACACCGTGCCATTTGGCAAGGCGAAGATCTGGCGCGAGGGCAGCGATGTCACAATCGTCAGTTTCGGCATCGGCATGAAATACGCGTTGGAAGCGGCAGACGAGCTGGCCAAAGAAGGCATCTCGGCGGAGGTCATCGACTTGCGGACATTGCGCCCGCTGGACATGCCGACTGTCATTGAAAGCGTAAAGAAAACAAACCGTTGCGTGACGGTCGAGGAAGGTTTCCCCGTCTGCTCCATCGGCAGTTACTTGAGCGCGCAGATCATGACGGAGGCGTTCGACTATCTCGATGCGCCCGTGCTCAACTGCACTGGCAAGGACGTCCCGATGCCCTACGCCGCCAACCTCGAAAAGCTTGCGCTGACCACGACGAAGGAAGTCATGGACGCCGTCAAAGCCGTCACCTACCGCTAAGGAGAGCCGGATATGCCTATTGAACTGCTTATGCCCGCCCTCTCCCCGACGATGGAAGAAGGCACGCTGGCCAAATGGCTGGTGAAGGAAGGCGACACCGTGGCCTCTGGCGACGTAATGGCCGAAATCGAAACCGACAAAGCCACGATGGAATTTGAAGCCGTGGATGAAGGTGTGATCGGCAAGATCCTTGTCGATGAAGGTACCGAGGGCGTGAAGGTAAACACGCCAATTGCCGTGATCTTGGAGGACGGGGAAAGTGCGGACGACATCGGCAAAGCCTCTGCGCCGAAAGCGGAGGCGGCCCCAGCACCTACGGAAGCGCCAAAAGCTGAGGCACCAGCCTCCACGCCTGCGGCAGCCCCAGTGAAAGACGGCGACCGCGTGTTTGCCTCGCCTCTGGCCCGCCGGATCGCAAAGGACAAGGGCTTGGACCTGTCACAAATCAAAGGCTCCGGGCCGAAAGGCCGTATCGTCAAAGCCGACGTGCTGGACGCCAAGCCCGGCGCGGCCCCTGCCCCTGCGGCCTCCGCGCCTGCTGCTGCCTCCCCCGCCGCAATGGCCGCTGGCCCCGCAACGGATGTGGTGCTAAAGACCTATGCCAACCGCGACTACGAAGAAGTGGCCCTCGACGGCATGCGCAAAACGATCGCCGCCCGCCTGACCGAGGCCAAACAATCCGTGCCGCATTTCTACCTGCGCCGCGACATCGAGCTGGACGCTTTGCTGAAATTCCGCAGCCAGCTGAACAAATCCCTGGAGCCACGTGGCATCAAGCTGTCGGTCAACGACTTCATCATCAAAGCCTGCGCCCTTGCCCTGCAACAGGTGCCTGACGCCAACGCCGTTTGGGCCGGCGACCGGATGCTTTCGCTGAAACCATCTGATGTGGCCGTGGCCGTCGCCATCGAGGGCGGGCTGTTCACACCGGTGCTTAAGGATGCGGAGATGAAGTCTCTGTCGGCTTTGTCCGCCGAGATGAAGGACCTCGCCGCCCGCGCCCGTGACCGCAAACTGGCACCGCATGAATACCAAGGCGGCAGCTTTGCGATTTCCAATTTGGGCATGTTCGGCATCGACAATTTCGACGCGATCATAAACCCGCCACATGCCGCAATTCTGGCTGTAGGTGCTGGCGCGAAGAAACCGATTGTCGGAGAAGACGGCGAGGTGAAAGTGGCCACGGTGATGTCCACGACCTTGAGCGTAGATCACCGCGTGATCGACGGCGCACTGGGGGCAGACCTCTTGAATGCCATCAAGGACAACCTCGAAAGCCCGGTCATGATGCTGGCTTAAACGCCAGTCATCAAAACGCAAAGAAGGCCCCCCGCAGATATGCGAGGGGCCTTTTTTAATGCGATATATGAATGACTTACGCCTTGCCGGACAACAGTTGATCCATGGACAGCGCAGGCTGCGAACACCCGGCCTCACCAACAATCTTAGCAGGCACCCCGGCGACAGTTTTCATCGGGGGCACCGGCTCCAAAACCACAGATCCCGCCGCAACCCGCGAGCATTGCCCGACGGTAATATTGCCCAGCACTTTCGCGCCCGCGCCGATCAGAACCCCATCCTCGATCTTGGGATGGCGGTCATCATCTTCCTTGCCCGTCCCGCCCAGCGTCACCGAATGCAGCATGGAGACATTGTCACCCACCACCGCCGTCTCGCCAATGACGATAGAATGCGCGTGGTCAATCATGATGCCCCGGCCAATCCTGGCCGCCGGGTGGATGTCGATGCCAAACATCTCGCTGACCCGCATCTGGAAGAAATAGGACAGGTCCTTGCGGCCCTGCTTCCAGAGCCAATGCCCGACCCGGTAGGCCTGGATCGCCTGAAAGCCTTTGAAATAGACCAAAGGTTGCAGGAAACGGTGGCAGGCAGGGTCGCGCTCGAACACGGCCATAATGTCGGCCCGTGCGGCTGCCCCAAGCTCCGGGTCAGCGCGGTAGGCCTCGTCCGAAATTTCGCGCAGGATCTGCGCTGACATCTCCGCCGAGGCCAGCTTTTCGGAAATTCGAAACGACAAGGCCCGCTCCAGCGACTTGTGATGCAGGATCGTTCCATGCAGCAGCCCGCCCAAAAGCGGCTCTGTCGCAATCGCGGCGCGCGCCTCGTCCGAAATCCGCTGCCAGACCGGGTCAATTTCCGAGAGTTTGGTGCTCTGGTGCTGCATGACAATCTCCTTTGCCTCAGGCTGCTACAGCAAACCAAACTTGGGAGCAAAGCACAATGCCAGCGCCGCACAGTCTCGTGAGGTCGACAAAATCCCTCAAGACCCCTAATCGCCCAGCGGCAAATCAAACCGCATCAAGTGAATGGCCAGCCGCACCGATCCGCCCGTGAAGCTGCCCCCGTTGGCGGTCAGATCAAGCCGCGTCGCGCTGTAATAGGTCACGGGCTGTCCCGTCAGACCCCGCAACCACGACCCGGCCCCCAAACCAAGCCCATCCCCATAGCGCGTCGCCGACCCATCAACGCCCAGCGACCAGTCACTCAGATCACCAGTGATGGGCTGCAACACCCGGCCCGTCACGCCCCAAACGCTCGTATGGGACGGGATCACGAACCCGGTTTGCTCGAACGTGCCGCCAGTGAAAACATGATCAATCTCGACAATATCCGCATGCATCGCCGCTTGGTTCTTGGACAGGGCAACCGCATTGTCGATCCACGTATCTCCGGTGAAAGTCAGACGTCGGAACTCGTCAGACACCCAGATCTCCCAGCCCGGAAGCGGCTGAAAAAACGCCCAGGCACCGTTGAGAAAGCTTGTGACCTCACCGTCATGGTCCTGCCAGTCATTTACCCCGCCAGCCGGGATCAGATAGGTCTCCCCCTCGCTGACCACCAGGGGCGGCGATTGCAGCGTCCGGCTTTCGGCCGTGACCTGCACCATGGCGTCCACCCGCGCCAGCGCCTCATTGACCGTTACATGTTTTTGCGCCTGCGCGGCGGCGACGAATGGCAGGTGCAATCTTGCTGAATCAGGCATCTATATTCTTCCTTGCAAAGGGCCCAGGCCCGAAACTTTGTGAAATCTGCGCGACATGCACCTCAAACGGCGCAACCGCGCCGTCCAAAGTGGCAAGCCCATTTGGGTAGCTCCATGCGGGCTGCGTCGTGGTCACCTCGCGCAAAACCGTTCCATCTTTAGCGATCCGGATCAGGTAGGCTTCCACATCTTCGCCCAGCGGCACCTCAACCGAGGCCCAACTGTCCCCATCAACCCGTGTCCGCCGAACCCAGCTCAACTCCCAGCCGCTGGTGATTGATGAAACGCGCAAATGCGCCGGCGCGTATGGCCGCAGCCCGATGCCCGGAAATGCCTCGACATAATGCCGGTAGGATGGATCATCCAGCGGCCTGAGCCCCGGCCCAACACGGTAATGCCGCGCGAGATCCCGTTGCGCGAGACCGTGCTCCAGCTGCTCCGGGCCGCCATCAAGCAAAACAAACCGGCTGCCAACCGGCCAGACCTCAGGCATGATCCCGTCAGTTCCGGCTTGGCCGCGCAACAGCTCCGACAGCTCATAGGTATTCGGCCCGACGAGATCTGCCTGCGCAAATTGAAGCACCTCCCACAGCGTCGAAGACCCGTCCCCTATGGCCAGCGCGTTCCGGCCAGCCAGCACATCTGTCCGGCTGGCAGAGCTCAGGACGCCGTCTTGCAGAACCACCCTCAAAGGTTGCCCATGGGACCACCGCCCGCTTTGTGCAGCGATCAGCGCGGTCTCGGTGACGCCAATCGTGGATGGCCGTTCGATCAGCGTGTTGAGCGCGTAGCCCGCATCCTCAACCGCATCATACACCGCCGCAGAACCCGGCCAAGGATTGGCAGATACCGCAATATAAGGCGCGTGAGGCACCTCGTCGCCCCGCAAAAGCGGAAGGTCCATAAATTGTGCGGTGATCGGGATCGGCACGCTGAACGCGCGAGGGATTGGCGTGGTTTCAACACTCTGGCTGGGAACATAAAGCTGACGCTCGATCCGCGTGGCCTCCAGCAGGCGCGCGCCCGAGGCCTCGACCCGGTCAACGCGGTATTCCGCCCCTGCCCCGTCCTCGTCCAAAAGCTGCACCGTGTCGCCCGCCCGGATCTCGCTTCGTGACGGAGGCACGCTGACCCGAACACTCTCCCGCGCCACCCGCGCCTCAGACAACCAACGCTCCACCACGCCGCTGGCCTCGGGGCGCGTCAGGCTCAACGGCACCTCATTATGCGTAGTCTGCGCCGTCATATCCCCCGGAAAGCGAGCCGACACCAGACGGCTTTCAAACGCCCCGTCGCCGGCCGAATAGCCCAAACGCACCTCGCCCACGACCTCAGCCTCCGGCGCGCGGATAGCCTCAACCACGGCCTCGCCACCATCGCTGAGAACATGGTCCTCCGCGCTCACCACATGGCTCTCAGCAAGGCTGCGGTTGCGAAACACCAGCCGCCCACCGGCCTCAATCGCGTCGATGGCATAGGTCACCATCAGCGTCTGAAGGCTGGCGCGCGGGCTCTCACTATCGGCCACGGTATAGCCCCGGACGACCCCGTGCAGCGCGCTGACGTCATATTCTGTGACGCCTGCCCTTTCACACAGCTCTGCCACCACGGCGGCCAAAGACTGGTTGCTGCTGCGCCCGGTGATCCAATGCCCGGTCAGGTAGTTCTCGCCATCGCTCCAGACGGCACGGTTATTCGGGAAATCCGGCCAAGGCCGCGCGTCCCAGGCCCAGACATGCGTCTTCGACATATCCACCATCGGGCCGCCATACACCTCCGACACCGGATTGTTCTCCGCCTCGGCATAAAACTCGGAATAGGCGCGCAGGAACTGGTGCTGAATATAGTCATCACGCGCCCCGGAGCTGAAATGCGGCAAGGCGCTTTCGCTCGACTTGGCGTCGACAAATTTGTTCGGCTCATTGGACCCTTTGTCAATCGCCGCACAGCCCAGCTCGGTGAACCAAATGGGCTTGGAGCCCGGCACCCAGTCCGAGGGCGTCTCGGAGCGGACCCCGCCAATCCGGTCATGATGGGCATTGCTCCACCAGCCCTGAATGTCCTTGTAGCGGTAAACCCAATCCTCACCATAAGCCCCGTCAGAGATCGGGCTGCGCAGCTGCAACGCGCGGTCCTCGGGGCTGGCGTAGAACCAATCATACCCTTCACCGCCCGCGATATTGCCCTTCAAATACTCCGGGTCATATAGCGTGCGGAACCCCGCATCCGCATGGCTGTCCCCGTCACGCCAATCCGACAGGGGCATGTAATTGTCAATCCCCACAAAGTCGATCGCATCATCCGCCCAAAGCGGGTCCAGATGAAACAGAACGTCGCCGGAGCCGTCCTGTGGCTGGTAGCCAAAATACTCCGACCAATCCGCCGCGTAGCCAATCTTGGCACCGGGCAACAAAAGCTTCACATCCGCCGCCAAAGCGCGCAGAGCCGCTACCGCCGGGAACCCACCCGCCGCGTCCCGGATCTGGGTGAGGCCGCGCATTTCAGAGCCGATGCAGAACGAGCCCACGCCGCCCGCCGCAGCGCAGAGCGCCGCATAATGCAGGATGAACCGCCGATAGGAAAACTCTGCTGGGCCAGTGTAAATCACGCGCTTGCCGGAAATGGCAAAATCCGACGGCACAGCATTCCCCATAAATGCCGCAACCTCTGCCTCAGCCGCAGCCGTCCCATCCGTCGAGCCCACCTGCCCCGGCCCCACATTGCTGGTGATCCGACCTCGCCACGGCAAGGCCGGCTGGCTGGCGGCACCCGTCCATGGGTCCGGCAAGGCGTTGCCCTCCAGCACCTCCATCAGCAGGAACGGGTAAAACATCACCTCCTGGCCTGCGTCCCGCAGTACCTCAATGGCTTCCACCACCGACGCGTCGCTGGGCGTGCCCCCATAGACAGGCCGTCCGTCAATCTGTCCCACCTCTGCGGCCTGCCCTCGCGACAAGCCCCCAACCTGCCAAGGCGTGCGGTCATCCGACCCCGCCTCCGGGTTCCACGGCAAGGGGCCGTTGCCCGTGTCGCTGTAAACCGGCGTGCTCCCAAGGGCCGCAGGCGCGTTGCCGCCCGTCTCCACCTTTGGCTGACAGCTGCAATGCCCGGCCCGCAAATCGTCGCCAAACCAGCTGACAATCAACGAGGTCGCGCCGCAATTGGGCAGCTCATCCTGCAACGCCTCCAGTGAACCCAGAATATCCGTGCGCCCCTCCTCGGTGTTCTGGTTGGCAACGCGACCCTGCCCGGTCGCACCTGAGCGGTACACCGGCGTCGTCGCCAAGGCGTATTCCCCGGAGCCGGGCAGCATCGCCACACCCTGAACCACATCCGCCAAAGACGCGGGCGCGTCCAGATGCGCGGGCTGCGCCGGGCGGATCACCTCGAACGTGAACTGCGGCACCCGGTTGCCCCATTGCTCAAGCTGCAAATCCTCCATCACCACATAGGCCGTGCCGCGATACGCAGGCACATTGTCGACCCCTTCAATGGAGACCATCACAGGGTCCGGCTGCTGATCCTCTGCGCCGGTATAAACACGCAGATTCAAATCCGAGCGCGGCACGATCTGGCCGTCCACCCACACCCTGCCAACGCGCGAGATCTCTCCCTCGCAAAGCGCCACGGCCAATGAGATGGAGTAGCTGTAATTGCGCACCGTCGGCCCGCTCGGCGCGCCTTTGCCGCCGCTCGTTTCCTGCTGCGTTACCCGCTCGCGGTAATTCGAGGTCCAGATCACGTTGCCCGGCACCCGCACACGGCCAAAGACGCGCGGCACAGAGCCCCCCTCGCTGGCCCCCATAATGCGCATCCGGTCCAGCTTGCCGGTCTCCACGGTTTCACTGCCGCCGCCCATCAGGCTTTGGTCAATGGCCCGCCCGATCGTGGCCCCGATGGCCCGCCCGATCACAACCGAGCTCAACCCCAGCGCGCCGCCCCCAACCGCGCCGCCAAGGGCCGCTCCGGCTGCAGAAAGTAATATGGTCGCCATCAGGCACCTCGTTCAGTTGAATTGGGGAAAGCGAAATCGCAAGCGTCTAACCGGGAAACGCAAACCGGGCCGCGATCCGGCGCGCCCACGGCTTGGACAGCGGAGACACCCGCACCCCATGCCCGCTATAGGCATGGATAAATTCCGGGGCATTCCCGATCCGGGTCTGGATACCCAGATGCTTGGCGACCCCGCCTTGCCGCATCCGAAACAAGACAACATCGGCCACAGCCGCGTCCCGGATGGGTTTCGAGATCAAATGCCGCTCTGCGGCCCGCATCAAGACCTCGTCGCCTTGCGGCTCGGACCAATCAGGCGTGTAGGCGGGCACAAGCTCGGGCTCCTCGCCGTAAAGCCCACGCCACACGCCGCGCAGCAATCCAAGGCAATCAGCCCCCGCGCCCAGGCAAGAGGCCTGATGCCTGTAGGGCGTTCCAACCCAGGCCATCACCTCGCGGATCACCCGCTGCTCCACGCCGCTCATCTGTACCGGCTCCCGCCATCATTGCGGCTGCCAGCGGTGGGGTATCCCACCAGCCAGTCCTCGCCCGGAATATGCGGAAAGCCCCGAAAATTCGGCAGGTTGTTGAACTTCAGACGGCATGTCTCGGGCCGCTTGTCGCATCCCGCCTGCAACACCACCGTGTCGCCTTGCGCAATCGGCGCGCGCAGCTCTTCCCACAGCTCAATGACGCGGGCGCCGCCCTCCACCCGGTCATTCTTGACGACAGCCATCAGCCCTTCGGCCGCGCCACTTGTGACCCGCAACAGGCCGCGCTCGAACCAGCGGTCGTCAAATCCGGCAATCTCTTCAAAAGTGAACACCCGCCCCGCCTCGACCTGCTCCACGGCGAGCACCGTGCTGTAGCCCGGCGCGCCCAGATCATGGCGGCATTTCGCGTCGCCGAGAACCGCCTGACAGCCCCCTTGAAACACCGTACCGACAGGCCGGTTCAGCATCTCGCTCAAGCCACGCAGCTCTGCATGAAACGCCCCATCTGCACGCTTGATCTCCCCGATGGAGCCCGCAAACACCATCTCGCGCTGGCTCACATCCTGCCAATTGACCAGCCAGGACTGCACCTGTGCGGCATCAAACCGACCCGCAACAATATCAGCCTCCGTCACCGAAATATCCGACAGAGCCCCAATGGCCTCCGTATTGTCAACCGCCAGCCCGGTCACCTGCTCCAGCACCCGCGCGGTCATCCCGCTATCGGCGCGAAACCTGATCCCGTCAAAACTCAGCTCCCGGTCATGATCGGTAAAGCCAAACACCCGCCCGTCGCGCCGGGTCAGCGCCCAGCAACGCGCCACATGGGTCAGTTTCTCCTGCAAATGCTCTTGAAGCGCGCTCATATGCGCACCTCCACCACCGGCACGCTCGGCACCTCGCCCGCGTGAAACGAGGCCACGCTCGTCTGGATGGCATCCGTGTCAAATCGCACCGGCACGTCAAATTCGAACCCTGCCGTGATTTCCACATCCATATCCGGCGGATGCGCAAACGTGACCAGCCCCGAGCCCAGATCAACGCTCCAATCCACGCCTTCCTGCACCTCGACACCGTCCAGCCCCAGCCTGACAGTCCCCGCGACCAGCTTGGTTAGAGGCCGCTCATAGCAGGCCTCGCCTGAGCGGTAGCATTTGATCAGCTGCACCTGCGCGGTCTCGCCGTCCCCCCGCGCAATGATCTGGTCGCCATAGGTGATCTGCGCCGTCGCCGCGCAAGACCGGTAATCCGACCAGTCCTTCCACCGAAACCCGTAAAGCTGCCCCTGCCGCGCCTCGAAAAACGCAATCATGGTTTCCACGTCATCCAAAGATCGCAGCCCCACGCCCGCGTCATACCGCCTCCGCGAATGCGCCCAGGGCGTGTTGCGCTCCTCATACCCGTTGGCCAGCGTCACCACCTCCGTCCGCCGCTCGGGCCCGCCAAGCGAGCCAAAGGACAAAGCTGCGGGAAACCGCACGTCATGAAAATTCATCTGATCTCTCCCTCAGCGGTTACGCTGGCCGCGCGCCATCGCCCGGTTCATTTGTGCGGCGATCTGGCTTTGCGATTTCTGGAAACTGGCAAGATCCGGCGTCGAGATATTCATCACCACCTGCACAGGCCGCCCGCCCCCCGCAGAAGCCACGCCCAACCGCCCGTCCGCGCCGCGGGTCAGCGGCATAATCGCCTCCGGCCCCGCCTCGCCCATCAGCCCGGTGCCACCGCGCATCGGAAAGGTGGTGGGGCTTGAGACCACGCCGCCCCGCGCAAAGGGCGTCACGCGCCCCTGACTGAACGTGCCACCCTTCTCAAAGGGCAAGATGCCTGAGACGAGCGCATTCACCCCGCCCGCAATCGCCGATCCCAGCCCGTCCTGAACCGGTTTCAACGCCGTGTTATACGCCGCATTCACCATGCTTTGCGCCACGCCCTTCAGCGCGTCCGACAGCTTCATGCCGTCAAAGGCCAGCCCGTCAAACGCCTTGCGCAATCCGCCGCCAATCGACAGCGACAAGGACTTCACCTCCTTTGAAGTATAGAGCATCGACTGCCGCATCCCGCTCAGCTCGCCCTCAAATGTCGACACAACGCTTTCCGCGCCGCCCAGCGCGTTTTCCAACCCCTCGATCTTGGCATCCAGCGCGTCCAACCCGTCAAACACATCCGTCATCTTGTCCTCCTGCCGCGCTGTAAAGCGCCTCCATTTCCATCAATCTGGCCCGGGTCAACGGCGCCTGCACCGCGTCTACACCCAGCACGAGGCTCAGCTCATAGGGCGTGAGCGCCCACAGCTCATGCGGCCGCAAGCCTGCACCCTGCACACCCGCTTTCAGCAAGGCGCCCCAGTCAAACCCGCTCAAGAGGCAGGCGGCGCAAAGGCCCGCACCAAAAGCTGGGCCGCCGCCTTGGTGGCCGCCATCAACCCGCCCTCAATCTCCACCGCAAGCAAATCAGCTGCGCTGCCTCTCCAGCCCCCGCCCCGCAGGCCCGCCACGATCAAGGCCAGCACGTCGCGCGTGGAAAACGCCCCCGCCTCAAACCGCTCGATCAGCTGCAACACGGTCTCGCCCTGCAACCCCTCTTCCAGTTCCGCCAAGGCCCCCAGCGTCAGCTTCAACGTGAAGCGCGCGCCATCCAGCACCAGAGCAACCTCGCCAGCATGCGGGTTCACCATCAGGACACGACCGGCACGAAGCTCAGCGCGCCTGCGGAAGACAGCGACATCTCATAGGTCGCCTCCCCCTCAAGGCTGCCCGCATATTCAATGGAGGTGATCTGAAACGCCCCCTCCACAATGCCGAAATCCGGGATGATCACCTGAAATTCCGGCATCTGCCCGTCAAAGAAAATCTGCCGCGCGCGCTCATCGGTATTCTCGTCGCGAAACACGCCCGAGCCCGAAATGGAGGCCGATTTGACCCCTGCGCCGGCCAGCAGCTCGCGCCACCCGCCCGCACTTTCCAGCGAGGTCACATCCACCTGTTCCGCATTGAAGCTGATCCGCGTGGCCCGCAGCCCCGCAATCGTTTCAAACTGCCCGTCCCCGGTCAGATCCACCTTCAACAACAGGTCCTTGCCGCGTTGAACTGCCATGCCGCATCTCCACTAAATTTGGTAAAATTCCATTAAGGTTAACGCGCCCGACCCGAAGCCGACCCCGTCTTTCCATGTTCAAAAATATCCTCGCCGAAGGCCTTCAATCGTCCTGAACCCGCGCGCGAAATGTCAGATCAATGCGCCGCACCCGGCCGTTCTCCACCCGCGCGGCCTTCGCCTTGTAAAAGCGCAACGAGACCAACCGCCCCCGCGTCAAGACCAACTCCGCATCTACCAGCAGGTCGGAGACCGCCGCCGCAATCAGCTTGGTCGCGTGAAACCCCTCCCCGTCGGAGACGACCGACACGTCAAACTCGTGCAATGCCCCGCCGCCTGATCCATCCGAGCGGTCCCGCGCGCGCTCCGCCCCCAAAGATACGTATTGCGCAGGCAGGGTGCCCGTAGGGTCCGCATCAAAAATCGCGTCCCCCACCAAAGCGTCCAGCGCCGCATCGCCTGCCAAAGCGCTGAACACTGCGACCTGCAAGGCCGCCGAAACTGCGTAGCTCATCCGGTCACCTCCTCGGTGCAATGGCAGGTCAGATAGGCCCGGTCCGGGTCATGATCGGCCACCGCCAGAATGCGAAACAATCGCGCCCCTTCGCGAAACCGCTGGTCAGGCCGCGGCCGCGACGGCGCTCCAAACGGGGCCGCCCGCACCGTGATCCGGTAGGGCACTGCCGACAGCGTCAGGTTGCCGCCAATCCGCTCGCGCCCCGTGCCCGGCTTCAACGTGGCCCACACCACGCCAATCGGGGTCCAGGCTTCCGTGAAGCCCCCCGCGCCATCGGCCAC
>CAYXIZ010000035.1:0-19430 GCA_964465485.1 uncultured Rhodobacterales bacterium | reverse complement strand
GTCGCGCCCGGTGTCGTTTGAGCCGGGCAGGCCGTCTTCCGGCACCCAAGCGTGACGACGCTCAGAAAAGCAGTGGAAGCTGGGGGCGAGGTCGGCGGCGTCGTCGATGACGCCCAGCGGCACCCAGGATTGGTCCGGTATGTAGTCGAAGCGCCCCAAGAGCGGCGAGCCGCAGTCGCGGCAGTTCCAGCGGGTGACGCCTTTCGTGAACACGCGTCCGGGGCTTACGGTGTTGAGCCCCGACACCGCCTCATCGGCAAAGGCGGCAAAAGCTGGGGCGGCGGCACCGGTCCAGCGGCGGCAATCATCGCAATGGCAGAAGACAACCTGAAGCGGCTCGGCGGTGAAGGACAGCCGCGCCGCGCCGCAATAGCACCGGGCAGAGCGGGTCATCAGGCCGCGCCTATGCAGCCACTGGGCGGACTTCCAGCACCTCGGGGATGTAATGGCGCAGCAGGTTTTCGATGCCCATTTTCAGCGTCAGGGTGGATGACGGGCAGCCCGCGCAGGCGCCTTGCATATGCAGGTAGACCACGCCGCGGTCAAAGCCGTGGAAGGTGATGTCGCCGCCATCTTGGGCCACAGCCGGGCGCACGCGGGTGTCCAGAAGCTCTTTGATCTGGCCCACGATCTCGCCATCCTCGCCGGTGTGTTCGGCATGGCCTGAAGAGGCCTCCCCCTCGACCGCTTTCGCGCCCGATTGGTAATGCTCCATGATCGCGCCGAGGATGGCCGGTTTGATGTGGTCCCATTCCACGCCATCCGCCTTGGTGACGGTCACAAAGTCCAGCCCCATGAACACGCCGGTGACGCCTTCAACGGTGAAAATGCGTGTGGCCAAGGGCGAGCTGTCCGCCGTGTCGGGCGACGGGAAATCAGCAGTGCCGACCTCCAAAACGGACTGGCCGGGCAGGAATTTCAATGTTGCAGGGTTCGGGGTGGATTCTGTTTGAATAAACATGGGGGAGACCAACCTTTTCTATCAGGCTTCAAATATGGCGGTGGGCAGGGCAAAGGTCAAGAGTTTAGAACTGTTCTAAGCTGATCTAGCTGATCGCCTCCAGCTGCTCCTTGCTCAGCGTGCCGGGCACAATGGTGATCGGCATGGGCAGGGTGCCGGAATTGCGCGTCATCTCCGTGACCAGCGGGCCGGGGCCGCCATCGGTGCCTGCGCCCAAGACCAGCACGCCGACCTCAGGGTCGTCTTGCACCTGCGCCAGAATTTCGCGGACCACCTCGCCCTCGCGGATCACCAGCTCGGGGTCGATGCCTTGCTTATCGCGCATCCATTTGGCGAAGACCTCGAAATGGGCCACGATGCGCTCGCGGGCCTCCTCGCGCATGATGTTGCCCACCCCGATCCAGTGGTTGAACTCTTCGGGAGGGATGACGGCCAGTACCTCTACCCCGCCGCCTGTCCGCGCGGCGCGCATGGCGGCAAAGCGCATGGCATTCAGACATTCCTTGCTGTCGTCCAAAACGACCAGAAACTTGCGCATGCTACACTCCCTTGCTCACAGCGAAGTTGATCATGCGGGAAGTGGCGACGTGGCGCAATACGGGATTGCGCCGCGCGGCTCAGCCGTCTTCCATCGGGCCGCCGGCCTCTTTCCACTCGCCGATGCCGCCGATATTGGTGACGTTGGTGTACCCCATTTCTTTGAGCGTCTTGCCCGCAAGCGCCGCTTGGCCGCCCGCGCCACAGACGAGGCAGAGCTCTGCGTCTTTTTGCATGGCAGGGTTGTGGAATTTCTCCATCTCCGGGTCGGCGGCAAATTCCATGAAGCCACGTGGAATGCGCAGGGCGCCTTTGATGGTGCCGCTTTTGGCGATGTCGGCGCTGTCGCGCACATCGACGAACACGGTGCCGGAGCCGTGTTTGGCAATGGCCTCGCCGCCGGGGATGCGGGGGACTTCGGCGTTGGCGGCCTCGAGATAGGCTTTGGCGGTGGTCATTTCGTGGTCCTTTCCAGTTGGAATCAGTTGCGGCGTCCGAAGACCGCCAGATAGAGCGCGACGAACACCAGAAGGGCGAAGGCGAGCCAGAAGATCAGCCCGATCATAAGGCCGCCCCCCCGGACAGGGCCCAGTCCCAGTACATTTCGCGCACCTGCTTGGTGAGAGGCCCGTGCTGGTAATGGGTGCCGTCAAATTCGGTGACCGGCGTGACCTTCATCATGTTGCCGGACATGAAGACCTCGTCGGCGGCGCGGAAATCGTCGAAGCTGAGCACCTGCTCATGCACGGTCACCCCGTTGTCGCGCAGGTTTTTCATATGCCGCGCGCGGGTGATGCCGGCCAGAAACGTGCCGTTGGGAACAGGGGTGAAGACCTCTCCGTCGCGCACCATGAAGATGTTGGCGGTGGCGGTTTCGGCGACGTTGCCAAGCGCGTCGGCGACCAGCGCGTTGCCATAACCTTTGTTGCGCGCCTCGATCAGCATGCGGGCGTTGTTGGGGTAGAGACAGCCCGCCTTGGCGTTGACCACCGCGTCCTCCATCACGGGGCGGCGGAACTGCGTGGTGGTCAGCGTGGTGGCCTTGTTGGCGGGCGCCATCGGGATTTCTTCGAGACAGAGGCAGAACCCGGTGGCCCCCGGTTTGGGGTCCACGCCCAGATCGCCGCCATCGAGCGCCCAATACATGGGCCTTATATAGACGGTGGCGTCGGGCGCGTACATCGCCAGCCCCTCGCGGGCGGCCTCGACCATTGCAGAGGTCTCCATGGTGGGCGTGATCATCAGCGCCTCGGCGGAGCGGTTGACCCGCGCGCAATGGGCCTCCAGATCGGGGGCGACGCCCTCGAAATACCGCGCGCCGTCAAAGACCGAGCTGCCCAGCCACGCGCCGTGATCGGCGGCACGGATGATGGCCGCGTCGCCGTCATGCCACTGGCCTTCGAAATAGGTCTTGATGTTGGTGCCGGTTGCCATCTGCGCCGCTCCTTCTTTGGCAAGAGCCTATGGGGCGGGCTCCGCCAAGGCAAGCAGGCCGAAGGGGGCTTGCCCCGCTTGGGTGGATGGGTCAGTAGGGCGCCTTACCCCTCGCATACTCGGAGCCCGCATGACCGCCACAGCCAACCAAAACCTGCGGGGCATCTGGCTGATGATTGCCGCGATGTTTGCCTTTGCGGTGACGGATACGTTGATCAAGTTTGCCGCCGGGTTGCTGACGCCCGCGCAGACGACCTTGCTGCTGACGGGCGGCGGGCTGGTGGTGTTTGGCGGTATGGTACTGGCGCAGGGCGCGCCGTTGCGGGTCAGGGACGCGGTCTCGCCGGTCATGCTGATCCGCTATGTCTCGGAGATTTGCGGCACGTTTTGCATCGTGCTGGCGCTGAGCTACGTGCCGCTCTCCACGGTGGGGGCGATTTTGCAGGCCACGCCGCTGGTGGTCGCGGCGGGGGCGGTGCTGTTCCTCAATGAGACCGTCAGCTGGCGCAGGTGGACCGCGATTGCGGTGGGGTTTGTCGGCGTGTTGATGATCATCAAACCGGGCTCGGAGGCGTTTGACCTCACTGTGCTCTGGCCAGTGATCGCAATGATCGGGCTCGCGGGCCGCGATCTGACGACGCGGGTGACGCCGCCCGGCATGGCCTCGGCGACGCTGGCGACATACACAATGGCCGCGCTCGTGCCGCTTGCAGTGCTGTGGTGCCTGCTCGCCGGAGACCCGCTGATCCCGGCAGAGCCGAACTGGCCTCTCTTCATCACGATGATCGCCGGTGGGGCGCTGGGCTACCTGCTGATCATCGCCTCGGTGCGCGCGGCGGAGGTGTCGGTGGTGTCGCCCTACCGCTACTCGCGCCTGATCTTCTTGCTGTTCTTCGGGGTCACCTTCTTTGGCGAACGCCCCGACGCGCTGACGCTGTTGGGGGCGGCGATCATCATTGTGTCGGGTATCTACACGATGTGGCGGGATCGGCTGGCCAAGCAGGGCTAGCCGCCGACCATTCCCACGATCTCGTAGGTTTGCTTCAGGATCGGAGCGGCCAGAGCGCGGGCGCGTTCGGCGCCTCGGGCGAGGATTTTGTCGATCTCGTCCTGATGCTCCATCAGCCGGGCCATTTCGGATGAAATGGGCGACAGCTTGGCCACGGCCAGATCGGCCAGCAACGGCTTGAACTCGGAGAATTGCTTGCCGCCGACATCGGCCAGGACCGCCTCGACGGTGCTGTCATTCATGGCAGCAAAGATATTGACGAGGTTCCGCGCCTCGGGGCGGTCTTTGAGCCCGTCCACCTCGGAGGGCAAGGCATCGGGGTCGGTGCGGGCCTTGCGGATCTTTTGGGCAATGGCGTCGGCGTCGTCCGTCATGTTGATCCTGCTCATGTCGGATGGGTCAGATTTCGACATCTTCTTGGAGCCGTCGCGCAAGGACATCACCCGCGTCGCCGCCCCTTCGATGACCGGCTCGGTTACGGGGAAGAACTCCACGCCGTAATCATGGTTGAATTTTGCGGCGATATCGCGCGTCAGCTCGACATGCTGCTTTTGATCCTCGCCCACGGGTACATGGGTGGCGTGGTAGACCAGAATGTCGGCGGCCATCAGCGCGGGGTAGGCGAAGAGGCCTACGGAGGAATTCTCCCGGTTCTTGCCGGCCTTGTCCTTGAACTGCGTCATCCGGTTCAACCAGCCCATGCGGGCGACGGTGTTGAAGATCCAGCCAAGCTGCGTGTGTTCGGGCACTTGCGACTGGTTGAACAGCACTGAGCTTTCAGGGTCGATGCCCGACGCGATGAAGCCCGCGCACAGCTCACGGGTGTTGCGGCGCAGATCGGCGGGGTCCTGCCAAACGGTGATCGCGTGCAGGTCGACCATGCAGTAGATCGTCTCGAACTCCGCCCCCTGCATGTCCACAAAGCGCTTGATGGCGCCGAGGTAGTTGCCAAGCGTCAGCCCGCCCGAAGGTTGGATGCCGGAAAACACGCGCGGGGTAAAAGTCGTGGCCATCAGGGGCGCTCCGTCTGGAATGTTGCTGCGTCATCGCTTACCGATGGGCCAAACAGAGGTCAACCGGAGCTGCGCGACATGCATAACCCACATGCGGATGAAAGCCCGTTCAACTCCGTGCCTGCGGTGGTGGTGGCGCTGGCCATGGTGATCGCGGCCGTGGAGATCGTGTTGCAGCTGGGCGAGAGCGGTCTGGCGGGGGGCGCGCAGGCCATTGGCTGGCGGCTGGCGGCGCTGGAGGATTACGGATTCCTGCCTGCGGTGTGGGAGTTCATGCGCTCCACCGGGCAATTCCCGGCAGAGCAGATGCTGCGCTTTGTGAGCTACCCGTTTTTGCACGGCTCTTTCACCCATGCGGCCTTTGCGGTGGTGATCGTGCTGGCGATTGGCAAGGCCGTGGGCGAGATATTCGCGGCTTGGGCCGTGCTGGCGGTGTTTTTTGTGTCGTCGGTGTTTGGCGCGTTGGTTTACGGGGAACTGGTCTCCGTCAACGCGCCGCTCATCGGGGCGTATCCGGGCGGCTATGGTTTGATCGGGGCCTTCACCTTCCTGCTTTGGGTGCAGCTGGCCGCAGTCGGGGCCAACACGATGCGGGCCTTTACCCTGATCGGGTTCTTGCTGGCGTTCCAGCTGGTCTTCGGCATTTTCTTTGGCGCGGGCTATGACTGGATCGCGGATGTGGCCGGGTTCATCGCCGGGTTCGTGTTGTCTTTCGTGGTCAGCCCCGGCGGCTGGGCGCGGGTGGTGGCCAAGATGCGGCGCGATTAGCGACGCAGAGAGGCTTTCAGATCCGCCGCGCTGAAGGCCCCGAAGGCCTTGCCGATGAGGTAATAGGCAAAGCCGCCCAAGATCAGTAGGACGGCGAGGGCCGCGTAGCGCCAGCCGGGCGTGCCCAAAAGCGGCAGGAGCATTACCTGAAGCGCATAAAGCACGACGCCCAGCAGCACGGAGGCCATGATGATGCGCGGCATGCGTGACCTGAACCGCGCGTCAAAGGTGCCGGCCTGCCCGAATTGACGGCTGCCGCGCCAGAGCTGCCACGCCATGGTCCAGCCTGCCAAAGTGGTGGCCAAAGCCGCCGCGAGATAGTCGAGATAGGGCCAGAGCCCCACCGCGATCACTGCGTTGACCACCATGGAGACCAGCGCGAATTTGAACGGGCTCTTGGTGTCCTCGCGGGCGAAATAGAGCGGCTGGAAGATCTTTTGCAAAACAAAAGCAGGCAGGCCCAACCCGTAAACGGCCACGGCAAGCGCTGTGGCCGCCGCGTCGTCGGAGGTGAACTGACCACGTTCAAACAGCACGGAGATCATTGGCAGCGGCACCACCATCAGCGCCACGGCGCAGGGCAGGGTGAGGGCAAGGGCGACCTCTCCGGCGCGGCTATAGGCGCCCTGGCCTCCTGCGGTGTCACCTGATTGCAGGCGGCGGGACAGCTCCGGCAGGAGCACCACGCCGATGGCGATGGCCACCACGCCCAAAGGCAGTTGGTAGAGCCGATCGGCGTAGTTGACCCAGGCGATTGCCCCCTCGGTCCAGCTGGCCACGTTGCGGCCAACCAGCAGGTTGATCTGCACCACGCCGCCCGCCAGAGCGGCGGGGGCTGCGATGATGGCGAGGCGCTTGAGTTCGGGCGTCAGGCGCGGGCGTTTGGGCACCAGCCGGTAGCCCGCGCGGGCGGCGGCAACCCAGACGAGGGCCAGCTGTGCGATGCCTGCGACGGGGACGGTCCAAGCGAGCGTCAGGCCGATATTCCAGCCCAAGAAATAGGCCGCGGTCACGGAGGAAATGAACAGGATGTTCAGCAGGACCGGGGCGGCGGCGGCGGCGACAAAGCGCCCGGTGGCGTTGAGCACGCCCGACAGCAAGGCGGCCAATGAGATGAACAGGATGTAAGGAAAGGCGATGCGGCCAAAGAGGGTGGCCAGCGGCAGGCGCTCATCTTCGGCAAAGCCAGAGGCCATCAGCAGCACCAGCGCGGGCATGAAGATTTGCGCCACCACGGTGAACAGGATCAGGAGCGTGGCCAGCCCGGTGAAAGCGTCGCGGGCAAAGTCTAACGGGGCTGCGCCGCTTTCGACCTTCTTGGAAAACATCGGCACGAAGGCCATGTTGAACGCGCCTTCCGCAAAGAAGCGGCGGAACATGTTGGGCAGGGAGAAGGCAATCAGGAAAGCCTCTGCCACGGGGCCGGAGCCCAGGAACCCCGCGATCAGCACGTCCCGCACAAAGCCCGCGATACGGGACAATAGCGTCCAGACCCCAACGGTGGCAAAGCCGCGCATCAGGCGGATGGGCTTGCTCACGGCGCAGCCCTTTCGACGCCTTGGGCGATGGCGGCGCGGAGGCGTTTTTCAATGGTGGCCTGCTTGTCCTTGGAGTGGAACTTCAGCCCGAACATGTCCTTGACATAGAACGTATCCACCACCTGCGCGCCATAGGTCGCGATGACGGCAGAGGCGATGTAGATGTTGGACGCGGCCAGCGTGTGGGTCAGGTCGAACAGCAGGCCGGGGCGGTCGCGGGTGTCGACCTCGATGATCGTGTAGATCTCGGAGCCGTCATTGTCGAAGATGATGGAGGTCGGCACGGTGAATTTAGACTCGCGTTTCTTGACCTTGTCGCGGGTTTTGAGCGCGTCGCGGGTGATGACCTCGCCTTTCAGCGTCTTCTGGATCATGGTTTTCAGCCGGGGCAGCTTGCTGGCCTCGTAGGGGCTGCCCTCAATGTCCTGGATCCAGAAGGCGGCCGTCGCGAAGCCGTCTTTGGTGGTGTAGGTGCGGGCGTCCACCACATTTGCGCCCACGAGTGCCAGCGCGCCGCACATGCGGCTGAAAATGCCGGGATGGTCGGCGATGGCGAAGCAGACGCGGGTGGCGTCGCGGTCCTCGTCGGGGGTCAGCTTGATGCGGATTTGATCGGTTTCAAGCCCCAGCAGCAGCTGCGCAAAATCGACATGGGCCGTGACATGCAGGCCCTGCCAATAGGGCGGGTAATGGCGTGTCGTCTCGTGGCGCAGGTCTTTCTTGTCCCAATTGGGCAGGGCGGTGCGCAGGTTCTTTTTCGCCTCGGAGCCGCGCTCCTCGCGGTTGAGCGCCTCCATCCCGTTTTCCAATCCGCGCTTGGTCTGGCGGTAGAGCGCCCGGATCAGCGACGCCTTCCAGTTGTTCCACACGTCCGGGCCCACGCCACGGATGTCGCAGACGGTCAGCACGCAGAGCAGGTCGAGCCGCTTGACGGTTTTGACCGCTTTGGCAAAGTCGCGCACTGTGCGGGGGTCGGCAATGTCGCGTTTTTGCGCCATGTCGGACATCAACAGATGGTAGCGTACCAGCCATTCCACGGTCTCGCTTTCTTCCGCGCTCAGCCCCAGACGCGGGGCCACGTTGCGCGCGATTTTTGCACCCAGAATGGAGTGGTCTTCTTTCTGGCCCTTGCCCAGATCATGGACCAGGAGGGCCACGTAAAGCACCCTGCGGTTGATGCCGCGTTTGAGGATGGAGGAGGCCACGGGCAGCTCCTCGATCAGCTCTTCGCGCTCGATTTGCGCCAAGACCGAGATCGTCTGGATCGTGTGCTCATCCACCGTGTAGCTGTGATACATGTTGAACTGCATCATCGCGATGATGTTGCCAAATTCCGGGATAAAGGCGCCCAGCACACCCAGCTCGTTCATCCGGCGCAGCGCGCGTTCGGGGTTGCCGTGTTTGAGCAGCGTTTCGAGAAAAATCTTTGAGGCGTCCTTGTCCCAGCGCGTCTTCTCGTCGAGCAAATGCAAGTTCGCGTCGATCAGCCGCATCAGGTTCGGGTGGATCAAATAGCCGGTGCGCAGCGCCTCTTGGAAGACGCGCAACAGGTTCAGCGGGTCGCGCAGGAAATCCTCCGGGTCCTCAATGTCGAGCCGGTTATGGGTCAGCGCGTAGCCGGGTTTCAATTTCTTGCGGCGGGCATTGCGGAACATGGTGATGATGGCAGGGGCCTGCTTGACGTGCTGGGCCTCAAGGTCAGTGAGCAAAATGCGGGTCAGCTCGCCCACGCGGGTGGCGTGACGGAAATAGTCCTGCATGAAATGCTCCACGGCGCGGCGTCCGCCATGGTCGCGATACTGCATCCGGTCGGCCACCTCGACCTGCATGTCGAAGCTGAGCACCTCATTGGCGCGGTTGGCGGCGAGGTGCAGATGGGAGCGGGCGACCAGCAGAAAGTTTTCCGCCGCGGCAAAGTCGTCGCGCTCGTCTTCGGTGAAGACGCCTGCATCGACCAGCGCAGAAACGGTGGTCACGCGGCGGGTGTATTTGGCCACCCAAAGCAGCGATTGCAGGTCGCGCAGCCCGCCTTTGCCCTCTTTGATGTTGGGCTCAACCAGATAGCGCTGGCCGCCGTGACGGCGCAGACGCTCGGCGCGTTCTTCGAGCTTGGCCTCGACGAATTCCCGCGCGGTGCCCGCGAACAATTCGTCCCAGAGGCGGCGGTCCAGCTCCTCGGCCAGAGGCGCGTGGCCTGCGATCAGGCGGTGCTCCAGCAGGGCGGTGCGGATCGTGTAATCCTCGCGGCCCAGCCGCAGGCAGTCCTGCACGGTGCGCGAGGCGTGGCCGACCTTCAGCTTGAGATCCCACAGGATATAGAGCATCGACTCAATGACGCTCTCGGCCCAGGGGGTGATTTTGTAGGGGGTCAGAAACAGCAGATCGACATCGGAGAAGGGGGCCATTTCGCCGCGCCCGTAGCCGCCGATGGCCATCAAAGCCAGCCGCTCGGATTCGGTGGGATTGGGCAGCGGATGCAGATGGGTCAGCGCCACATGCAATGTTGCGCGCACGAGCCCGTCGGTGAGGTATGTATAGGAATGGGTCAGCGGGTAGCCCGCCATGGGCTCGGCTGTGAAGGCCTCCGCCAGCACTTGCCGCCCGGCCAAATTTGCCGCCTTCAGCTGCGCGACCGTCGCGTCACGTATCTCGCGGGCGGAGCTGCAATCGGCGATGGCGGCGTCCAGCTTTTGCGTGACGGCGGCCAGATCGAAAATGTCAGACGCCGGGCAGATCAAATCGCCCGGCGTCTGGGTGTTGGTCATGTCAGTCAGCGGATTAGAGTCCGCCGCCGGAGAAAGACTTTGGCGCTGCATCGACAATCCGAACCTGGCCGCTGGTAACCTGTGCAATCGCAAGGGCCCGTTCCACGGTGCCGTCGCGTTTGAGCCGGAATACCCCGTTTACGCCTGCAAAACCAGAGCTTTGCGTCAGATTGCCGCCTGTGGCCTTCAGGTTTTTCGCGGCAAGCGCGCCGACAGCGGCCACCCCGTCATAGGCGAGGCCTGCCAGCGGATGCGGCGGGTTGCCATAGGCGATTTGGTAGCGGCCGTTGAACCGCGCCGTCAGGGACGGGTCAGGCAGGGCGAACCAGCCGCCTTCCAAGCCGCTCAGCGTCAGTGTTTGCGGAGGCACGTCCCAGCGGGTCAGCCCCATATATTTCACCGATGCCGGGTTGATGCCTGCGTCCGGCAGCAGCTCTGCCAGAAGCGGCAAGGCGCCCGCGCTGTCATCTGTCAGCATGATTGCCGTGGCCCCGGACGTGTTCACTGTTTGTGAGATCACGGGCACCGCGCTGGCAATGCCTTCCTGACTGAACTCGAAAGAGCCGTCGCCCACAACCTGCACATTTGCGCCAGCTGCGGCGCGGGTGATCGAGGCCTTGGCGATCTCGCCCACCGGCGTCCGGGGGGAGACGACCACCACACGGTTGCGCCCCTGCGCGCCTGCATAGCGCATCATGCGTGAAGCGATGTTGTCGAATGTGTTGCCCAGCACGAAGAGATTGCCGCCCGCGATGGAGGTGTTGTTGGAGAAAGCCAGCACATTGACGCCGTCATCGCGCGCCGCCACGGCTGCCGCATTGGCGGCATCAGAGCGCAATGGCCCGACAATCACTTGCGCGCCTTCGGCAATCGCCTGATCGGCCACCGCGGCGGCGGTGCCGGCCTGACCGGCGGTGCGGTAGACTTTGAGATTAATGCTGCCACCCAGATCAGCCGCGGCCAGACGGGCCGCGTTTTCCAAGGAGCGCGCGAGCCCCTCATCGCCCGGCGTAGGCGAGCCGTAAGGGACCAAAAGCGCCACGGTGACCGCGTCGCCTGCGCCCAGCGATTCCCCGCCACCCGAGGCTGTCGGAAGCGCTACATCACATGCCGCGAGTGCGGCTGTCAGCCCAAATGCCGCCACCAAGCTGCGTCCCTTGCGGGCCATTCCTAAAAGGTTGAACATATGCCATATCTCCCTGCTCACCGCAGACCCGCATTGTCGGGCCTCACATTGTCGAGGGGCAAACTATGCGCTCTGGCGGGTCAAGTAAATGTGAAGGAACGCGCAAACATCATGACTGCAGCAAATCGCGTTATTCTCCCCGCTGGGCTGTACTTTCTGGCGACGCCCATCGGCACCGCGCGCGACATTACGCTTAGGGCGCTCGATATTCTGGCCTCGGCGGATGTGCTGGCGGCCGAGGACACGCGGTCCTTGCGCAAGCTGATGGATATTCACGGCGTCGCCTTGGACGGGCGAATGGTACTGTCTTATCACGACCATAGCGGCGACGGGCAACGGGCGCGGCTGCTGCGTGCGTTGGAGGAGGGCAAATCCGTGGCCTATGCCTCTGAGGCGGGCACGCCGCTGATTGCCGATCCGGGCTACCAATTGGGCCGTGTCGCGTCGCAGGCGGGCCATCTGGTCACCGCAGCGCCGGGGCCGTCGGCTGTTCTTGCGGCTTTGGCCGTGTCGGGTCTGGCCACGGACAGTTTCTTTTTTGCGGGGTTTGCGCCCAGCGCAAAAGGGGCGCGGCAAAGCTATTTGCGCAGCTTGGCCGATGTTCCGGGGACGCTGGTATTTTACGAATCTCCCAACCGGGTGGGCAAGTCTCTGGCGGATATGGTGGCGGTGTTCGGCCCCGACCGGGAGGCCGTGATGGCGCGCGAGCTGACCAAGAAATTCGAGGAGGTGCGCCGCGCGCCTTTATCGGAGCTGGCCTCCGAGATGGCGGAGCGCAGCCTGAAAGGCGAAGTGGTCTTGCTGGTGGCGCGGGGCGAAAAGGTCGAAATTGATGAAACTTCTTTGGAAGACTTGCTGAAATCGGCGCTACAGAGCGGCAGCGTTAAGGATGCGGTAGCGAATGTGGTGGAAGCTACAGGGGCGAAGCGGCGCGACGTGTACCAATTGGCTTTGAAACTGGGGAAGTCAAAGAATTGAGCGGATCAACCAGCTTTCACGCGGGCCTGTCGGCGGAAGAGACGGTTGAGCGGGACTATCAGGCACGCGGGTACATCATTGCCGCCCGGCGGTTTCGCACCCGTCATGGGGAGCTGGATGTGATCGCCCAGAAAGACGGCTGCTGCGTCTTTGTCGAGGTGAAAAAAAGCCGGACGCATGCCCGAGCGGCAGAACGGGTCTCCGCCCCTCAGATGGCACGGCTCTTCGACTGCGCGCGGGTGTATTTGGCAAAACAGCCAAGTGGCCAAGACACGGAGTGCCGGTTTGACGTGGCCTTGGTGGACGAGGCGGGCCGGATTGAGTTGCTGGAAAACGCGCTGGCGGCCTGATTGCACAGCCTCTCTGCGGTGATCAAAGATTGCCTGCGCGGCAAGATCGCGTCATGTAGGCGTTGGAACACCGCAGGAGACCGCATATGGGCCTTAAAGTCGCCATCCAGATGGACCCGATCGACGCAATTGATATCGACGGCGATAGCAGCTTTCGCATCGCTGAAGAGGCGCAAGCCCGTGGCCATAGCCTGTTTTTCTACACTCCTGATATGCTGGCCTACCGGGAGGGCCGGGTGCTGGCCAAAGGCTGGCCTTTGGAGGTGCGCCGCGAGAAGGGCAACCATTTCACGCTTGGCGCTGTGGCCGAGATTGACCTCGCCGATTGGGATGTCGTCTGGCTGCGTCAAGACCCGCCTTTTGACATGGGCTACATCACCACCACGCATCTGCTGGACCGGATTCACCCCGAAACCTTGGTTGTCAATGACCCGACATGGGTGCGCAACTGGCCTGAGAAACTGAAGGTTCTGGACTACCCGGACCTCACGCCTCCCACCGCGATTGCGCGGGATCTGGGCGCGTTGAAGGCCTTCAAGGAGGAACATGGCGACGTTATTTTGAAGCCTCTCTACGGCAATGGCGGCGCGGGGGTGTTCAAGCTGGCCAAGGAAGACCGGAACCTCAACTCCCTGCATGAGCTGTTTGCCGGCATCAACCGCGAGCCGCTGATCATGCAGAAATTCCTGCCCGATGTGGCCAAGGGCGACAAGCGCGTGATCCTGATCGACGGGGAGCCTGTCGGCGGCATCAACCGGGTGCCTGCTGCGGGCGAGACGCGCTCGAATATGCATGTGGGGGGACGGGCCGAGAAGACGGAGCTGACGGAGCGCGATCTGGAGATTTGCGCGCGCATCGGCCAGGATCTGAAAGATCACGGCCAGGTTTTTGTGGGGATCGACGTTATTGGCGGCTGGCTGACGGAGATCAACGTGACCTCGCCAACAGGCCTGCAAGAGTTGGAGCGATTCAACGGCGTGAACGTCACCGCCAAACTGTGGGAAGCCATCGAGGGGCGGGTGGGGAAAGCCTAGCTCGCCACGCGGTAGCTGACGGCCTCGGCCACATGGTTGGATAGCACCGCCTCGCTGCCGGCCAGATCGGCAATCGTGCGCGCGACGCGTAGCACGCGGTGGTAGCTGCGGGCCGAGAGGCTGTAATGCTCTGCCGCGCGCAGCAGCAAATCCGCGCCCTCGCTGTCAAGCGACGTGACCTGTTTCAGCAATTCCCCGTCCACATCAGCGTTCACCCGCACGTCGTCTATGCCGTCATAGCGCGCTGATTGTCGCTGGCGGGCTTGGGCGACGCGTTCGGATATCTCTTGTGATGTGTCGCCGGAGGCGGGCAGGTCCAGATCGGTAAAGGCCACGGGCGGCACATCAATGCGCAAATCGAACCGGTCCATCAACGGACCTGAGATGCGTCCCATATAATCCTCCCCGCAGCTCGGCGCACGGGCGCAGGCGCGGGCGGGATCTGTCATGTAGCCGCAGCGGCAGGGGTTGGCGGCGGCAACCAGCATAAATTTGCAGGGGTATTTCACGTGTGCGTTTGCGCGGGCGACGACGACGTCGCCTGTCTCGATCGGTTGGCGCAGGGTTTCGAGGACCGCGCGGGGGTATTCGGGGAACTCGTCCATGAACAGCACGCCATTATGGGCCAGCGAGATCTCACCGGGTTTTGCCCCGCGCCCGCCACCCACAATCGCAGCCATGGAGGCCGTATGGTGCGGGGTCCTGAAGGGCCGGTCGCGCGATATGCCGCCCTCGTCCAGCAGCCCGGCAAGCGAGTGGATCATCGAGGTTTCCAACGCTTCTTCTGGCATCAGGGGCGGCAGGATGCCGGGCAATCGGGCGGCCAGCATGGATTTGCCGGAGCCGGGCGTGCCGACGAGTAGCAGGTGGTGGCGACCGGCGGCGGCTATTTCGAGGGCGCGTTTTGCGCGCTCCTGACCTTTCACGTCGCGCAGGCATTTGGCGTGTTGCGACCGCGCGACCTCGCCGGGGGTGGAGGGCTGCAAGGGCGCGTGCCCGTTGAAATGCTGAATGCAGGCATGCAGGGATTTGGCGGCCAGAACGCGGGTGCTATCGACCCAAGCGGCCTCCGCGCCGCAGGCGTCGGGGCAGAGCAGCGTGCAGTCTTCCTGAGCTGCGGCCAAGGCTGCGGGCAGGGTGCCGATCACGGGGACGAGGGAGCCGTCGAGCGACAGCTCACCCAAGGAGACCGTCGCCTGCACCTCATCCTGCGGCAGAATGTCGAGTGCGGCCAGCAGGCATAGCGCGATGGGCAGATCGAAATGCGAGCCCTCTTTGGGCATGTCTGCGGGGGACAGGTTGATGGTGATCCGCTTGGAGGGCATGGCGATGGACATGGCGGTCAGCGCGCTGCGGACACGGTCGCGCGCCTCGCTAACGGCCTTGTCGGCAAGCCCCACGATGGAAAAGGAGGGCAGGCCTGCGGAGACCGCGCATTGGACCTCCACCATGCGCGCCTCGATCCCTTCAAAGGCGACCGTGTATGTCCGAGATACCATAGGTTTTTCCTCAACCGTTAAATCGGGCGTTAAAACCGGTTAACGGCTAAGGCGGTAAGGTTTATGAGTGGTAAATGGCCATGAATTTCGGCCATGCCTCAGGGTCGGCCACGGTCTTGTCGCGGCAGAACGCGTTGCAAAAGCCAAAGATGCGGCTGTCGATCCGGGCCAAATGGGTCACCGGCTTTTGCGAATAAGGGCAGAGCGAATTCTCAGGCGTTCCGTTATCCACGGGCTTGGCGGCCAGCGGGGTTGGGCCGGGCCAGTCTGACACTGTGTAGGGGCGTTTGTACCACTCCAAGACCTCGCCGGCGGCAAGGCCCATGGCGCGCCAACGGCGGAAGGCCGGGTCTTGCAGATGAGCATCGACATAGGCTTGTGCGTCAGCGTTTACGGATAGGCCATAGCCTGCGATGCGGGCGGCCACCGGGGCGTAGAACGCGTCGGCGATGGAGTAATCCCCTGCGAGCCAAGGGCCCTGCGGATTGCTGGCTTGGCGCGCTTGGGACCAGATCACTTCCAGCCTGCGCAGGTCGCGTTCGACCTCCTTTGGCACAGGCACATCTCTATAGGCCAGCCGCAGGTTCATCGGGCAGACCTCGCGCAAGGCCCCGAACCCTGCATGCATTTCGGAGGCCAGATTTCTGGCCAAGGCGCGGGCATCCGGGTCTGCGGGCCAGAGGCCAGCCTCTGGGTGGCGGGAGGCCAGTTCTTCGGCAATGGCAAGCGACTCGGACACCACGATGCCGCTTTCCAGCTTCAACGCAGGGACGGTGCGGGCCGGGGCGATTTCTGCCAATTGCGCGGCGACGCTGTCGGCTTGGCTGAAATCCACAAAATGGGAGCGGACGGGGATGTTGAATTTCTCGAACACCAGCCAGCCACGCAGGGACCAGCTCGAATAGCTGCGGTCGCCAAGGTAAAGATGATAGGTCATGAAAACAGCCTAACCCGGAGCCAACCGGTTCAAGAAATTGCGATTTATGACGGGCTTTATCACGGAATGTGATTGACCGAGGCCACCTTCCACTGTCCGACGTCGTGGTGCAGCTCCGTCACTGAGAGCGGGTCAATGGGTTGCGCCAGCGTGTTATAAGCGGTCTTGCCGGACGCGCGTTGAAACTGGGTCAGGATGATCCCGAAATGGGCGACGGCGATGATGTCGCGATGCCCCTCATCATTGAGCGCGTCCACCACTTGGGCGGCACGGGCGGCGGCGTCATTCCAGCTTTCGCCGTCTGGTGCGCGCACGTCGCCGGGAGCCTCCCAATAGGCTCGCGACAGCTCCGGGTCGCGGGCGGCGACCTCGTCGAACATCATGCCGTCCCAGATGCCGAAATTCAGCTCCCGTAAGCGGCGCTCATGGGGCAGGCGGCGCTGTTTGGTCTGGATCGCATCCGCCGTAGCGGCGGCGCGTTGCAGATCAGAGCTGATCAAGACGGCTGCATCTGGAAGATGGTCCATCAGCCGCGCAATTTGCGCGGTGTTGCTGAGGTCGGCTGGCACGTCGCGCCAGCCTGTAAGGGCCTTTTGATGCGTGGGCCCGTGTCGCACCCACCACCAGCGGGTCATGTTTTTACCTCAGGCAGCTGACCTTTCAAAGCCAGCGGCAGACCTGCGGTGACCTGCACAACAAGCTCTGCGCGCCGGGCAAGGCGCTGGTTGAACCGGCCTTGAATGTCCACAAAAGCGCGCGCGAGATTATTTTCGGGAACAATTCCGTACCCCAATTCGTTTGTGACGATAGTCACAGGCCCGGTCTGATGTTCCAGCTGGGCAAAGAACTGATCGGATGCACGTGAAATATCAGCCTCTGCCAGAAGCAAATTGGACAGCCAAAGCGTCGCGCAATCCAGCAAGATTGCCGTCCCGGTCGGCTGGGCCGAGAGGGCAGCGGGAAGGTCAACGGGCTCTTCAACCGTCTGCCAGCCGAGGCCGCTTCTGGTCTGCTGGTGGCGGGCAATCTTGGCGCGCATCTCAGCGTCAAACGCCTGCGCGGTGGCGATATATGTCCGCGGCAACCCGGTGCCGATCACGAGTTGTTCAGCGAAATCTGATTTGCCAGATGCGGCCCCACCAATCACCATTGAAATATGCGGTATCACGCCCACTGACAGTTTCCTTTGATCCAGATCCCGATCTTGTCCGTAATGAACACGACTACCAAGTAAATCGCCACGCAAAATTAAGTATGGGGGATACGACATGGCGCTAGATGCAAATTACGACCGCACATTGTCCCGCACGGCAATGAAAGCCGAGTTGTTGGACGCCGAAACCGAGTTGAAGCTGGCCTATGCCTGGCGAGACGAGCGGGACGAAGAAGCGCTGCATCGCCTGATCACCGCCTATATGCGCCTCGCGATTTCGATGGCCGCCAAGTTCAAACGCTACGGCGCGCCGATGAATGACTTGATTCAGGAAGCGGGTCTTGGCCTGATGAAGGCCGCTGACAAGTTTGACCCTGACCGTGGCGTGCGGTTCTCGACCTATGCGGTGTGGTGGATCAAGGCCTCGATCCAAGACCACGTGATGCGCAACTGGTCGATGGTGCGCACCGGCTCGACCTCCTCGCAGAAATCCCTGTTCTTCAACATGCGCCGTGTGCAGGCGCGGCTGGAGCGTGAAGCGGCGCAACGGGGCGAGGCCTTGGACCGCTACCAGATGCGCGAAATGATCTCCGTCGAGGTGGGTGTGCCGCTGCATGACGTCGAGATGATGGAAGGACGCCTGTCCGGCTCCGATTTCTCCCTGAATGCCACGCAATCGACCGAGGATGAAGGCCGCGAATGGATTGACGCGCTGGAAGACGAAGGCCCGCAGGCCGAGGAAACCGTTGCCTTTAAGCATGACAATGACGCGCTGCGCGGCTGGTTGGTGACCGCCATGACCAAGCTGAATGACCGTGAGCAATTCATTGTCCGGGAGCGCAAACTGCGCGAGACCCCAAGGACGCTGGAATGCCTGGGCAACGAGCTGGGGTTGAGCAAAGAGCGGGTTCGTCAGTTGGAAGCAGCCGCCTTTGCCAAGATGCGCAAGTCGCTGGAAACGGATGCAGCCGAGGTGCACCAGTTCCTCGCGCATTGATTTTGTGCGAGAGGGCTTAGGCCAGCAAATCATTGCTCCCGAGGCAAACAGGCCTTACCTGTCAATAGGTTGATAGGCGAAGGACCAAGACCATGCTTGCCGGAAAGCGCATTCTTCTGATCATCGGAGGCGGCATTGCCGCGTTCAAATCGCTCGACCTGATCCGCAAGCTGCGCGAACAGGGCGCGCAGGTGACCCCGGTTTTGACACAGGCGTCGGAGGAGTTCGTGACGCCGCTCAGCGCCTCCGCTTTGTCCGCCCAGAAAGTGTACCGTGATCTGTTCAACCTGACCGACGAGGCCGAGATGGGCCATATCGAGCTGAGCCGTGCGGCAGACCTGATTGTCGTCGCCCCCGCAACAGCGGATTTGATGGCGAAGATGGCAAACGGGCTTGCCAATGATCTGGCCTCCACCTTGCTTTTGGCGACGGATAAGCGCGTGCTGATCGCGCCGTCGATGAATGTGCGCATGTGGCAGCATCCCGCGACGCAGCGAAATCTGGCAGTGCTTCAGGCAGACGGCATCCTTGTGACCGGCCCTGACGAGGGCGACATGGCCTGCGGCGAATACGGGCCGGGGCGCATGTCGGAGCCTTTGGCGATTGTGGAGGCCGTGGCCGCAGCGCTGGCGGACGGGCCATTGAAGGGCAAGAAAGTTTTGGTCACATCAGGCCCAACGCATGAGCCAATTGACCCGGTGCGCTACATCGCCAATCGCTCTTCTGGTGCGCAAGGCACGGCTGTGGCGCGCGCTCTGTCGGCTTTGGGGGCGGAGGTCACTTTTGTGACAGGTCCGGCGGATGTTGCGCCACCCGAGGGTGTGAAAGTCGTGGCCGTTCAGACCGCAGCTGAGATGCTGGAGGCCGTGCAAAACGCCTTGCCCGTGGACGTGGCAGTGTTTGCCGCCGCTGTCGCTGATTGGCGGATGGCCAGCGCGTCGGATAACAAGATCAAGAAGAGCAAAGCCGGGCTGCCCAAGCTGGAATTTGCGGAAAACCCTGACATTCTGGCCACTGTCTCGCAGATGAAAAAGGGCCGCCCGGCGCTGGTTGTGGGCTTTGCCGCCGAGACGCAGGACGTCATTGAAAACGCGACGGCCAAGCGCGACCGCAAAGGCTGCGACTGGATCATGGCCAATGATGTCAGCCCGGAAACGGGTATTATGGGCGGGGATGAAAACGCGGTGACGGTGATCTCGGACAAGGGTGCTGACAGCTGGCCGCGTATGAGCAAAGCCCAGGTGGCCGCGCGGATTGCAGCGCAGATCGCG
>CAYXIZ010000034.1:2939-20113 GCA_964465485.1 uncultured Rhodobacterales bacterium | reverse complement strand
AGATGGACCGCTTGGCCATCCACCTCGACCGTTTTTGCATCCAGATTGACCGCAATCTTGCCGGTGTTGATCACAGATTGCGAATGACCTTTGGAGCGTCTGATGATGGCATGAATTCGCGCGACCAGTTCTTCGCGGTGGAAGGGTTTGGTCAGGTAGTCGTCGGCACCGAACCCGAAGCCCTTGAGCTTGTTTTCGGTATCATCTGCGCCTGTCAGGATCAAAATCGGCGTTTCGATTCGGGCAAGGCGCAGCTGACGCAGCACCTCGTGTCCTGTCATATCCGGCAAATTCAGATCGAGAAGAATGAGATCGTAGTCATACAATTTAGCAAGATCGATCCCCTCTTCGCCCAGATCTGTGGTATACACATTCAGGTTAGCATGGGTCAGCATCATCGAAATTGATTTTGCTGTCGTTGGGTCGTCTTCGACTAAAAGCACGCGCATTGGACTATCTCCGATAGGTCCCCTCGAAACACTTAACGTTAACAATTCTACAAAAAGGTTAATCTAAAGTTACCAAGCCTCTATCCCAAAGAAAAATAAGGCTTAGTTTCGTTTATCAACCTGCCTGAAACGCTGCAATGCGGTTGTTTTAAGTGCGTTTACGCCGAATTCGGCGACCGCGGCGCACCAACTGTCCAGCTCTTCGTTTGACAGGCTGTACATCTCACACGCTTCGGACGCGTCAATCAGGCCTGATTTTACTGCTTTGACGACCACCGCTTTGCGTCCTGCAACCCACCGGGTCGTGTTCACACTTGGCAGGTCAGCACGAGACAGGCTGGATCCATCGGCTAAGGTCACGACGCGTGGGCCGTCTGGGCGTTTGAGGTACATGTGTGCTTCCAATTCGTCTTGATCGCACCCAATTGACCGCCAAGCCCTTAAAGAGGCGTGAAGCCTGCGGTTGTAGACGTTTAAGATTTTCCTATATTCCACGACAAACACTCTGAAATACCAAAGATCGGAACCGCCATGCCATTGGATTGGGCGAATGGACGTCTCAACTCGCTGGGCTTTGCCAAGGCCCCTGCCGACACGCGTGTGGTCGTAGCGATGTCGGGCGGCGTGGACAGCTCGGTTGTTGCCGCGATGCTCGCCGAGGAGGGCTATGACGTGGTTGGCGTCACCTTGCAGCTCTATGACCACGGGGCGGCGCTGGCCAAGAAAGGCGCGTGCTGCGCAGGCCGCGATATCCATGATGCGCGGCGCGTGGCGGAGGAGATGGGCTTCCCGCATTACGTGCTCGATTATGAAAACGTCTTCAAAGACGCGGTGATCGACGAGTTCGCCGACAGCTATCTTGCAGGTGCCACCCCGGTGCCGTGCATCCGGTGCAATGAACGCGTCAAGTTCAAGGACTTGCTGGAAACGGCCAAGGATCTGGACGCCGATTGCATGGCGACAGGGCATTACATCCAACGCAAGATGGGGCGGGAAACCGCAGAGTTGCACTCCGCTGCCGACGCCAATCGGGACCAAAGCTATTTCCTGTTTTCCACCACGCCTGCGCAGCTGGACTATCTGCGGTTTCCCTTGGGCCATCTGTCCTCCAAGGCAGAGACCCGTGCCTTGGCGGCCAAATATGGGCTTTCCGTCGCCGACAAGCCCGACAGTCAGGACATTTGTTTCGTGCCAAACGGTAACTACGCCTCTGTTATTGAAAAGCTGCGTCCCGATGCGGCTGACCCCGGCGACATTGTGGATATGGAGGGCAACGTGCTGGCGCAGCATAATGGCGTCATCCATTACACGATCGGACAACGTCGCGGGCTGGGCATTGGCGGGCTTGAAACGCCGCTTTATGTGGTGAAGCTCGATGTTGAGAAAAAGCATGTGATTGTCGGGCCAAAAGAGGCTCTGGCCACGCGCATTGTCCCGATCCGGGAGATCAACTGGCTGGGCGACACGCCTTTCGACAGCCAATCGGAATGGCAGGTCAATGTGCGGGTCCGCTCAACCAAGCCACCGATGCCTGCCGTGATCCGACCGCTCAGCGCCACTGAGGCCAATGTCGAGTTGCTGACGCCGGAGGAAGGTGTCTCGCCCGGTCAGGCTTGCGTGTTCTATGAGGACGGCTCCACTCGGATATTGGGCGGCGGCTGGATCTGGCGCGGCGCGTGATGTCGTAAAAAAGTGATGAGGCGATTTGCCGAAGCTGGGTTAGCGTAAAGGTACTGACTAGAATTCTTGGAGATATCTATGCGCCGTTCCCTTATTGCTATTACCGCATTCGCCCTCGCAACCGGCACCGTTGCCCTTGCTGGTGGCCATGGCGGCAACCCGGCTGTGAAAGCCCGAAACGCCCATATGGGGCTGTATTCGTTCAATCTCGGGCTGCTTGGGGACATGGCAAAAGGCACGACAGAGTATAACGCAGAGACCGCTTCGGCCGCCGCCAACCAACTGGCCGCACTGGCCGCGTTTGACCAAAGCTCTTACTGGGTGGAAGGCACGGCGCAAGGCGAAGTGGATGGTTCGCGCGCCAAGGCAGAGATCTGGACCGATGCCGCTGGATGGGCGGAGAAATTGGACCTGATGAAGACCGGCAGCGCCTCCTTGGCGGCTGTGGCCGGAAACGGGCTTGAAGCCCTGCAAGCGGGTATGGGCGCGGCAGGCGAAGGCTGCGGAGCCTGCCACAAAGCCTATCGCGGGCCGCGAAACTAAGCCGCGCCCATGTGGGGGAAGCTGTTTCGGTGGAGCGTCTTTCTTGCCCTCCTCGGGGGCGGTGCCTTTTGGGCACTCACAATCCCTAAAACCGTTTCTGAAGAAAGCCTTGCGGGGCTTTCTTCAAGTCCCGAGGCTGGCGAAATTGTCTTTCATGCCTCCGGCTGCGCCTCTTGTCATGCGGCCTCCGAAGCAAGCGGTGAGGCCAAGCTGATCCTGTCCGGTGGGCAGGCCTTCCCGTCCCCCTTCGGCACGTTCATCGCGCCCAATATCAGCCAAGACCCGACCCATGGCATCGGCGGCTGGTCCGTCAGCGATCTGGCCAGCGCGGTCATCAAAGGCACCTCGCCCAAGGGGCAGCATTATTTTCCAGCCTTTCCGTATGCAAGCTACAGCCGCATGTCGGTGCAAGATGCGGCAGACCTGCACGCCTATCTTGAAACACTTCCGGCGGATGCCACCCCGTCACAGCCCCATGATATCGGATTTCCCTTCAACATCAGACGCAGCCTTGGCGTCTGGAAGGCGTTGTTTGTGTCAGAAGACTGGGTCATGGAGGCCGCGAGCCCAGAGCTGGAACGCGGCCGCTATTTGGTCGAAGCCTTGGGCCATTGCGCCGAATGCCACACGCCACGCAACGCTTTGGGAGGGCTCGACACGGCAAACTGGATGGCTGGCGCGCCGGATCCTTCTGGCAAGGGTCGGATCCCCGCGATCACGCCTGCGGTTCTGGGATGGAACGCGGCCGATATCGCGGAATACCTCAAATCCGGCTTTACCCCTGAGTTTGACACGGCAGGCGGCCATATGGTCGCGGTGATCGAGAACACGGCGCGTCTGAGCGATGAGGACCGCGCCGCGATTGCCGCCTATCTACTCGCCCTGCCCTAGAAGCGTCGCAAGGCGCTCTATATCAAGCGTGTCGCCGTCCAGCACGGCCTTTATGAGCGCGTCTGTCTCGGGCTCGCTCAGGGCTTCGGCCTTGGAGATCAGCTTGGCCTGACGCTGGCCCATATCCATTGGTCCGGATATGTCGGCTGCGGCCTCCACTCTGCGACCCGCAGCCTCGACCATCACCCGCGTGCTCGATTCCGAGATCTGCGCGTCGCCTGTCACCGTCACCTTATCCCGCAGCGCATTGAGCGCCGCGTCCTGCGTGAGCGCGTCTGAGAACGTCTCCAGCGACGCGGTGTTATGGCCCGACAAGACCAGCGCTGCGATGAAACGGTAGGAAAACTTGGCCTCCAACCCGGTGGCAGGGCTCGGCTGATTGCACACTTTTAGCCAGCTGGGATGGGTTCGCACGTCCAGGCTGGTCACTTCGCTTGGCGTCACATCGACGCCCAGAAGCGCCTCGATCATCGCGTGGGTGCCGTGGCAGCAGGCGTGGAATTTGTGGCTGATCTGCTCGAATATCCAGTCGGAGCCAATACCTTCAAACGCCGCTTCATCGCCCTCGCCCGCATGGGTCGGGCCAAACCCTTGCGCGCCGTCCAGCGCCTCCGGGTTTGACATAAAGCCCGCCTGCGCCAGCAGAGCCACCTCTACCCCCATCGCGGCGGCGGCACCTGCGTTATATGGCTTTCCCATCGTGCCAAATTGCGACTTCAGCCCTGCAGCACGCGTGCTGGCCAGCCCGATGGCATGGGTCATCGCCGTGTGGTCACATCCCAGAAGCCGTGCGGCGGCAATGGCGGCACCAAAACACCCGGCAGTGCCGGTTTGATGAAACCCGGTTTGGTAATGTTCGCGCCCCAGCCAGACGCCTATTCGGGTGGACGCCTCCACCCCTGTAAGTGCGGCCTGCACCAGTGCGTCGCCACTTGCCCCGGTCTTCTCAGCCACTGCCAAGGCCGCAGAGACCACCGCAACCGACGGATGGCCGATATGGGCGAAATGCGTGTCATCATAGTCAAGCGCGTGGCTGGTCACGCCATTGAGCAAAGCCGCGCCACGGGCAGGCGCGCGGCCGCCACCAAACAGCGTGGCCTCGGCTGTCCCTGCCTCTGCTGCCACCATGTCACGGACCCTGCGCGAGACAGGCTCGCTCCGCCCAGCAATCCCGCAAACCGCCCAATCGAAAATCGACAGGCGCATCATCTGCAGCGCGTCGGGCGCATTGCAGTCCGCCCGCGCAAATTCGGCAAGTTGGTCGGTTATGGTCATGCGGCGGTCTCCCAAGCGCATGAAGCCTGCGCCGGATTAACCGTAAAGCTCTTTGGCGCGGCTTTCAAAGGCCCGCACAATGCGCTGCATGGCCTCGTTGAAAAACATGCCAGCGGCGCCTTGCAGCAGCCGGGATTTGAACTCGAAGCTGACGTCAAACTTCACATGGCATCCCGTGGCGTCGTCGCCCGTTGCGTCCTCAAAGCGCCATGTGGAATGCAGGTATTTGAACGGCCCATCGAGATATTCCGTCTCGATCCGATTGTCCCCTTCTACCAGCGTCACCTTGGAGGAGAACCGCTCCCGGAACACTTTGAAGCTGACAACGAGGTCGGCAATCATAATCTCGACGTCTCCCTGCGGATCGCGGGACTTGATCCGGGCCGCTGCGGTCCAGGGCAGGAATTGCGGGTAATCCTCGACATCGGCCACCAGATCATACATCTGCTTGGCCGAATATGGCAGGGTCCGGGTTTCGGAATGGCTGGGCATGTCTTAACCTTTGCTCGACGTCAGGCGGGTTTTCGTAGCATAAAGCGCCAAGTTCAAGAGGGTTCCATGTCACATCCGCCTTATGAAATCGACCAGATGATCTCGGCCAAGTCCATCGCCGCCCGGATCGAAGCGCTGGCGCGCGAGATCCATCACCATTTCGACGGCACGGACAAGCTGGTGATCGTCGGGCTGCTGCGCGGCTCTTTTGTGTTCATCGCCGATCTAGTGCGCGAGCTGGACCTGCCGGTGGAGGTCGACTTTTTGGAAGCGTCCAGCTATGGAGACAGCACCGAAAGCTCACGGGAAGTGCGTATTCTCAAAGACTTACGCGGCGAAATTCATGGGCGTGACGTGCTGGTTGTCGAGGATATCGTGGATACCGGCTTCACGCTGAGCCATGTCGTGAAGCTGCTGCAAAACCGCGAACCCGCCCGGATGGAGACCGTCGCCCTGCTGGACAAGCCGTCGCGGCGAGAGGTGGACATCAAGGCGACATGGACCGGGTTCGAGATCCCCGATGAATTTGTCGTGGGCTACGGGATTGATTTTGCGCAGCGCAACCGCAACCTGCCCTACATCGGCAAAGTCCGCTTCACGTGAATGGCTGGCGCTGGCTGATCCGCGCTTCCCTTTGGGCGCGCAACCCACCTTCGGCCAAAAAGGTCATGTTCTTCGGGGCGATTTTGCTGGTTTGCCTGACGATCGGGTTTGTCGAGCACTACATCGGCTGGCCCGATTGGGCGCAGCGCGACCGGTTGCCCAGGGTGCCGCGCTGAGCCCGCGACGCGTCAGCCGCCCAGCTTTTTCAAGCGCGCCGCACGAAGCCGCGCAAAATCATCGCCCGCATGGTAGCTGGAGCGGGTCAGCGGAGTTGCCGACACCATCAAGAAACCTTTGCCATATGCCGCCTTTTCATAGGCCTCAAACTCCTCCGGCGTGACAAAGCGGTCGACGCGGTGGTGCTTGGGGGTGGGCTGCAAATACTGGCCGATGGTCAGAAAATCGATATCCGCCGCGCGCATGTCTTCCATCACCTGAATCACCGACTGGCGGTCCTCGCCGAGGCCGACCATGATCCCGGATTTGGTGAACATGCTTGGGTCAAGCTCCTTGACCCGTTGCAGCAGCCGCAGGGAATGAAAATACCGCGCGCCGGGGCGCACTTCGGGGTAGAGGCCCGGCACCGTTTCAAGGTTGTGGTTGAACACGTCGGGCCGCGCTTCCACGACCAGTTCCAGAACCGATGGATCGCAGCGGATGAAATCCGGCGTCAGGATCTCGATTGTGGTTGCGGGCGAGCGTTTTCGAATGGCCCGGATGGTTTGCGCGAAATGCTCCGCACCACCATCTTCGATGTCATCGCGGTCCACGGATGTGATGACAACATGGTTCAGCCCGAGCTTTTCTACGGCGGCCGCGACCCGGCCCGGCTCGAACACGTCGAGTTCCTCCGGCGGTTTGCCCGTCGCGATATTGCAGAAGGTACAGGCCCGCGTGCAGACCTCGCCCATGATCATCATCGTGGCGTGGCCTTGCGACCAGCATTCACCCACATTGGGGCAGCCAGCCTCTTCGCAGACCGTGACCAGCTTATTGTCCCGCATGATCTTGGCAGTGGCTTTGTAGCCTTCGCCAACGGGGGCCTTCACCCTGATCCAGCTGGGCTTTTTGGGCTGGGCATTGTCCGGTTTGCGCGCCTTTTCAGGGTGGCGTTGCTCCGGAATTTTCAGGTCGCGCGGGGCCATGGGCAATGATCCTTGTTACGTGCCGGTAACTTAGGGCCCATGGCCATCCGGGGCAAGCCGCGCGACTGCATAGCTGCCTTGCATCCGGATTGTGCGGCTTACCCGATCAAAGCGCTGACCGAGCCGTGACGCTCGACATAATGGCGGCGCAACCGTTGCAAGGCGATCCGAAGCACCACTTTGCCAGACCGCGCAGACCAGCCCATCCGCTTTTCTGCGGCCTCTAGCCCTTCGAGAAAACAGCAGCACCGCATAATAATATCCCCCAAGCCCGGCCCCAGATCATCCAGCGCCGCCGAGACACGCGTCCGCGCCGCGCGTGGTCCCTCGCCAATGCCTGCATCAGGCCCAAAGGCGCCGCGATCCCCTGAGGTCAGGAAGCGATCCCAGTTCTGCGCCACGCGTGGGCCCATCTGGGCGAGCTCGAAATCTTCTCGAAACCGCTCTCCGGCTTGCACAAGGTCGCTGTCCAGAAACGCCTTGCCGTCACGATCCTTGCGGCGCGACAACATGGTCAGAGGGCTCTCGGCCACGTTGTAGCGGATCGTGGTCTGGCCGCCCTGCCCTGCGCCATCGGGCACCTGTTTTTCGTCCCACTCGATATGCTGCTCTTGATAGAGATCCATCTCCGCGTCCCCCTTGGCGCGGCGCGCCGCCGCGTCCTCCGCCAAATAGCGCTTCAGCGCGGCGCGGCCTGCGGTTGTGATCGCGTAGCGCGCCACTTTTCCGGTCGCGCTGCACGAAATCCAGTCTTTCAATGCAAAAGCCTGTGCGATGTCGCGATCAACCACGGCTGTCCTGACCGGAGCCCCATCCGCATCGGCCCCGCTGCGCGTGCGCAGCACGACAGCCTTGCCCAGCTCAGGCGCCAATGCAAGCACTGCGCCTGTCTCGCAAAGTCTGCGCAGAATTCGGCGGGCTTCACGGGCCAGCGTCTCTTCGTCAGGCAGCGGGTGTGACCGTACATAGGCGTTCATATTTGATTTTCCTTTCTTAATGGCGTTTTGGCTCGGGGCGTGCATCAGCGCTCCGAGACCGTCTAAAGCTTCATCGACAAGCGGGTCGTCGCGGCGGTTTTCAAACCTGCGCACTTGGCGCAAGACCGTCGAGGCATGGCACCCATCGCGACGCGCCACATCTCTTAAGGACAGCCCATACTCAACATGTTTCAAATACCGTTGAACTGGCGTAGGAACCCACGCCGGAAAACCGCTTACTAATTGATTTTCATGAATAATCGTCATTTCGTTCGCCCCCTGCTGCAAATAGCAACAGGGCAGATTTACCCTTTCATTCATTTAATGTTGGTTAACGGAAGCAGGTTTTTGACACAGGTCTTTACGAAAGATGAACAGGATCTGGGCCACCGAACGGCGCGTCCTCGCCCTCTGCAACAGCCCCGATCCTGGGCCTATTTTCCTGAATATTCACCAAAGTTAATGGAAGTCAGGAAGTTAAGAATGCCTAATATCAACGCGTTACTTGAGACATTGCGCCGCCCTCGTATTTTGGTCAGCGCGGCCCGTCACGGCCTGTCTGATTACAACCGCAAACGCGATTTGGCACGGCTTACGGGCCAGAGCCCACGGCGGCCCTCCGCCAGCATCGTGGAGAGCCTGATCTCGCAAGAGGAAGAGCTGGAAGAGACACGCCGCTCAGGCGACGCCAGCTACCGCGTCGCCCACCATATCGAACTGCTTGTCGCCTTGATGGCAGAATGCCGGTTGATCCCGCGGCCCGTTGCGAATTGAGCGGTTAGATGAACGCATCCGGCATCGAGTCCTTTTTCTGCCGGATATAGGCTTTCAACGCCTCGTCAATCGCCGGGTCGAGATGCGGTTGCTGGTAGTCATTCAGCAATTTCTCGACCCGCGCTGCGGCCAAGGCCTCCGTGTCGCGCGCGCCCTCGTCAGACCATGTTTCGAAGGGTTTGTAGTCCAGCAGGTCAGAGCGCCAGAACGCGTCTTTGAAGTTGTTTTGCGTGTGCTCACAGCCCAGATAATGCCCACCCGGCCCCACTTCGGCAATCGCACCCATGGCTTGGGCGTTTTCATCCATCGACACCCCTTTGGCGATGCCATGCAGCGCGCCCAGCTGATCCGCATCCATGACGAATTTCTCGAAGGAGGACACCAGCCCGCCCTCCAGCCAGCCACAGCCATGCAGCATGAAATTCACCCCGGCCAGCAAGCCCACATTGAGCGAGTTGGCGGTCTCGTAGCCAGCTTGTGCATCCGGCAGTTTTGAGCCGCAGAACGACCCCGCGGACCGGTAAGGCAAGCCCAAGCGCCGCGCCAATTGTCCCGCACCATAAGTGATATGCGCGGCCTCCGGCGTGCCAAAGGTCGGCGCCCCTGAATTCATGTCGATTGAGGTCACAAACGCCCCGAAAATCACAGGCGCGCCTTTGCGGATGAGCTGGCTATAGGCCACGCCCGCCAGCACTTCGGCCATCACTTGCGTCAACGTCCCCGCCACGGAGACCGGAGCCATCGCGCCCCCCACAATGAACGGCGAGACGATGCAGGCCTGATTGGCAGCAGCGTAAACCTCCAACGCGCCCATCATAATCGAATCGAATGTCAGCGGGGAGTTGATGTTGATCAGCGACGTCATCACCGTGCGGTCGTTCAGCCCGCCAAACAGGATATCGCACATCTCGACGGAATCCTGCGCCCGTTCAGGCTCGGTCACCGAGCCCATGAAGGGTTTGTCCGACAGCGCCATATGCGCGTAAAGCATGTCGAGATGGCGTTTGTTGACCGGAATATCCGTAGGCTCGCACACGGTCCCGCCCGAATGGTGCAGCCATTTGGACATGTAGCCCAGCTTCACGAATTTCTGGAAATCATCAATCGTTGCATAGCGCCGCCCGCCATCCCGGTCGCGCACGAAAGGGGGGCCGTAGACCGGCGCAATGACCAAAGACTTGCCGCCGATCTCGACGCTGCGCTCAGGATTGCGCGCGTGTTGGGTGATCGTTGAAGGCGCGGTCTTGCACAGCTCACGCGCGAGCCCACGCGGGATGCGCACGCGTTCGCCGTCCACCTCGGCACCTGCCTCGCGCCAGCGGTCCAGCGCAGCAGGGTTGTCGACGAAATTCACGCCGATTTCGGCCAGCACAGTCTCGGCATTGGCCTCGATGATGTCCAAAGCCTCCTCACTCAGAACCTCAAAATTGGGCACGTTCCGCTCGATATATTTCGCGGTCTCGACGCTGACAGCGGTGCGCTCAGCGCGGCGGGCGGCACCTCCACCACCACGGGCGCGACGTCTTGGGGCTGCGGTCTCGGTCATCTCGGCCATCCTAAAGCTTACGGTTAGGTTAGTGATACTGCGCACCCCCGCCGCGTCTTGGGCGTAAACCGTCCCCTTGGGCGGGAATGCGACATTTCTTGGCGCAATTACCTTACCCTTCGGTTGCACATGACGCGCCTTCGCCCTAGAGCAACGCTATGTCTGATCAAAGCCACGAACGCCTGCTCATCATCGACTTTGGCTCTCAGGTCACGCAGCTGATTGCGCGCCGCCTGAGGGAGCTGAACGTCTATTGCGAAATCCACCCGTTCAACCTGGTGGATGACGCCTTTCTCAGAGAATTCGCGCCCAAAGCGGTGATCTTTTCAGGCGGGCCCTGCTCCGTCATTGACGAGGGCAGCCCGCGCCCACCGGAAGGTGTCTTTGCCCTTGGCGTCCCGATCCTTGGCATTTGTTACGGCCAGCAGGTGATGATGCAGATGCTGGGCGGCCGGGTAGAACGCGGCCACGGCACGGCTGAATTTGGCCGGGCTTATGTGACGCCGGAGGCGGCCAAGACGGAGTTGCTCAAGGGCTGGTTTCTTGAAAACCGCGAACAGGTCTGGATGAGCCACGGCGACCACGTGGCCTCCATCGCGCCGGGGTTTGAGGTCTATGGCACATCGCCCAATGCGCCTTTCGCGATCACCGCCGACACCGACCGGAATTTCTACGCCGTTCAGTTCCACCCCGAGGTGCATCACACGCCAAATGGACGTACCCTTTACGAGAATTTCGTCAAGCTGGCAGGGTTCACCGGTGACTGGACGATGGGCGCCTACCGGGAGCAAGCCATCGCCGCAATCCGCGAGCAGGTTGGCGACAGCAAGGTGATCTGCGCTTTGTCTGGCGGCGTGGACAGCTCCGTCGCCGCGGTCCTGATCCACGAGGCCATCGGCGAGCAGCTCACTTGCGTCTATGTCGATCACGGGTTGATGCGCAAAAACGAGAGCGCCGAGGTCGTGGGCATGTTCCGCGAGCACTATAACTTGCCGCTGATCCATGCTGATGAAAGCGATCTGTTTTTGGGTGAGCTGGACGGCGTCTCCGACCCCGAGACCAAGCGCAAGATCATCGGCAAGCTGTTTATTGACGTGTTCGACAAACATGCCAAGGAAATCGGCGGGGCGGAGTTTCTCGCCCAAGGCACGCTCTACCCCGATGTGATTGAAAGCGTTAGTTTTTCTGGCGGGCCATCTGTCACGATCAAGAGCCACCACAATGTCGGCGGGCTGCCCGAGAAGATGGGCATGAAACTGGTGGAACCGCTGCGCGAGCTCTTCAAAGACGAGGTCCGCGCGCTGGGCCGCGAGTTGGGTCTGCCTGACAGCTTCATTGGCCGTCATCCCTTCCCCGGTCCCGGCCTCGCGATCCGCTGCCCCGGCGAGATCACGCGCCAGAAGCTGGACATCCTGCGGGAGGCCGACGCGGTCTATATCGACCAAATCCGCAAACACGGACTTTATGACGAGATCTGGCAGGCCTTTGTCGCCATTCTACCTGTCAAAACGGTCGGCGTGATGGGCGACGGGCGCACCTATGATTTTGCCTGTGCGCTTCGCGCGGTCACCTCCGTGGACGGCATGACCGCCGATTACTACCCGTTCAGCCATGAGTTCCTTGGCGAGACAGCGACCCGCATCATCAACGAGGTGCCGGGGATCAACCGGGTGACCTACGATATTACGTCAAAGCCGCCCGGAACCATCGAGTGGGAATAGCGCGCTAGCGCCGCGCCTTGAGCAGCAGGTCGGAGGAAAACTCTCCCGGCGCGCAAGCTGTTAGCCCTTCGGTCCGTCCGATTTCGAACCACTCGGCCCGCGCGGCCAGTCCGATGGAAACCCTCGGCCCCACCGACAACGGATCGCGGCCCCAATGGCTGCCCGTCAGCGGCTCGTCGTTATACAGGTCAAGCAAGGACATTTGGTCGAGCGGCGTTTGGGACAGAATAAAACCAGCAATGCATTCCACCTGCCGTGTGACCCAACTGCGAAGCATGCCCTCATCTTCCGGGCGCGCTCTGATTTCCCGCAAGGCCACATCCGCAACCCCGTGCCGCACCTGCACCGCGTGGCCATAAAGATGCGCCAGATGATGCGCCCAGACCGTAGGCTCCGGGAAGGCGTCACGCAGATAGATCACGTTCTTCGTGGTGCAATAGGCCCCGATCTCACTGACGCGCATATCCGCGCCGCAGCGCGCGCGCGTGTCCTCGACCCGTTCAACCGTCGGCAGGTCCCGAAACAAAGCTTGCGCCTGCCGCGCGACCTGTTCGGACGGGCGCTCAAGCAGGACCTCTGCGCTGGCGGGCTGCGCGCATGAAGCAGCGCAAATGAAGAGCCGCGCTATTGTCATTGCAATTCTGGTCATTTCTTCCCAAGGGTAGCGGGAAGTCCGGCCAGCAACCAGAGGCAAACGTGGCGCCATCCGAGCAGACATCGCAACCGTTCAAAGCCGCTCTGTGGATGCTGGGGGCCATTGCCTCCTTTACCCTTATGGCCATCGCGGGCCGGGCCGTCTCCGTTGAACTCGATACGTTCGAGTTGATGATGTACCGCTCCTTCATCGGCATCGCGATTGTGGTGTCTATCGGGGCGGTACTCGGCACCCTCAAAGACGTCCAAACCGGCAATATGAAACTGCATCTGTTTCGCAACCTGTCGCATTTTGCCGGGCAGAACCTCTGGTTCGCGGCCCTTATGATGATCCCCTTGGCGCAGGTGGTCGCGCTGGAATTCACCTCTCCCATCTGGATTGCGTTGCTGGCCCCGATATTTTTGTCCGAAAAGCTGACCAAGCTGCGTCTCTTGGTGGCGTTTTTTGGCTTCATCGGGGCGATGATCGTGGCGCAGCCTGATTTTTCCAATATTGAGCCCGGCGTATTGCTGGCCCTTGGGGCCGCCATCGGATTTGCGGGTTCTGCGATTTTCACCAAGCTGCTGACCCGCAAGGAGCGCATCACCTCCATCTTGTTCTGGCTGACAGTGATGCAGGCGATTTTCGGAGTTGTCTGCGCCTCCATTGACGGAGACGTCGCCGTCCCGTCTCTCTCCCTGATCCCTTGGGTCGGGCTTGTGGCTGTGACCGGGCTCGCCGCGCATTTCTGCCTGACCTCGGCCCTGATCCACGCGCCCGCAACGATTGTCATGCCGTTTGACTTTGCCCGCTTGCCGGTGATCGCGCTTGTGGGAGTTTTCCTCTACGCTGAACCGCTTGAGTTCACCGTTATCTTGGGCGCCGTGATTATTTTTGGGGCGAATTACCTCAATATCGCTGCGGAAAACCGGCTTAACAAACAAGCGAAAGCGCAGGTGACGTAAAGGTAACTGTGCGGTTTTGGCCACGGTTTGCGTGCTGCCCTTTGAAAAATAAAGACAATTCGCTGTGACGCACCGTCACAAATTGACGGATTTTAAACCCGCGCGCTATCAGAGTTGCAATGTACAGGCGCGTCTCGGGGAGGGACATTATGAAACATCTTGCTCTAACAGCAACAGCTATCGCATTGACGACCACCAGCGCATTCGCTGGCGCGATTGACCGGTCCGGCCAGTTTCTTGGCCCACTCTTTCAAGAGGGCGGTGAAACAGGTCAGTATGTTGAATTCAGTTTTGGACAGGTTGACCCGTCTGCTGGCTCCTCAGCCATCCCTGCTGACCCGCTGCAAAGCTTCAGCTCTGTGGGCGTCGCCTATAAAACCAATATCAACGAGCGGCTCAGCTTCGCCCTGATCATCGACGAGCCTTTTGGCGCGGATATCTCGCTGCCATTGCCGCCCCCCATTCCAGCCGGCCTCAATGGTCTGGCCGATGTGAGCAGCATCGCGGTAACGGGCGTTGGGCGCTACAAGTTCAACGAGAACTGGTCCGTACATGGCGGTCTGCGTCTGCAACGCATCAGCGGCACCGTCCAGACGCTTGTCGGCGGCGGCCTGCCCCTTGCAAACCTGAACCTTGCATCGGATTTTGAACCCGGCCTCGTGGCCGGTATTGCCTATGAGCGCCCAGACATCGCCCTGCGCGTCGCGCTGACCTATAACAGCGAAATCGACAACAGGTTGGATGGCACAGAAACGGTGATCATCCCGGCCCTCGGCCCCTCACCGTCTGCCACAACCGTGACAACACCGGACAGCATCAACCTTGAATTCCAGTCGGGTATTGCTGCGGACACGCTGGTCTTCGGCTCGGTCCGTCATGTGTTCTGGGAGGGCGTCAGCCTGGGAACAGACCTTGGCGAATATGTCAGCTTCAACGAGAACACGACCACCTATCGCATCGGCGTTGGCCGCCGCTTTAACGAGAACTGGTCCGGCGCCGTGACCCTGACCCACGAACGTGGCGACGGTCTGACCACAACCCTTCTGTCGCCGACAGACGGCATCACAGCCATCGGTCTCGGGACAACGTATACCGGCGACACGGGCATTCAGGTCACAGGCGGTGTCACCTACGGCACGTTGCAAGACACGACCTTTATCGGAAACGGGGCGACGTTCGACGACAATGACGTCTTTGGTGTCGGCCTTCGCGTGGGCTTCAACTTCTAGTCCGAACTCAAACGTTTGATCAAAGCCCCCGATCCAAACGGTTCGGGGGCTTTTTTGTGCCCTATAGAGCAACTTACGGGTCGCCGGAGGCCACGTATGTCCGGTAGCAACAGGGTATGACACCGCAAAAATCTCTCTCGCCGCGTGCATGGGCTGAGCTGCTGCTGCTCTCCTTCATTTGGGGCGCTTCCTTCTTGTCGATCCGCGTTGCGTTGGACGAGGTGCCGGTGATGACCGCCGTGGCGCACCGCGTTTTCTGGGCAGCGCTGATCCTGTGGGGTTATGTCTGGCTCAAAGGCATCGCAATCCCGCGCAGCCCCCGCATTTGGGGCGCCTTTTTCGTCATGGGGCTGCTCAATAATGCGATCCCCTTCTCGCTGATGGCTTGGGGCCAGTTGCATATCGAGACCGGGCTGACCTCCATCTTCAACGCCACGACGGCGATTTTTGGCGTGGTCGTGGCGGCGATGGTCTTTACGGACGAGCGCCTCTCCTGGAACCGCGGCTTAGGCGTTGTCATCGGGTTCGCCGGGGTCGTGGTGGCGATCGGGCCTGCGAACCTGATGCAGTTTGACATCCGGTCCATGGCGCAGGTGGCCGTCCTGCTTGGCACATTATCTTATGCGTTTGCAGGCGCATGGGCGCGCAGCACGCTGTCGCATCTTCCTCCACAGATCGCGGCGGCAGGGATGTTGACGGGCTCCAGCATAGTTATGGTCCCGCTGGCCTTCTACATGGACGGACCGCCGCAGCTGGCCTTGCAAGCCGACACTTGGCTGGCGATTGCCTATTTCGCCATTATCGCGACGGCGGGCGCTTATCTGTTATATTACCGCGTCTTGTCCATGGCGGGGTCCGGCAATCTGATGCTCTGCACCTTGCTGATCGTGCCCGTGGCCATCACTCTTGGCGCGTTGGTTTTAGGGGAGACCTTGGCCCCACGCGCCTTCGCAGGCTTTGCAGTTCTGGCCTTGGGTCTGTTGATACTCGATGGTCGCATGTTGCGGGTTTTGCGCAAATCGCACTAGGCAGCGGCGTCGCCGCCCGCTACCACATGTGCGCGGTCAAGGAGCGTGGAAATGATCTACACATCGGCAGAGGACTGGCTGAACGCCCCATCCAAACGCGTGCTGTTTTTCGGCATGTCCGGCTTGGGGAAAACCCATATTTCCAACATGTTGCGCGCCTCGGGGGAGTGGTTTCACTACTCTGCCGATTACCGGATCGGCACGCGCTATATGGGCGAATACATCACCGACAATTTCAAACGCCGCGCCATGCAGGACCCGTTTCTGGCAGAGCTTTTGCGCTCCGACAGCATTTATATCGCGTCCAATCTGACCTTTGACGACCTGTCGCCGCTGTCCACTTATCTTGGCAAGCCGGGAGACCCGTCCAAAGGTGGTCTCAGCTTTGACGAGTACCAGTTGCGTCAGGCGCAGCATCACCGCGCAGAGATTTCGGCGCTTTATGACACCGCCCATTTCATCGAGCGCGCGCGTGATCTTTATGGCTACAATAATTTCGTCTGTGACAGCGGCGGCTCCACCTGCGAGGTGGTTGACCCGTTCTCTGCTGAAGACCCACTGCTGAACAAGCTGGCCGAAAACCACCTGCTTGTCCGCATCGAAGGCTCTCCCGAACATGAGGCGGAGCTGGTCCGCCGCTTCAAACGCGCGCCGAAACCGATGTGTTACCGGCCGGAATTTCTGTCCGAAATCTGGCAGGAATATCTCGACAAGAACAAGCTCAAGGAAGATGAGGTCGACCCCAACGCCTTCATGACCTTCACCTACGCCCGTGCCATTGCGGCCCGCGAGCCGCGCTACCGCGCGATGGCGGAGAATTTTGGCGTCACCGTCTCCTATCTGGATTTGGCGAAATGCGTCACTCCCACCCATCTCGACGAGTTGATCGCGGCCACACTTGGCAAGGCCTAGCGCGCGCCCTACCTAACCCTTGCCAAGATACAGGACACCAAACAATGCCCATCCGCCTGCCCTCCACCCTGCCCGCCTTCAAGGTGTTGAAGGATGAAGGCGTCATGGTCATGGGCCAGGCAGAGGCGGACCGTCAGGACATTCGCCCATTGAAGATTGCGCTGCTCAATCTGATGCCCAAGAAAATCCAAACCGAGAACCAATTTGCCCGCCTGATTGGTGCCACGCCCTTGCAGATCGACCTGACGCTGATCCGCATGAGCGAGCATCAAACCAAGAACACCACAGTCGATCATATGGAGGAGTTTTA
>CAYXIZ010000034.1:0-2839 GCA_964465485.1 uncultured Rhodobacterales bacterium | reverse complement strand
AGAACGAGCGTTTTGACGGCTTGCTGATCACCGGCGCGCCGATTGAGCACCTGCCTTTTGAGGAGGTGACCTATTGGACTGAGCTGCGCGAAATCATGGCTTGGACCCAGACCCATGTGCATTCGACCTTTGCGATTTGCTGGGGCGCCATGGCGATGCTCAAAGAGTTTCACGGCGTCGATAAACACATGCTCAAGGACAAGGCTTTTGGCTGCTTTCCGCAACAGAATATGGAGCCAGCCTCCCCCTATCTGCGCGGCTTTTCTGACGAATGCCTGATCCCCGTCTCGCGTTGGACAGAAGTGCGGCAAGCGGAGGTTGAGGCGGCTGGAAACGGGTTGAAAACCTTGCTGGGCAGCCCGGATACAGGGCCCTGCCTGATCGAGGACCCAAAGCACCGCGCGCTCTATATTTTCAACCATTTTGAGTATGACAGCGGCACGCTGAAGCAGGAATATGACCGCGACGTGGACGCGGGCGCGCCGATCAATGTGCCGATCAATTATTACCCCGATGATAACCCGCAAAAGCCGCCGATGAACCGCTGGCGCAGCCATGCGCATCTGCTTTACGGCAATTGGATCAACGTGATCTACCAAAACACCCCGTTTGACCCGGAGAATATCGGTGCTTAGGGGCATGCGCGCCATGGCGATGCTGCTTCTTGTGTTGGTCGCGGCCTGCGTCGGCGGCGTGAAAGGTGTGAATATGCAGTCAGATAACGCCGCCCAGACGCAACCCGGCCCAACCGGGCAATTTCTCACCATTGATGGCACGAGGCTGCACTACCAGATCGAAGGGTCCGGCCCGGATTTGGTGCTTATCCACGGCGCAGGTGGCAGCTTGCGCGACTTTACTTTTGGGATGGTGGACCAGCTCTCCGACGAATTCCGGGTGATCCTGTTTGATCGCCCCGGCCATGGTTTTACCGACCGCATCGCGAACCGCGCAGAGCTTGGCGAAAGCCCCGCGGAACAGGCCGCGCTTTTGTCCAAGGCAGCCCAGCAGCTTGGTGTGAACGACGCGGTGATCGCGGGGCACTCTTATGGCGGGGCCGTTGCGCTCGCTTGGACGTTGAACCATCCTGAACAGGTCCGCGCGCTGGTCACATTGGCGGCGGTGTCCAATGAATGGCAGGGCGATCTGGGCACATGGTACAGCGTCACCAACAGCTGGCTGGGGCGCAATCTGTTGATCCCGGTTATCTCGGCAGCGGCGTCACGCGAGCGATTGGAAGCCACCACCAAAGGCATATTTGAGCCCGATCCCGTGCCGCAAGGCTATTTGGATCACATGGGCGCGGACCTGTCCAAAAGCACGACCGTCCTGCGGTCCACCACACAACAGGTCAACGGGCTGAAACCTCACATCATCGCGATGGAGCGGCGCTATCCGGGCATCAGAATTCCCGTCGAAATCGTGCACGGCGACCAAGACACCAGCGTGCCTTTTGCAATCCACGGGCAGGTGCTGGCAGGTCAGATCAATGGCGCAAACCTCACCGCATTGCCCGGTGTCGGCCATATGCCGCACCACGCGGATCAGCCAGCGGCGCTGCAAGCCGTTCGCCGGGCTGCACAGAGGGCTGGTTTGCGTTAGGCTTTGCCGCCATACTCAGCCGACGCATCTGACCGGAGACCCAAATGGACAAGCCCTTTGACGGCGAGATCAGCCGCTTTTTCGCCGAAGACCTGCCCGCAGAGTTGCGCGCATCGCTGAAAGACGCAGCCAAGCGCGATGTGATCGACGCCTCCTACCCGTATGACAGCCGCATGCCCCGTAAAGAGTATGAAACCACGATGGAGGCGCTGCAGATCGAGTTGGTCAAATTGCAACGCCACCTCACCGACACCGGAACCCGGCTTTGCGTGATCTTCGAGGGGCGCGATGCAGCAGGCAAAGGCGGCACGATCCGGCGCATCATGGAAAACCTCTCCGCGCGGGGGGCTAAATCCGTTGCCCTGTCCAAACCCACCGATACCGAAAAAGGCGAATGGTATTTTCAGCGCTACATCAAGCATCTGCCCACGGCGGGTCATCTGACCATTTTTGACCGCAGCTGGTACAATCGCGGCGTGGTCGAGAAGGTGTTTGGCTTTTGCGACGATGACCAGCGCGAGGCGTTTTTCAAACAGACCCCGCAGGTTGAAAAACTGCTGGTCGAGGATGGGATCATCTTTCGGAAATTTTGGCTCAATGTCGGGCGCGGCGAGCAGATGCGGCGCTTCCTGTCGCGCGAAAGCGATCCGCTGAAACAGTGGAAACTCAGCTGGATCGACGTTGAAGGCCTCAAGCACTGGGACGCCTATTCTTCCGCGATCACCGAGACGCTGGAGCGCACCCATACTGATCATGCGCCCTGGACTATCGTGCGCTCGGACGACAAACGCCGCGCGCGGATTGCGGCTATTCAATCCATCCTGTGTTCAATTGAATATGCCGGGCGCAACGCGGATGTCGTGTGCTCCCCCGACCCTAAAATCTGCGGCGGCCCCGATATCTGGCATGCCTAAACGCGGCTATCACCACGGCAATCTCAAGCAGGCGCTGGTCGACGCAGCATTGCATCTGATCGAGCAGAAAGGCCCCTCCGGCTTCACCGTGGCGGAGGCCGCCAAAAGTGCGGGCGTCACCCCCGCCGCCGTCTATCGCCATTTCGAAGGGCGCGAGGCGCTGATTGCGGAATGCGCCTTGCAAGGCCACCGGATTTTTGGCGACCTGATGGAGCATGCCTATGCCGGCGGCCACCCTTCCGCACTCGCCGCGTTCGAGGCGACGGGGCGTGCCTATCTGGCCTTCGCCCGCAAGTTTCCGGGCCACTACGTCGCGATGTTTGAAA
>CAYXIZ010000033.1:0-20384 GCA_964465485.1 uncultured Rhodobacterales bacterium | reverse complement strand
TCAGGCAGAGCCCGGCCGGTGGCGTGATGAGCCCGATGCACAGATTGACCACGACGAGCACGGAGAAATGCGTGGGGTCGATGCCGAGCGAGATTGCGATCGGGAAGAACACCGGCATGAGCATGACGATCGCGGCGTTGGTCTCGATGAACATGCCGACGAGCAGCAACAGGATGTTGAGAAAGATCAGGAAGACCAGCGGGTCGGAGATATGCTCGAGCACGAAATCGGCGATGGAGCGCGGGATGCCCACATAGGCCATCACCCAGCTGAACGCCTTGGCGGCAGCGACGATCATCATGATGACGGCGGTGGTGCGCGCGGCGGAGCCGAGGCTGTCGATAAAGACGCGCAATGTGATCTTGCGGTAGACGAAGATGCCCACGAGCAAAGCATAGACCGCAGCGATGACGGCGCATTCGGTGATGTTGAACACGCCCGAACGGATGCCGCCCAGAACGAAGACGGGCAACAGCAGCGCCCAGCTCGCGCCTTTGAAAGCGGCCCAGATCTCGGAGCCCGTGGCGCGGCCATGCATCGGGTATCCGCGTTTGCGGCTGATATAGCTGACCATGATGAACATCGTCAGCATGTAGAATAGGCCGGGGATGAGCCCCGCCAGAAAGAGCGTTGTTACCGATTGGTTGGTCAGCGTGGCCACGACGATAAACGGGATCGAGGGCGGGATGATCGGGGCCATGACGTTGGCCGCTGCCAGCACACCTGCGGAGAAATTGGCCGGGTAGCCGGTTTTCTTCATCGCCGGGATCATGATCCGGCCCAAGGCCGACGTGTCCGCCACAGCAGAGCCTGAAATGCCCGCGAACATGGCGGAGGACAGCACCGCGCTCATCGCAAGCCCGCCCCGGAAGCGGCCCATGATCGCATTGGCCAGCGCCAGCAGCTTTTCGGTGATGCCGCCCGAAGTCATCAGACTGCCTGCGAGGACAAAGAAGGGGATGGCTAGCAGGGAGAAGCTGTCGAGCCCGGTGAAGATGTTTTGCGGGATCACCATCAACGGGATATTGCCAATGAGCATCAACGACAGGATCGACCCGCAGATGATGGAGAAGGCAATCGGCAGGCCGATCAGCATCAGCAAAAGCGTGGTGCCGAGAAGTGTGGTGACGATAAGCATGGCGCGTGTGTCCGATCTTTAGCTATTCAAAACCGTCCGCTTGCGCGGTCCAGTTGACATTGGTGCGCGACAGGCGCGCGAGCACCAGCATGACAATCATCAGCCCCGACCCCAGCCAAAGCGCGGCGTAGACATAGATCATCGGCAGATCCATCGCGGCAGAGAGCTGCACGGCGTTCATCTGGGCAAAGCCAAAGCCGCTCCAGCCGACCACAATGAGGGTGAAGAGCATGAAGAGATCGCGCAGGATCAGCAGCCATTTCAGAACGGCGGGGCTGACGCGGTCCAGCAGCACGGTCACGGTCACATGGCCGCCGGTCTTGATCACGACGGCAGAGCCGATCAGCGCCATATAGGTCATCATGATGCGGGCAACCTCCTCGGACCAGGAGGACGCATCGTTGAGCACATAGCGCGCAAAGACCTGCCAGACGGTGACGGCGCACATCACAAAGAGCATCGACGCGATCACGAAATTCAGGACGACGGCAATCGCGTCGGAGAGCCTATCGGCCCAGTTCTTTTCGATCTCTGCGGGGGAGGTGTCTGGCGCGGGCATGATGTGCTCCGTTTCAATAAGGGCGTGTGCCCGCCAACGAGCATGCCGTTGGCGGACGTGATGTAGAGGGGCGCTTATTGCACCGCCTGGACCTTCGTGACCCATTCCTGCAGCTCAGGGAACTCGCGTTCCGCGTAGCCGTCAAGTGCGTTGCGGAAAGCGTCGATATCGACCTGCACAAAGGTCATGCCCTTGCTTTCCAGATCAGCGCGCAGCTCGACCTCGGTGTCGACCATGCGAGCGCTGGCATCTTGCATGACCACCTCGGCGGCCTCTGTCAGGACGGCTTGCGTCTCTTCGGGCAGGCCGTTGAAGTAGTCAGCGGAGAAGATCAGCGTCATCGCGCCGATCACATGGCTGGTCTCCATGACGTAGTCCTGCACCTCGTAGAGACTTGCGTTGCGGATCACCTCGAGCGGGTTTTCCTGTCCGTCGATTAGGCCCTTTTCAAGGGAGGTGAAGACCTCCGCAAAGCCCATCGGCACCGGGCTGGCGCCCAGGTTTTCCCAGGTCTCGCGATACATCTTCAAGGGCGGCACACGCAGTTTCAGGCCTGCCAGCTCTTCAAGGGACTCGGCAGACCGGCTGGCCGACAGATGCCGCGCGCCGCGGTAAGCCGCGCCCAGCAGGTGAAAGCCGGATTGCTCTTCGATAGCGCCAAAAAGCTCAGCGCCCACGGGGCCGAAATAGACCTTGTTGAAATGATCCACGTCACGGATCAGGTAGGGAAAGGCCTCGATGCCCGCGATGGAGCCATAGCGGTCCAGCGCGCCCACACTTTGCAGCACGATCTGGTTGGTGCCGATGCGCAGACCCTCGATGGATTGCGGCCAGTCACCGGTCGTGCCGCTGGGCGAGATATTGATGGTGATCGCGCCATCGGATTTGCTTTCCACCTCGGCCTTGAAGGCCTCAGCCACCTGACCCCAATGGTCCTCGGTGTTGTAGATATGCGCGAATTGCAGCGTGACCGGTTCGATCTCGGCCATGGCCGCCGTCCCGATGCTGAACGCCGCGATGGCAGCCGTCAATTTCAGTTTCATAAACATGGTTTTCTCCTCCTAAAGTTCATCTTCGTGCCGTTTTGATGCGGTCTTCTTGTCAGTCAGTTTCAGTGTGCTCCCCCAGAAACCCCGGATCATCCAGCGACAGGACCAACCCGGTCAAAGCGGCGGCGTAGCTGTATTGCCGCAGCCCCATCGCCATACCGGTTGCGGTATGGGTGAAGCTGGAATTGATGCTGCCCCCGCCCAAGCCGCGCGCGCCTCCGGCGCTGGCGGATATATTGGCGAAATGCACCTCGATGCTGGGCCGGCCTGTGTCCTCCAGCGCATGGCGCACCCCCTCGCCGACCGTGGTGAGGCCTGCGGGGTTGATGATGTAGCCATCCACGCGCTCGGCGCTGTCATGGATGAATTCCAGAATTTCGCCCTGGAAGTTTGACGAGAACGCCTCGACCTCGACGCCCAGACCTTCGCCAAAGGAGCGCACATAGGCCTTGAGATCGTCCAGCGAGCCAATCGCGCCGTAGACCTTCTTGGAGCGGCGTCCGAGGCTGGACATGTTCGGCCCGTCGATCACGGCGATGCGGTGCTTGCGCGTGCTCTGCCGGGTGATGGAAACTGTGTTGGGCTTTGACATCCCATCTCTCCCTTAATTGTAGCGCAGACCCGCATCGAGGTTCAGGGTCTGGCCGGTCATGTAGTCGCTCTGGCTGGAGGCCAGAAACATCACGCTGCCAATCATGTCCTCGGATGAGCCTTTGCGTTTGAGCGCTTGCGCTGCGATGATGTCGGCCCATTGATCCTCGCGGATGGTTTCACGCGGCACCTCGGTGACGATGCCATGCGGGCTGATCGCGTTGACGTTGATATTGTCGGGTCCAAGCTCGGTGGCGAGCGCGCGGGTCATGCCGATCACCGCGCCTTTGGAGGCAATATAATGGGCGTAATTCGCGCGCCCGGTGACGACGACCGAGGATGAGATATTGATGATCTTGCCGCTGCCCTGCGCCCGCATCGGGCCTGCCACAGCCTGACAGCAAAAGAAGACGCCGCGGGCGTTGACGCCCATGACAGTGTCGAATTCTTCGGCGGAGACCTCGGTGAAAGGCTTCATCTTCAGGGTGGAGAAGATCGCCGCATTGTTGACCAGCACGTCGATGCGGCCAAAGCGGTCCATCACCGTCTGCGCCATCGCATCCACCGAGGCTTTGTCGGAGACATCCGTTTCAATCGCCACGGCCTTGTCGCCAATCTCGGCCGCCACGGATTGCGCGGCCGCACCGTTCAGATCGACAATCGCGACCGCGCCGCCGGCCGCGGCAAAGGCATGCGCATATTGCCGACCGATGCCTTGGGCGGCACCGGTGATGATGATGGTCTTTCCCTCAAACGACATGGTCTTTCATCCTTTTGGAGCGGTGACAGCGGGCCTGCGCATGGTGCCCATGCCGCCATCAAGTATCAGTGTGGTGCCGGTCACCGACCGGTTGAGCGGGTCTGCGAGAAACAGAACCGCGTTCGAAATTTCATCAGGGCCCACCATCTGGCCTGTGGGCTGGCGCGCCTCAAAACTGCGCCGCTTAGCCGCCGGGTCCGGGTCGCGGGTGGCAAGCTCGGCCATGAAGGGCGTGTCGACCGTTGCAGGCGCGATGCAATTGACGCGAATGCCTTCTTCCACCAAATCCGTGGCCACGGAGAGCATCATGGCCTGCACAGCACCTTTGCTGGCCGAATAGAGCGCGCGTTCCGGGATGCCGTTGATCGCGGTGCAGGACGACATCGCCACGACCGACGCCGCGTCGGATTTGCGCAACCAGGGCAGGCAGGCCCGCAGGACCCGCATTTGCCCCATCACGTTGATATCAAAGGTCCTGGACCAGTCCTCTTCCGTGCCGGTTTCGATGCCGCCGACAAAGCTGACACCGGCATTGTTGACCAGCAGATCAAGCTTGCCCGCCTCACTCAGGAAGCCGTCGATCGTAGTCTTGACTGCTGAGGGGTCGCGCAAGTCGGCGATCAGCGGGCGCACGCCTTCGGGCAGGCCTTTTTCGGTCAGATCAAGCCCGCCCACGGCGTAGCCTGCCTGCAACAGCGCGGCGCTCACAGATTGACCAATGCCTGACGCGGCCCCGGTGACAAGTGCGAACTTGCTCATAATGCAACCTCCAATTGGTTAGCTTCGACACTCTGCCAATGCTGCGTCAAAAGCGCGGAGACAGCTGGCGCCTGGGTCAGCACGCCCATATGGCCCGCGCCGCTGATCACCTCATGCTGCACGGTCGGGGATTTCAGCAACAAGGCCCGCAGGATGGCCTCCCCATTGGCAGGGGGCGTCGATTGATCCTCGTCGAAGGAACACACCAAGGCGGGCGGAATGGGCGCAGGCAAAATGTCGTAGCCCTCGAACTCCGCGAGCGCATGCCAACTGGCATCAAATCCGGCAGGCGTCATCGCCATGAGTTTTGCGCGCGCCATCTCGACCTCGGGGCCAGAGGCGGTCTCGCCAAACCACCGCTCCAATGTACTGTCTGCCACTTTGCGCAGCGTACCATCAGCCTGTGCTGTTGCGCGTTGCCGGAACACCTCCAGACCTGCAAACGGCGTAGCTATGAGGCTCAGCGATGCGATACGTTCTTCGCCGTCCCGCACCAAGGACGCGGCGACAGCGCCGCCCAGCGAGTGCCCCACCAGATGCACCAAGGGCCGGTCTATCAGATCAAGCGCATGATTGGCGTCGGCCACAAGGTCGACAAGGGATGCAGGCGCATCACCAGAGGCGACCCCATGTCCCTTCTGGTCATACACGTAGAAATCCCGGTCCGGGGTTGCCTGTGCGACAGCCGCCCAAGCCTCCCCGTCCAGCCCCAGGGAGTGGAGGGCCAGAACGGGGATGCCGTCGGGCGACGGGGGCGCAGATGTCCGCGCAATATTTCGCAAATTCAACATCACTCTGCGCTCAGCTTTGTGGCCTGCGCGCCGTCATTCAGCCAATCTTCGCGCACAGATTCGAGGTCGCCACCAAGGGTCGGGGGATAGCGATCCGCTGTTGCGGGCTGGCCTGCCATCTTGATCGGGTTGCCCACCACATCAATTGCGGGGTCGGTGCCATTGTCGAGCTGTGTGATCATGCCGCGCCCGTAAGAGCGCGCGTCGTCGAGCGCCTCGGGCACTGATTTGATCAGGGCGACGGGCACGTCCGCCTCTTCAAGCACACTCACCCAGTCCCTGGCATCGCGCGTCAGGAAGGCGGGTTCGAGAATGGCCCAGAGCGCCTTCTTGTTTTCAAGGCGCAGGCGACCGGAGGCAAAGCGCGGATCGCTTTTCAAATCCGGCAATTCGAGAGCCGCGCAAAGCCCTTCCCACATACGCGTTGTGTTGGCGGTGATGACCACCTGCCGCCCGTCTCGCGCCACGAAAGACCGGTAGGTCGGGATCGAGTCGTGCCGCGCGCCTTGCGGGCCGGGCGTCACACCGGCGATCAGCGCATAGGCGCTTTGATAAGACAGCATCGCCAATTGGCAATCGAGCATCGAGACGTCAATCATCTGGCCGACGCCGCTGCGTTCGCGATGCGCAAGTGCGGCATTGATCGCGATCGTGGCGTAAAGCCCCGCCACCGTGTCGCCCGCCGGGATGCCAAGGCGGACGGAGGGGCGGTCGGGCTCGCCCGTGAGGCTCATCACGCCGGATTCGGCTTGCACGATCATGTCATAGGCGGGCCGGTCCTTCCATGGACCGTTCTGCCCGAACCCGCTGATCGAGGCCCAGATCAGGGCGGGATATGCCGCACAGATCTTGGCCGGGTCGATGTTGAGCCGCTGCAAGACGCCGGGCCGGTAATTGTCGACCACCACATCGGCCTTGGCGATCAGTTCAAGCACGAAAGCCTGCCCGGCTTCGGTTTTCAGATCCGCCACGACCGAGCGTTTGTTGCGGTTATTGGCCAGGTAATAGGCGCTGTCATCGCCCACAAAATGGGGCGGGATATGACGGCTGGAATCGCCTGCCGGGGGCTCGACCTTCACCACATCTGCGCCGAGATCGGCAAGCACCTGCGTGCAGAACGGCCCGGACAGGAAGGTCGTCAGATCAAGCACTTTGTAGCCCGACAAAACCGGCTGTGACATACCCAAACCCCTCATAGTTTCGCCCCAAGATCATGCGACAACTGCCGCGCGCTTTGCGCAAGGCTTTGGCCGATCCGGTCAATATCGCCGTCCGTGTTACGGCTTTCGGGCGCTGTCAGGCAGATTGAACCGACAATGCCTGAGCGGTCAAAGAGCGGCGCGGCAATGCCTCGGGAGCCCGGAAGCTTTTCTCCGTAGCTCACGCAATATTCGGCGCGGCGGATGTCTCGTAGCTCTTGGATCAGCGTGTCGAATTCGGGCGGCTCTGCGCCATTGCCGGGCGCGTTGCCTTCATGATCAAGAATTTCTGCCACTTTATATTCGGGCAGCTGCGCCAGGATTGCCTTGCCTGACGCGCCCCAGACCAGCGACAGCGGTTTGTGCATATCGATCTGATAAAGCAGCTTTTGCTGCCCGTCGCTGCGGATTGCAAAACTCAGGCTGTCTTCGGTCGCAAGATATTGACCAAACAGGATCGTCTCATTGTGGGTCGCGGCGAGGTCTTCAAGCACGTTGGAGATAATGTCCAACTGGCTCGCGCCATTGATCACCTGCGCGCTCACCCGGTAAAATTGCGGCCCGATATCGTAGCTGCGCGTCTCCAAGACATCCGCGACAAACCCTTCGTCTTTCAGCAGGCCCAGCAACCGGTGCACAGTCGAGGGGGCAAGCCCCATTTCCTGTGAGACATATTTGATCGTGACAGGCCCGTCTGCATCGGCCAGCAAAGCCAGCAGCCGCAAGGCACGGCTGACAGTGCCTGTCGGGGTGGTTTTCTGAGTGGAGACAGGTGTGGCAATTGTCATTGGACAGCCTCGAAAATGTGAATGGTACAGGCGCCGTGATCCATGCCCGCAATGCCGCCGCCCGTGACATGGGTCATCGCGGTGCAGGCCTTGTCGATCTGGCGGCTGCCAGCCTGACCGGTGAGATGCCAGAAAGCCTCCACCGCTTGGGCCACGCCTGAGGCACCGACGGGGTGGCCCTTGGCAATGAGCCCGCCGCTTGGATTGACAACGACTTGGCCACCGTAGCCCGTGGCCCCGCTGCGCATGAAATCTGCGGCCTCGCCTTCGGGGCAGAGGCCGAGCGCCTCGTAATAGACCAGCTCCGCAATCGTGAAAGCGTCGTGCAGCTCAACCATGTCGAGATCATCTGCGCCGATCCCGGCCGCCTCATAGGCGTCGGCGGCGGAGTGATAGGTGATCTCGGGGCGCAGCATGTGGCGGAACCCGGTTGTGGCCTTGCCTGAGTGCAGCACGCTGGCCGAGGCAGCCATGCCCTTGGCCCCAAGCTCCTTGCGCTTGCGCTCTGACACGATGACCAAAGCCGCCGCCCCGTCGCCGGTGGGACAGCATTGGAACAAGGTCAGCGGGTCGGCAATGGGGCGCGAGGCCAGGACCGCTTCTGCGGTGACTTCGGATTGGAACTGCGCAAAGGGGTTTTGCGCGCCGTGCTTGCGAGCCTTGACGCTGACGGCGGCCAGAATGTCTGGGGTTTCATTTCTTTCATGCAGGAACCGCTTGGCCCGCATCGCGTAGAGCGCGGGCATCACCATGCCGTTTTGCACCTCGGGGTCTTCCGCGACCAAGGGCAAAGTGCCCCCGCCAAACTGGGTCAGCTTGTCCACCCCGATGACCAGCACAATGTCAGACTGGCCACTTTCGATGCGCGAGACCGCCAGATGGATCGCCGTCGCCCCGCCTGAACACGCATTGTCCACATTGAGCATCGGTACAGCGCCAAGCCCGATTTCCTTGGTGATCCGCTGCGCGGTCAACATCCCGCCAAAGGCGTGGCCGCACACGACGCTGTCGATACTCTCCGGCGCGACGCCCGAGGACAGAATGGCATTCATCGCGGCGGGCGCGCCGAGACCGGCATAGCTCGACATCGGATATTTCCTCATGGGGATCATCGCGGCCCCAATGACAGTCGCGCGGCTCATGCGAGCTCTCCAACGGGTGTAACCCACCAGGTGCCGCCATCCGCTTGCAACACCACGGGCTCATCGCAGTGCAGCGCGCCTTCGCTGCGCACATGGGCCAAGACGCGAATTCCGTTGTCGAAATCGACATAGCCTATCGTGTAGGGCGTCTCGCGCGTGGCAGAGATGTGGATCGTTGAAAAGCTGTAAAGCGTGCCGTTGGGCCCGAAGCTGATCTGCTCCATGTCGCGGGCACCTGTCGTGGGGCAGAAGGTTCTTTGCGGAAAGACCAATGTGCCCGAGCTGGCGGACCGGCTGCCGATCAGCATGACCTGGCCGTCACTGATCTTGAAGTCGGTGCGGCTTTCAATATCGAGATCTGCCACCGGCATCTGTTCCGGCCCGCAGATTTGGCCGCTCATCGCGGAGGTCTCAGTCTCACTGGGCGCGGTCTCACTCGGCACGGTCTCACTGGGCACGGTCTCAATGGGCACGGGCAGGCTCCTTGTTTTTGGCGTCCAAAATGGTCTGATCCAGAAACGCGCTGACGCATGCGGCAAAGTCTTCCGGCAGCTCAACGGCAGGTGTATGGCCAGCAGTTTCAAAAATGTGGAGTTCCGCTTGGGGCAGCTCGGCCGCGAGCCGCGCCATATCAGCTGGAGATTTGGCCTTGTCCTGTCGGCCAGCCAACAGCAATGCAGGACCACCATAAGCGGCCAGCACATCGTGATATGCAGGATGGGCGAACATGCACTCGACCACCTCAGCCATCGCGGCTGGAGTTTCCGCAAAACGCTCTATCCAAGATGAAACGAAGGGACTGGGCGCGTCGAGCGCGGCCTCGCCGAACATCAGCTCCGCAATCTTGTTACTGGTCTTTGGACCCGGACCCTCTGCCAAAAATTCTGCCAGCTCTGCAAAGCGCGCAGGGTCTTGTTCTTCCTCTGCCGTACAGCAGCTCAGAACAATCGATTTAACCTGGGCGGGACGTTGGCGCAGAATTTCCATGGCGACGTAAGCCCCCATCGAGCTGCCAACGAGATGTATTTTGTCGTACCCTGCTGCGTCCAACCAATGGACGACATCCTGCGCCAGCTGCGCAACCGTCGGCGCGTATGTCCCACGCCCCGCCCCATCCTGGCCCCGAAAGGTCGGCGCAAGGCACGTGTGGGTTTGCGACAAAACCGTTGCGGCTGGGGCAAACATCTCACCTGTGAAGAACAAGGAATGCAACAGGATCAACGGAGCGCTGCTCTCGCTATGAGACCCGCGCGACCAGCTTCGCACGGACATCTTGTATCCGTCAGGCTGGTGGACGTCAGTGATCTCAGCGTTTAGCAAACTAGTCCTCCCCCAAATTCCGATTAACGGAATACTATCCCGCTTAGTGGTATCGTAGGCAGCCAAACTTGATTGGGTCAAATATATTTCGCGTCAAACCAATCAGTTTTCCGCTGTGCAGAAAATTCCGTATATGAGACGATCTGCAAAGAATGGCGTGCGTAACCGGAAGAATATCGCTCTGCGCGCTGTTTTTGAAGGAACGCGGGAGGTGCCGGAAATGGTTGAAATCCCATCGTCGCCGGCCGAACCCTTACGGGTCGCAAGAGAATTCACTCCACGGCTATGCGCCTCGGTGCTGGCCCATAGTGAAAGAACAGCGGCCTTCACGCGCCCAAACATAGCTCATGGCACCGGCCCTCTTTTTGGGTTTTCAGAGCGTCAACACGCCCGCGAAACAGCGGCACCAAGATATCTCCAACGACGCCCAAGTTCCAAAAAGCTAGACGAATCGCTGATCTCGAATTAGTAACTAACTGATGGTTATTAATTCAAACACCACCTCCACCCCTGCAAGTCTGCGTCGGTCGCATCGCGGCATGGCCCTGTCCATGATCGAAGCGCAGCCCGGCGCGAGCCGGTCAGATCTGGCGCATGCGCTTGGGTTTTCCGAGATGGCCGCCACCCGGATTGTGCGCGAATTGCTCTCCATCGGAATTGTCGAAGAGTTCGAAGACAAAGCCCCGTCTGACACGCGCCGCAAGCGGGTCGGTCGCCCTAAAACCGGGCTGCGCGTTGTGCCCCACAGCCTTTACGCCGTGGGCATCACAGTCTCGGCCTATCACTCCGAGGTCTCGATTTCAGATGCTGCGGGCAACATTCAGGCCACCCGCGCCATAACCAATCCTTCTTTTGAGAGCGTCGAGGAGGCCGCACAGGTCTATGCGCACGCGCTGAAAGTGCTGATTGGTGAGGCCAAGATCGAAAAAGACCGGATCGTTGGCATCGGTGTCGCCCTGTCCGCGCGCACTGATCCAAACAAGGGTGAAATTCTGCGCTCCGAGTATTTTGGCTGGTCGAATGACCACGGTGCCTTTTGCAATGAGCTTCGCAAGATACTCGATCTCCCTGTAGAGATTGAAAATATCGCGAACGCCATCGCCACGGCAGAAATGCGCTTTGGTGCGGCCCGCGCCTCGCGTAACTTTTCCCTGGTGCATGTCGCGACATTTGTCGGCGCGAGCGTCGTGTCTGAGGGCGCGATCGTTCGCGGTGGTTCCGGCTTCTCGGGCCTTATTGGCCATATCCGCTCGCAGCAAACAGAGCTGACATGCGTTTGTGGGCGCGACGATTGCCTGAACCTCAACGCCACCGGCTTTGGACTTCTGTCCCGGCTCGGAATGCTCGAACAACCGGCCTTTAACCATGCGCGCTTGTCCTCTTACGCCACATCCCTTCTGGGCGTGCTGGACGACAAGACAGTGGCCGATAAAGTTGTAGAGGCCGGCACGTCTCTTGCACCGACCATCGACAGCATGGGCAAAATTCTTGGCCCGGACATGATCATCGTCAGCGGCCATCTGGGAACCGATCCGTCTTATTTTCACGGCGTAAAAAGCGCGCTGGAAGCGGATTTTGGCCACGGCGCCGTTGCCCCGTTCCGTCTGGTGCGCGGCACCATCAGGCCGGAGAAATCCGCAGCCTTGCTGGCGCTTCACGCGTTTTGCTATTCCAACCGGCTTGACTACGACCGGCTTGTTGAACTGTCAGAGCGGCGGAGTGGCCAAAATGGATAACTCGCCCGTTGTTTCTGCGCTGAACGTCGTTTTGGCCACAACGGCCTTCGCGCTAATCGGGCTGACGCTCTACAGCGCGTATTTCGGCGTTTTTCCCGACGGCATCCAGCGCAGCGCGCATCTGCTGATGATCCTTATCCTTGTTGCCGCCTACGCCCTGCGCGACACATTCGACCCCGAAAAACCGCAAAACCGCCAAGCGGGCCTGCGCCGTCTCGTCATCATTTTGACCATGCTGGGCGGGCTGGTCGCGACGGGGCACCAGCTCGTCAATTTCGAGGCGATCAATAACCGCTACGGTGCGATTACCGACTACGAGATATATCTCGGCATTCTGCTGATCATCGCGCTGTTTGATGCCTGTCGCCGCACCATTGGCTGGCCGATTGTGATCCTTGCCAGCGTCTTTATCCTCTACGGGCTGTTCGGCAACGCCCTGCCGTCGCCCCTTGGTCATCGCGGATATTCGGTGCAGCGTGTCATTTCACAGGTCTATCTCGGAGGTGGCGGCATTTTCGGCACGCCACTGGGCGTCAGCGCAACCTTTGTCACCGGCGTGGTGGTGCTGGGCGCGTTGCTGGAGAAGACCGGCGCCGGACAAGTCCTGATGGACATCGCAACAGCCCTGACTGGCAGATTGCGCGGTGGTCCGGCCAAAGCGGCGGTGGTGGGCTCCAGCCTTATGGGCATGATCTCCGGGACGGCCGTGGCCAATGTGCTGACAACCGGCCCGATCTCCATCCCGCTGATGCGCAAGAGCGGCTACCGGAAAGAGGCCGCAGGCGCGATTGAGGCGGTCTCCTCTACCGGCGGGCAACTGATGCCGCCCGTTATGGGCGCTGCCGCTTTCATCATGGCCGAGTTCACTGAGACCTCCTACCTGACCATCGCCAAGGCCGCGTTCCTGCCAGCCGTCATCTATTATGCCGTGCTGCTCGCCATGGTTCATTTCGAGGCTGTGCGCCAAAACATTCCCGTCCTGCGCGACGCGCAATCAAAAAACGATTGGGGACCGATCCTGCGCAAAGCCTATCTGCTGGCCCCGCTGCCGATCTTCATCAGCATGCTGCTCAACGGCTATTCGATCATGTTGTCGTCGTTTTGGGCCATCGTGACCGCCTCTCTGGTCAGCTTCTTCAGCCGCGAGAGCGCGCTGACACCCGCGCGCCTGATCGAAACCGCGCATGCTGCCGCGCGCGCTGTGATCCCGGTGGCGCTGGCCTGTGCTGCGGCGGGTGTCATCATCGGCATCATCACACTGACCGGCATCGGGTTGAAATTCTCTACGCTTGTCGTGCTGCTCTCCGGCGGCTCACTGCCGCTTGCCCTCGTGCTGACCATGCTGACCTGCCTCATCCTTGGCATGGGCCTGCCCACAGCGGCGGCCTATATTCTTGTGGCGACCCTGGTGGCACCCGCCCTTGTCGATCTGGGCGTCGGCCTGCTGGCCGCGCATCTGTTCGTACTCTATTCCGCCATGCTGTCTTCAATCACCCCGCCGGTGGCGCTGGCAGCTTATGCCGCGGCATCCATTGCTGATGGCAACCCGCTGAAGATCGCGTTGCTCGCCTGCAAATTCGGCATGGCGGCCTTTGCGGTCCCGTATTTCTTTGTCTACGACCCCTCGATCCTTGGCATCGACGTGACCGCGACGCAGATCGTCATTTCCTTTGTCACGGCAATTGCCGGCGGGATTTGCGCAAGTGCCGCGATCATCGGCCATTTCAAAGGAAAACTGACAGCCATTGAGCGTATCGGCTTCGCCGTCCTTGCCGTCGCTTTCCTCAGCTCGGACTGGCGTCTCGATCTTGCGGCAGCCGTTGCTTTCGCGGGGCTGGTCTACATCGTCACGCGCGACGGGCGCGCCTTCATTTCTCAAAACCAAGAAGCCGGATCGCAACCGGCAACCAACCAATCAAAGGGAGACTTACTATGACACTAGGCTTAAAAACAGCGGCCTTCCTCGCCGCAATGTCACTATCGACCGCAGCAATTGCGGATGACTTTCTGTCCATCGGGTCCTGCCCGGTGACGTGCACCGCCTACACTTGGTCGGCGGGCATCGCGGATGTGATCAACAAGAATGTCGATGGTGTTGAGGCCACGGCAGAAGAAACCAAGGGCTATGTCGCAAACATCGCCTTGATGCAAAACGGAGAGCTGGAGGCCTCGATGGCCACCTCCCTCTCCGCCTATGAGGCATGGGCCGCGACGGGCAACTACGCGGGAACTGAGCCCGGTAAAATCCTGTCCTGGATGTCGATTGCCCCCGTCGCCATGCATATCATCACGACCGAAGGAAGCGGTGTGGCCTCCGTTGCGGACCTCAAAGGCAAGCGCATTGGCATGGGGCAGCCGGGCGGCGTGTCGATGCTGGACGCCAACGTGCTGATGGCCAAGGTTGCGGGCGAAGACTTTGAGCCCTTCCGCGTCCGCCTTGGCGACATGGTGGATATGCTGGGCGACGGCAATATTGATGCAGCACTCTGGAACGGATCCTTTCCGCTTGCCCCGGTCATCAAACTGGCCGCGACGCGCGATCTGACATTGATCCCCATTGACGACGCGTTTTTTGCGGATCTACAGGCGGAATACCCACCCTATTTCCGCCTCTCGATCCCCGGCGGCACCTATGAAGACGTCGCAGATGACGTGCCGACATATGGGTTGGCCAATGGTCTGGTGATCTCTGCCGATGTCCCGGAAGAGCGGGTCTATGAGATGACAAAGGCCGTGTTTGACAACCTCGACGCCCTTGCAGGCGTTCACCCGGCCTTTGCCAAGATGTCCAAGGACACTGTGCTGAACGGGTTCGGCTCGCCGCTGCATCCCGGCGCGCTGCGCTATTACCGCGAAATCGGCGTCCCCGGCATCGAGGAATTCGTCGCAAGAACCGGTGGTTGATCCACTCCCGTCACCACCGCCCGGACCGGTTTGCACCGGTTCGGGACCCTGACGCGCAATGAAGGACACACCATGACCCGCCCAAACATCCTCGTCATTCAGGCAGATCAACTGACCGCGCTCTGCCTGTCGGCCTATGGCAAGCCATATGCGATCACCCCAAATATCGACCGGATTGCCGAGCGTGGGACAACTTTCGCCAACAGCTATTGCAACAACCCTGTCTGCGGCCCGTCCCGCGCCTCGATGATGACGGGCCGTTTGCCGTCGGATGTGGGTGTGTTCGACAATGGCGCCGAATTTCTGGCCTCCGAGCCGACATTCGCGCATTACCTGCGCACTCTGGGCTACAAGACCACGCTGTCAGGCAAAATGCATTTCGTCGGCCCCGATCAATTGCACGGGTTCGAAGAACGCGTCACGACCGATATCTACCCCTCCGATTTCGCCTGGACCGCCGATTGGGATCAGACCGATGAGCCCTATGCGCCCTCGGTCATGAGCCTGCTGAGCGTTGTCGAGGCAGGCCCCTGCGAGCGAAACCTGCAGATCGACTATGACGAAGAGGTCTTTCAGGCCGCGAAGATGGAGCTGTACAATCACGCGCGCTCAACCGACGAGCGGCCCTTTATGCTGCATGTGTCCTTCACCCAACCACACAACCCCTTCGTCGCAGGTCGCAAATATTGGGACATGTATGAGGAGGTCGACATTCCCGGCCCAGAAGTGCCCCACATTCCTTACGCAAAGCGGGACCCGTGGTCGCAGCGCTATTACCTGACGATCCGGCAGGATGAATTTGATATTACGCCTGAACAGCTCAAAAATGCCCGGCGCGGGTATATGGCGATGGTCTCCCATATCGACGAGCTGGTCGGTGGGCTGATCGAAACGCTGGAGAGCATCGGGCAGCTGGACAACACCTATGTCATCATCACCTCGGATCACGGCGAAATGCTGGGCGAGCGCGGCATGTGGTACAAGTTCAACCCTTATGAGGCGTCGGTTCGCGTCCCGCTCATCATGCAAGGGCCGGGCGTGACCGCAGGGCACCGCGAGGAGGCGCTGGCCTCCCTCGTCGATCTGCTGCCAACCTTTACGGATATTGCCAGCAAGGGCAGCTTTGACGGCTACGCCGCTCCGGTCGACGGGCGCAGCCTGCTGAACCTGCCTGAACGCGAGAGTGCTGACGACAAGATATTCATCGAGTTCAATGGCGAGGGGCTTTATGCCCCAGCGCTGATCATGATCAGGGGGCGCTACAAACTGGTCCACAGCCGCACCGACCCAAAGATGCTCTTTGATCTCGACGCCGACCCGTTAGAGCTGAACAATCTGGCAGAGGATCCCGCCCATGCGGCCATTCTCGAAAACATGTGGTCCGAGATGCAGGCGCGTTGGGACGAGGACGAACTGGATGCGCGCATCCGGGCCTCTCAGAAAAAGCGGCTCTTCGTGCAGGATGCCATGAAACACGGACGCTTCCCCTATTGGGATTACGGCCCACCCTATGATCCCGCCAAAGTCTATGTGCGCGGCGGCACGGACCCCAGCACAACGGCAACCAAGCAACGCGGCCGGTTTCCCTATGTGCCTGTCACACCACCCCAAAAACCGCGGGCAACGCGCAAATGAATGCCGCCTAGCTCTGGCATGCACCGGCGGATCGGGTGCAAGATGAACGCAGTTACCACGGCACGAGAACAACATGGCATCTTGCTGCACGCCTTCGCGCCCGGATCAGGGCGATACACCAACCGTTTCGGCGACGCCCGCCCGCATGCCCGACCCATCAGGATTGGGCGCGATGGCGCAGATCCCCGGCGGCGTCGCCCTGATCGGCACAGCGTCACCGCACATGCCGCAGGATGGTGAAAGCCCGCTCAGACGCAAGAAACTGGCAAAGTTTCAGCTTGGCGTCACCACCGTCACCAATGCAGAGTTCGACCGTTTCGCGCAGGCGACGGGCTACGTGACGGATGCGGAACGTCTGGGCGACTCCCTTGTGTTTCAGGGCCTTTTGCCCAAAGGCACGCCCCCGACCCAGGCCGTTGCAGACGCCCCTTGGTGGCGTCTTGTCCCCGGCGCGACCTGGCGCTACCCCGTCGGACAAGGCGGTGCAGAGGCCTTGCCGGATCATCCCGTTGTGCACGTGTCTTGGCATGACGCAAACGCTTACGCGTCTTGGGCGGGCGGCAGATTGCCCACCGAAGCCGAGTGGGAACATGCCGCCCGTGGAAGCGCTGGCGATGTGCCCTTCCCTTGGGGACAGCAAGAGCCGAACGACACAGATCTCCAACCCTGCAACATCTGGCAAGGACACTTTCCCACCCAAGACCTTGGCCTCGATGGCTATAGCGGAACCGCACCGGCGACCTCCTACGCCCCAAACGGCTATGGTCTTTACAACATGGTCGGCAATGTATGGGAATGGACGTCGGAAACGTTTCGGGTCCGCTCCCTGAAAAGAGCGACAAAGGCGGCAAACCGCGGCGGAGCCACTTTCAAGCTCTGCAAGGGCGGCTCCTTTCTATGCCACAAAAGCTACTGCTACCGATACCGGATCGCCGCACGCAATAGCTCCTCATCCACGTCCTCAACCTCGCATATCGGCTTTCGCTTGGCTCTGAGTGGCAAGTGATGGCCACAGAAATGCCTTGGCAGATCGTAAGCGCTGCATCTGACCCTTCCGATAGATTCTTCCCGATATAGCTCTTACTGCCTACACTGGCGCTATGCGCTATCGACGAAGGATGAATAAAGTCATTTCCGGCGAAAGCGGGCTTTAAAGCGGGGCGCGATGCTGCTCTCGATTTGGCAGACATTGAAGGAGTTGGCGTTTTGAATGCTAGCCACCGCAGTTTGATCGCCTGTCTGTACCGCAAAACGAGTCGCGGAAAAACGTGAGTGGCACCCGTCTTTTACCTACCCTACGCGCGCACTAGCGGGTTGAGATGCGGAACAGGCCTGGCCAAAAATATTCGGGCCCGAACATCAGCTCGTCTTCCATCCACTTCTCGACCGAGGCCCTCGTGCATTCCAAAATCTCGAAACGTAGCGGTTTCTGAGTTTTACTTTGCAAAACCGAAGCGCGCTCTTTGATATGGCTTGAAGCGATGACGTCGACGACTTTCATCTTCACTAAAGCGCAACCTCGAAGCTTGCTGTCGACTGCCATATTGAACAATGCCGGGTCCCGGTGGTTCTCGGCCAATTCAAGTCGGACGCGTATCGCCCAGACCGGCTTTGGTGAAACCGGGTGTTTCTGGCCAACGATCCGGCCCTTGTTCTAAGCAAGAAGAAGAGCGCGAACGGCAGGCAAGTTTGGTGTTTCCATGACCGATCCTCCGATCCACCATGCCCTCCCCCGCAACCACACCCCGACATTGACTACGCCACCATTTCACATGGTGCTGCGCCGCCTCCGATGTCTGCTCAGAGCCCGAAGTGACCGATTACACAGCTGGCTGAAGACGCGTAGAACTGACATTGTAAGTCAGGCGATCTATACAGTTTGAAGGACAAATTCTGAGATTTTGCCTTATGCGCCGGAGCACAAACAACTGGTCGTTGCTTAAACCGTGGACGGATGTGCCGCTGTCTTTTTCAAGGCGGAAAACGAGCCGCCTCAATTTGTGCGAGCGGTTTTCCACCGGGATGGCTGGCTAGTCCAGCAGACAGATGAGATCGCCATGCTTATGCAGAATAAACAGCAGATCACCTGAGAAGCGCTTGGTATCGAGTGCTGACCTCTTGCGCGATCCTTCAAAAAATCTTGACGATCGACAGACAAGATGCGCCTCGAGAAGAAAAATGACAGACGTTCATCAAAAAATGATTGACGTCTGGCAGACTGTATCACTAGGCTCATCTTCGCGCGGTGAGGGAGGGTCCACCGCAGCAAGGGGGGACCGTGTCAGGACCAACATTAAGTGACGTTGCCCATGCTGCCGGCGTCAGCTACGCCACAGCAGATCGCGTCGTCAACAAACGCGGAAATGTCGCGCAGAAGTCGATCGACAAGGTACGCGATGCTGTTGCCACATTAGGCTATGTGCGCAATGTCGCGGCAGCAAATCTGTCGCGCAAACAGGTCTATCGCCTGGCCTTTCTTATTCCGACCGGATCAAACGCATTCTTTCTGCGCGTGCGTGAACACATAATGCAAACGGCGCGCCATCTAAGAGTGGACAGCGTGACAGTCGACATTGTTGACGTGCCCGCTTTCTCGGTCGACGCACTGCACTCTTGTATCGGAGAGCTTACAAGCTTTGACTTTGACGGCGTTGCCATTGTGGGCTTGGAAAACGCCAAGCTGGAACAGCCTCTTGCCGATCTGCAGGCCCGCGGTGTTGAGGTTGTCGGATTGGTGTCAGACCTGCCAAACGCGTTCAGATCAGCCTATATCGGAATTGACAACAAGGTCGCGGGCCGGACGGCCGCACGCATGACCGGACTGGGCAGTGGGAGCGGAGCGATCCAGACCTTTGTGGGCTCCCTTGATGCGCGCGACCACGCGGAACGTTTGCAGGGATTTCGCGAGGTCATTGCCGCGGATTATCCGCAGATGACCGTTCTCGACCCGGTTCTGACGAAAGATGACCCCGCCGTTTTGCGCAGTGCTGCGCGTCACGCCTTGCAAAAAGAACAGACCGTCAGCGCCTTCTACAACGTCGGTGCCGGCAATGTCGGGTTGGTCGATGCTATTCGTGAAACATACGTCAACCGACCGTTTTGCGTGGTCCACGAATTGGTGGCGCATTCACGGCAGGCGCTGATCGACAATCACATCGATATGGTGATCGACCAACGCCCCGACGTCGAGGTCAACCGGGCCTTCGCCTTGCTGCGTGCACTGATTGACAAGCGGGAGCTTCCGCCGATGCCTGACTTAATGCCCACCATCTACGTGCGGGACAACCTGCCTGCAAATACCTTCAAACCCGCAATGGAAACCCAGACCACATGACAGATTTTTTTAAAGATATCAGCCCGTTATCCTACGATCCAAAGAGCACCGGGTTGGCGTTTCACCACTACAACCCCGACGAGGTCGTGGCGGGAAAACGGATGGAGGACCACCTGCGCTTCGCAGTGGCCTATTGGCATTCCTTCGCATGGCCAGGCGGTGATCCATTCGGTGCACAGACGTTCGAGCGGCCTTGGTTTGGCGACACGATGGATTTGGCAAAGCTCAAAGCCGATGTGGCGTTTGAGATGTTTGATCTGCTGAACGTGCCCTTCTTTTGCTGGCACGACGCCGACATCCGTCCCGAAGGCGACAGTTTTGCGCAAAGCCTGCGGAATTTCGAGGAGATCATCGACTACATGATCGGCAAGATGGAAAGCAGCAAAACCAAGCTTTTGTGGGGCACTGCCAACCTCTTCAGCCACCGTCGCTTTATGTCTGGTGCCGCCACGAACCCCGATCCGGAAATTTTCGCGTGGTCTGCCGCGACGGTCAAGAATTGCATGGACGCGACCCATAAGATGGGCGGTCAGAACTATGTGCTTTGGGGCGGGCGCGAGGGCTATGAAACCCTTCTGAACACTGACCTGAAACGCGAACGGCAACAGGCGGGCCGCTTCCTTCAGATGGCGGTCGAATACAAGCACAAGATCGGTTTCAAAGGCGCCATTCTGGTGGA
>CAYXIZ010000032.1:0-20435 GCA_964465485.1 uncultured Rhodobacterales bacterium | reverse complement strand
GATCCTCGGGGCTGAGCGACGGGTAGGTCACCGCCTCGCCTTCAAGCCGTTCCCAGGTGATGTTGTCCAAAGACCCCATGTTCATCTTCATCTCGGCGAAGACTTCCTTGGGGTGCGTATAGGTCCAGCCCAAGCCAAGGCGCTTGGCCAGCTCGGTCTCGATCCACCAGTCTTCCTTGGCCTCGCCCGGAGGCACCACAGCGGGACGCCCCATCTGCACCTGCCGGTTGGTGTTGGTGACCGTGCCGGTTTTTTCCGCCCATGCGCTTGCGGGCAGGATCACATCGGCATAGTTGGCCGTTTCCGTCAGGAAGATGTCCTGCACCACCAGATGATCCAGCTTGGCCAAAGCGGCGCGGGCGTGGTCCACATCGGGGTCCGACATGGCCGGGTTCTCGCCGAGCACATACATGCCCTTGATGTCACCATCATGAATGGCCCCCATGATTTCCACCACGGTCAGGCCTTTTTCGTTGGAGAAGTCATCCGATCCCCAAACATCGGTAAATGCAGAGCGCACGCCGTCATCGGTGACCGATTGATAATCCGGCAGGAACATCGGGATCAGCCCGGCGTCAGAGGCACCCTGCACGTTGTTCTGCCCGCGCAGCGGGTGCAGCCCGGCGCCGGGGCGGCCGACCTGACCGCACATCAGCGCCAGCGAGATCAGGCAGCGCGAGTTGTCCGTGCCGTGGATATGCTGCGACACGCCCATGCCCCAGAAAATCATGCCCGCCTTGGCTCCGGCCCAGACCCGCGCCACGTCGCGCAGCACATCGGGAGCGATGCCGCAAATATCGGTCATCTTTTCGGGCGAGAAGGACTTGAGATGCGCCTTCATCTCCTCCCAGTTTTCGGTGTAGCCGTCGATATATTGCTGGTCGTAAAGCTTCTCTTCCACGATCACATGCATGATCGCATTCAGCATTGAGACATCCGCGCCGGGGCGGAATTGCAGCATATGCGACGCATGGCGCTTAAGGCCTTGGCCGCGCGGGTCCATCACGATCAGCTTGCCGCCGCGTTTGGTGAATTGCTTGAAATAGGTGGCCGCGACGGGGTGGTTTTCGGTTGGGTTGGCCCCGATGACAATGGCAACGTCTGCGTTCTCGATCTCGTTGAATGTCGCTGTCACAGCGCCCGAGCCGACATTTTCCAGCAGCGCCGATACCGACGACGCGTGGCAGAGCCGTGTGCAGTGATCGACATTGTTGTGCTTGAAGGCCTGCCGGATCAGCTTTTGGAACAGGTAGGCTTCCTCGTTCGAACATTTGGCGGAGCCGAAGCCCGCAATCTCTCGGCCCCGGCCTTTCATGCCATTGGCAGCCGCGTCCAAAGCTTCGTCCCATGTGGCCTCGCGGAAATGCGTGGACAGGTTGCCGGGATCGACGTTCAAGCCCTTTGCAGGCGCGTCGTCGCGGCGGATCAGCGGTTTGGTCAGGCGGTGTTTGTGGTCGATATAGTCGAACCCAAAGCGGCCTTTCACGCAGAGACGGTTCTCGTTGGCGGGGCCGTCAATGCCATCGACCCATACAATCTTGTCGTCCTTGATCTTGAACGACAGCTGACAGCCAACACCGCAATAGGGGCAGACGGATTTTACCTCGCGGTCAAAGTCCTTCAGGTCGCCTTGCTGGTTTTGATCCACTGCAGTGGAGGGCATCAGCGCGCCCGTCGGGCAGGCTTGAACGCATTCGCCGCAGGCGACGCAGGAGGACGCGCCCATCGGGTCATCAATGTCAAACACCGGGTAGGCATCATGGCCACGCCCGGCCATCCCAATCACGTCATTGACCTGCACCTCGCGGCAGGCGCGCACGCAAAGACCGCACTGAATGCAGGCGTCCAGATTGACGCTCATTGCAACGTGGGAATTGTCCAGTAGCGGGACACGGGCTTTTTCCAGCTCAGGCAGGCGGCTCTCGCTGACGCCCTGCTCTTCGGCCATGTCCCAGAGGTGAGAGGATTTGTCATGCGCCACGTCACGCTCCGGCTGGTCGGCGACCAGCATTTCCATGACCATCCGGCGGGCATTGGTTTCCCGCGCGCCCTGGGAGGAGACGACCATGCCGTCAGACGGCTCCCGAATACAGGAGGCCGCCAAGGTCCGCTCTCCGTCGATCTCGACCATGCAGGCACGGCAGTTTCCGTCGCTGCGATAGCCCGGCGCATCCTTGTGACACAGGTGCGGGATCGTGGTCCCGACGCGCTTGGCGGTTTCCCAGATGGTTTCGCCGGGACGCGCCTCGACCTGTTGGCCGTCGAGCGTGAATGTGATGGTCTCAGACATGGGCATGATCTCCTCAGGGCGGACTATAAACCAGTCCGGCCTTGCGATCAGCCTGCCACACGCGACTTGAAGCCGCCGTTTTGCGGCGCGCTACCGTCCAAAGATGCGGAAATACAACCAGTCAGGCAGGAATTGGCTGCCCCGGAACACGAGACTGAACAGCGTCGGGAAGCTGCGCTTGAAGCCGCCGGATTTCATGTGATCGAACATGATTTGCGCGGCCTCGTCGGGCTCCATAATGAACGGCATGTTGAAGTCGTTCTTGTCCGTGAGCTGCGTTTTGATGAAGCCCGGATTGGCCACTTGCACGTCAACGCCCGTATTGCGCAGGTCGCATTCCATGCATTCCGCCAAGCTCATCGCGGCGGCTTTGGAGGCGGTATAGCCGATGGAGCCCGGCAAGCCCCGAAACCCCGTCAGCGAGGAGGTGATCACGATATGCCCCGCATCGCGTTTGACCATTGGCGGGACCACATGGCCCAGAACCCGCGCCATGCCGGTCATGTTGATATCGAGCATCGCCGCAACCTTGTCGCCGTCCCAGTCTTGCGCGGCCAGCGGCCAATAGACCCCGGCAAGATGCACGTAGCCGTCGATCTCGCCGACTTCCGCCGCTGCGCGCGCCACGTCTTCGGCATCGCTGACATCGACCGTCACGTAAGACGCAGGCCCGCCCAGATCAGCCACCACCTTCTGCAATTGCTCCTCGCCACGCGCGGAAACGATCACCTCCGCACCTGCGTCCGCGAGCTTATGGGCCAGAGCCTCGCCCAGACCAGCGGAGGCACCGACCAGCCAATAGCGTTTTCCGGCGAAAGACCTCACGCGGCTTCTTTCATTTGGACGTCCGTCTTGCGCATGGTTGCGACCAGCTCGGCCACTTTGATGCCGAACTTGCGGAACTGGCTGCGGTTCATGATCGTGCCGTTCTCGACCACATACATCCAGTCCACCGCATCCAGCACATGGCCGCCCGCGCTTTCTGGCAATTTCAGCTTGTAGAGCAGTTGCAAGGCGTGCCCCTTTGCCATGCCGCGGCCCTCCCCGATCACGTCAGGCGCGGTTGCTTTGACCGACCCGTCATTGCCCAGGGTCAGCGTCCAGCACCGATCCTGTGTGGAGCCGTCATCATAGCGGAAATGCTCCGTCATCGTGCCGGTATTGCCGTCCCAAGTGACATTCATATCCGCCACAAACCGCGAGGTAACCTTGCCAAAGGGGCCATAAAGCACGCCTTCGCAGATGATCGGGCCGTTCAGGTGTTCACGCAGATTCAGCACATGGCCGTGCTCTTCATAGTCGTCAGGATGTTGCGAGATGAACGACATCTTGCTTCGGTGAAGATAGGTCAGCGACGCGACAATTGCTCCGCCGATCGCAAGGTAGAGTAGAACGTCCATAGGTCAGTCCTCCAAAGGGGTGGCGGCCAGAAGGCCGATGGCTACGAGTTTCAGAATGCATGGCACCAACGCATAGAGCAGCGTCAGCGTGTTGAGCGCTGCCTCGGGGTTGTCCGCCGCACCGGAGGTAAATCCAGTGAGCTGCAAGATGGGCAGCAAGACGGCGGCGGCAAAGGCGAGTGTAAATTTCGATACAAGGGACCAGAGCCCGAACCCTTGCCCGCCATTTGGGGAGACCTGTGCCATGCGTCTGGCAAACATTGCAGGCAACAGCGTCAGGTCAGCACCGATTGTGGCCCCGGAGGCCACGCAGATCAGCGCAAATATCCAGATATCGCCCGAACCCAACGCGAGGACGCAGGCAAATGAAGCGATTGCCAGTGCCATGGCACAGAGCAGCGCGCGTTTCGGCCCGACGCGGTCAGAGAGCCTCGCCCAGAACGGGCTTGAGGCGGCGGCGGCAAGGAAGAACAACACGAGGAGCGGGCCTTCCCAACCGGGCGCATCCAGACGGCTTTCAACGAAGAACAGGAACAGCGTCGAGGAGACCGCCAGCGGGGTCGCGTTGATCAGCGCCAAGACCAGCAAACGGCGCGCGGTTGTATCTGCGAGGATTGCGCGGATCGCGGTCGGCTCTTGCGTGCCGCCGCCTGTCCATTCGGGCGTCATCCAAAGCAGCGCCGCGAGCACGAAAAGGCTGAAGGACACGGCGAAAATGGCAAAAGGCGCGTCGGCAACAGGAGTGAGCGCGCTGGGGGCCACGGCGGCGAGACAGACGCCCAGCAGAGCCCCGGTTTCGCGCCACGCAGCGAGACGGCTGTGACCGCCCGCCATGTCGGAGGCTTTGGTCACCCCCTCGGCGTAGAAGTTGATGGTCATGAAGCTGAACGCCGTGAACAGTCCGGTGATCATCAGCGCGAACCAGACGACCGCATTGATCGGAGGCTCCACGGCAAAGAGGCCGTACATAGAGCCTGCCAGCACCAGCCCGGCACCCCAGATTGCGTAGCGGCGCAGCTTGCCGAGCCGTTCGCTGACCCAGCCCAGAACCGGGTCTTGCACCACGTCAAACAAACGCAAACCGAACAGCACCGCACCCAGCAGCGCGAGGCTGATGCCAAAATTGTCGGCATAGAATTTGGGCGCATAGATATAGATCGGCAGCCCGGCTGCGGACAGGATCGCGCCAAAGAGCGACCAGGCGGGAAGCCGGTCGATACGGGCCTGGGCCAGCGCGCTCATCTTGAGATTTCTTCTGTGGGAGGTTCCGGGCGGGTGCGGAACAGCGCGCCTTTCCACCACAGTTTCAGAGCCTGCCAGTGGATCAGCCCCAGCACCCGGCGGGACCCGAAAGGCCGTCGCAGGCAGGCGCGCAGGATCGACGCGTTGGTGAGGGGAAGGCGCTGCCCGGTCAGCGTCGCCAGTAAACCGTTCTCACCTGCATTATAGTCGATCCAAATGCCGATCTTGTCGTCGCGAATGTCAAAGCGGAAACGGTAGCCACCCTCCACCGGTTGAAAGGGCGAGACATAGAAAATCTTGGCGGCGTCCAGCGTGTCCGTTGGTTTGATCACCCGGTGGTCGTCATGCGTGCAAAGGTAGGAATGGCGGTCGCCATAGGTGTTAGACACTTCGGGGATCACGACCCGCAAACCGCCCTGCGCATCGAAGCCAAGCCAGAAGCTGACCGGGTTGAACACATGGCCCAGCACGCGCGGTTGGGCCAGTAAGGTGATCGTCGTGACCAGCGTGTTCAGACCGTAGGCGTCCAGCACTTGGCGGACCCACGCGGCTCCGGTGCCTGATTTTGGCGCACCGCCATGGTCGCGATCCCAAAGCGAGACAAGATTGCCACCATTGCGCGAGAACAGCCCCGGCGAGGAGACCTCCTCCTCGGCGTTGAACATCACGTAATCCACGCCGTAAGAGAACGCATTTTCAACGCTGCCCTTCCGCCCGTGGAACGTGGTTCCCGCGATATGGTGGATTTGGTTCAAGCCGCCGCCACCGACAGGCCACTGCCCAGGATACCGTCCGCCACATCAAGACCACTGGACAGACCGTCCTCGTGGAAGCCGTTTTTCATCCAGGCACCGCAGAACCATGTGGCGTTCGTGCCGTTCATGGCGGTGATCTGGCGCTGCGCGTTGATGGCCGCCAGATCGAAGACCGGATGCATGAACGTGTTGGTGTCATAGATCAGCTCTTCGCGGATCGGACGCGTGGTGTTTAGCGTGACAAACATCGGGTCATCCTGCGGGATGGGCTGAAGCGAGTTCATCCAATAGGTCAAGTCGATCTTCTCGCTCGCCCCGGATTTGTCCTCGCAATAGGTCCAGCTGGACCACACTTTGCGGCGCTTTGGCATCAGCGAGGCGTCGGCGTGCAGGACAGAGGTATTCGGCTGGTAGCGCACAGCACCCAGAGCGTCGCGCTCATGCGGGGAAGGGTCTGCAAGCATGGCGAGCGCCTGATCGGAGTGGCAGGCGAATACCACCTCATCGAAGAGCTCGGAAACGCCACCTTTCGGGGTGATCTCTACGCCCCTGATACCGCGCAATACGGAATGAATTGGAGCTCCAAGCCGTATCTCAGCACCTTTGGATGCGAGGCTCGCCTGTAACCGAGATACATATTGCGTCGAGCCGCCTTGCACGGTGCGCCATTGGTGCGGGTCGTGGTAGCCGGTCAGGCCGTGGTTTTTGAGGAACGCCACAAGGGTCTGGGCCGGGAAATCCAGCATACGAGTAAGCGGGGTGGACCAGATGGCACCTGTGAGGGGCAGTAGATAGTGATCGCGAAACCATTTGCCGGTCCCAAGCACCGCAAGGAAATCCCCGATGCTTTGATCCGAAGATTTGGTCATTTCGGGCGCATGGGTGTTGAAGCGCATAATGTCGCGCAGCATCCGCAGGAAACGCGGGTCAGCGACATTGCGGCGCTGGGCGAAAATCGTGTCATAACTGGCAAGCGCATATTCCAGCCGCCCGCCCTTGATAGACACGCCAAAGCTCATGTCGCTGTCCACCGTTGGCACGTCGAGTTCGTCAAAGAGCCGCACGAGGTTCGGGTAGTTGATGTTGTTGTAAACGATAAAGCCGGTATCGACAGGCTGCTCGCCACGGCGGCCCGCCAGAACGGTGCGCGCATGGCCCCCGAGACGTGGCTCTGCTTCAAACAAGGTAACGTTGTGGTGGTGCGACAAAGAATGCGCCGCACCCATTCCGGAGATGCCCCCACCGATCACAGCAATTCGTTTCGGCGCCACGGGCACATTTTCAAAGGGCATTCAGGTCTCCAGCAGGATTTTGGTAGTGATTGTCATACGGATACACGGCTCTAACGGATTAAAGAGAATTATTTGATCCGATAACGTGTTTGCGACGTAGCTGTTGTATGATCGAAAAGCTTGAGACCATTAAGCGGCCTTTGGGTGTACCAATTTCTGTGGATGAAGCAGTTTCGGCCCCAGCTTTGGGCAGCAAAACAAGACGGCGCATGCAACCGGATAAAATGACTGAGAACACCAAGTGGGTCGATTGTATGTCGCGCATCAGCGCGGAACGCGACCGCGCATCCTTTGCAGCGATTTTTGACCATTTTGGTCCAAGGATTAAGGCGTTTTTGATCAAGTCAGGCTCAAGCGTGAGCATGGCTGAAGAATGTACGCAGGACGTGATGATCACGCTCTGGCGAAAAGCGGAGATGTTTGATCCGTCGCGGGCATCTGTGGCGACATGGATTTTTACGATTGCCCGCAACCGGCGCATCGACTTGCTGCGCAAAGAACGCCGGCCTGAGCCGGAAGAACTGACATGGGGGCCGGAAGCGGACCCCGAACCAGAGGAGCTTTTGGGGCTCCAACAAGAAAGCATGCAGCTTGTGGCCGCATTGGCGACGCTGCCGGATAAGCAAAGGGAGCTTATCCAGAAAGCCTATTTTGGCGATCTCACCCATGCGGAGATCGCCTCCGAAACCGGTCTGCCGCTTGGCACGATCAAATCACGAATACGGCTGGCGCTCGAACGTCTGCGCCACAACATGAAGCGAAACGAAATATGACACAGATTACACATCATCTCGACGATGCCTTGTTGATGGGATACTCCGCCGGCACGTTGCCCGAGGCCTTCAATCTGGTGGTCGCCACCCACATCTCCATGTGCGACGACTGCCGGGCTCGGCTCGGCGCGTTTGACGCGGTGGGCGGTGCGGTGCTGGAAGACGCGGGCACCGTGACAATGGATACGGACGCCGCTGCGCTGCTCGACTCGGTTGGGCCGCAGAAAGTGACGCCGGTTGTCTCCAAACCACGCAGCGACATCTACCCGCAGGTTCTGATGGATTATCTCGGGCCAGACCCCGAGCAGGTGAAATGGAGCAAACTTGGCATGGGTGTCCGTCAGGCCATCCTGAAGACGTCAAACCGCGCTTCGGTGCGTCTGCTTCATATTCCCGCCGGGTGCGAAATGCCCGACCACGGCCACCATGGAACCGAACTGACACTGGTGTTGAAAGGTGCGTTTATCGACGAGCAGGACCGGTTCGCCCGCGGCGATATCGAGATTGCCACCGAGGATGACCACCACAAGCCGGTTGCCGACGATAGCGGGCCCTGCATCTGCCTGGCTGCGACGGATGCGCCTTTGCACTTCTCTGGTATTGTTCAGCGGCTTGCGCAGCGTTGGGCGCGTATCTGACGGGAAAGCTGCCACATTTGTGCCGCATTTAGGGTACGGTTTCAAATACTTGCCGTGACGTTAACAATATCGCAATCTTTTCCCTACGCTGGGTCGGGGCCCTGCTTGGAAGAGGTTAATACCTGTGACTGTTCGGATCAAATCTCGCTACACTCGTATGCATGCTCGTCAGATCGTGCGTATCCCCCATGCCCTCTGTGTTGTCCGCAATGTCGACCTGATCTCGACAGACCCGGTACGCAGTGGCGATGGGGCTGAGGATCACGACGGTCACAACGTCGCCATGCACACCTTGTTCAGGGCGGCCTGATGTCACTGGCGCTTTGGGACATTCAATGCAGCTTGAAAGAGCTGTTGGTCAGAAGAAGGACCCGCAAGAGGTTCGCGACACGGCCATACGACCTTTAGGCAGGGCGTGAAGGCTTGCTTGCCAAGAGAGCACAGAGAAGCCGGCGTTCGCGTCGGCTTTTTTAGTCGCGGGGCTTTTCCAGAGGCACGACATTTGTGTCGGGATCAGGCGCCAGTTCTTCGAAGTCGAAATTATCGAGCCGGTCCGCACGTTTGCCTGCGCGGGTGGCAGCGGTGATCACCCCCGCCACGTCGTCGCCCGCCTGACGCAGATGCGTCTCCAGCTTGCCCGCTTTCTCCCCGATGATTTCGACGTCCCGGTGCAGCTGGCGCAGTGCTTTGCGAATTTCGCCGGTTTGCTCCCGCATGCGGGCGTCTTTCAGGATGGCGCGCATTGTGTTCAGCGTGGCCATGCAGGTGGTCGGCGACACGATCCAGACACGCGCGTCAAAGCCCTCGCGGATGATGTTGGGCAGCTTGGCGTGCAGCTCTGCGTAGACCGCCTCGGAGGGCAGGAACATCAAAGCGCCGTCGGCGGTTTCGCCTTCGATCAGGTAACTTTCCGAGATTTTACGAATATGCACGCGCACCGCTTGGCCCAGCGCGGTCAAAGCGCGGGCCTGGTCCTCTTTGGTGTCAGCGGCGACCAGCGCCTCGTAAGCCTCCAGTGGGAACTTTGCGTCGATCACGATCGGGCCCGGAGGGTTGGGCAGATTGATCAGGCAATCGGCCCGCTTGCCGTTTGAGAGCGTCGTCTGGAAGGAGTAGCTGTCGGCGGGCATCGCCTTGGTGACGATGTCATTGAGCTGAATTTCCCCAAAGGCCCCACGGGTTTGTTTGTTGGACAGAATATCCTGCAAGGACAGCACGTCCCCCGACAGCTTTTCGATATTCGTTTGTGCGCGGTCGATGGTCGCTAGTCGCTCCTGTAGCTGGGTCAGCGACTTGGTGGTTTTCTCAGAAGAGCCGTGCAGCGTGTCGTTCATCCGTTCCTGCAGGTCAGACATCGAGCGCGCACTTTTCATGGCACTCTCATGCAAGCGTTCCGACATTCTCTGCTGCACTTCCGCCATGCGGACTTCCATAGTCTGCAAGGTCATCGCCTGCGATTTGGAGACCCCTTCCAGCCCGCCCGTCAATTGCGCCTGCCCTTGGCTGAGGCTTTGGACGGTTTGCGCCAATTGGCCGACCTGCCCCATCAAAGGCTCCGCGGCACGGGCTGAGCGGGCAGAGGCGCGTAGCGATAGGATCAGCAGCAAAAGAAACAGCAAAACGATGGCTGCGCCGATGATGGCGGCGATGACCAGCGGGTCGCTGAGGTCGAAGCTATAGGTGCCAATCTGGATCATGTGCGGCCAAATAACCGTTCGATATCGGCCAGTTTCAGCTCCACATAGGTGGGGCGGCCGTGGTTGCATTGGCCCGAATGCGGCGTCGCTTCCATCTCGCGCAGCAGCGCGTTCATCTCGTCGCCGCGCATGACACGGCCCGACCGTATGGAGCCATGACACGCGACCCGGCTCAACACCGCCTCGATCCGGTCGGCGAGGGTTTGGCTGTCACCAAGGTCTGAAATTTCGTCCAGAATGTCGCGCAGCATCTTCTCTGCGTTTATGACGCCCAGAATGGCGGGGGTCTCGCGCACGGCAACGGCACCTTGGCCGAAGGGCTCGATGACCAAACCGAAAGAGGCCAAGGCTGGCAGGTGCTCCAGCAACAGCCCTGCGTCGCCTTCGGACAGTTCGACAATTTCAGGGATCAACAGTGCTTGCGTGGCAACGCCGTTCTCCGCCATTTGGCGTTTCAGCTTTTCGTAGACCAGCCGTTCATGGGCTGCGTGTTGGTCTACGATGACCATCCCGTCGCTGGTTTGCGCGATGATGTAATTCTCATGCACCTGCGCCCGCGCGGCCCCAAGCGGGGTGTCTTGCGGCGTGTCCTCAGTGATCTCTTCGACGCGGGCTGAGGTTGGGATGAACGGCGCAGGAGCCTCCGAAAAGCCGGGGCCCTGCGCCACGTAGGAGCCGCGCAACGCCTGCTGCGACGGCATATCCATCTGGTAAATGCGGCCCGTGGGTTCAGGGCGAAACGCGCCAAGCGTGGCATCCGCAACAGTGGTCGAGGCCCGGTGTCCGGCCTCAGCCAGCGCGTGTTTCAGCGCCGATACGATCAGCCCGCGCGCAAGACCGGGATCGCGGAAACGCACTTCGGCTTTGGCGGGATGGACGTTGACGTCGACCTTCTGGGGGTCACATTCCAGAAACAACGCGACCACCGGGTGACGGTCCCGCGACAGGAAATCGGAATACGCACCGCGCAGCGCACCGATCAGCAGCTTGTCGCGGACGGGGCGGCCATTGACGAAAAGGTACTGCGCCGTCGCGGCACCGCGTGAATATGTGGGCAGCGCGGCGAAGCCAGTGAGGGTAATGCTCTCCCGCTCCGCGTCGATCTGCAACGCATTCTGCGCAAACTCCGCCCCAAGGATTTGACGCAAGCGGCCGTTCATGGCGGTGAACATGTCACCTATTTCGGGGTCAGCCCTGAACGTGACCCGCCCTTGATCGCCGCCGGACAGATCGCGAATGGTGAAGCCGACATAGGGTTCGGCCATCGCAAGACGCTTGATGACGTCACTGATGGCCTGCATCTCCGCCCGGTCGGTGCGCAGAAATTTCAGACGGGCGGGTGTGGCGTAGAACAAGTCGCGCAGCTCGACGATGGTGCCAACGGATAAGGCAGCCGGGCGCAGGGGCGCCGTCTGCCCACCACTGACGCAGAGCGTATGCGCCGTATCAGAGCTGCGCGCACGGGATGTCAGCGTCAGCCGTCCGACAGCCCCGAGGGAGGCCAGCGCCTCGCCGCGAAACCCGAATGTGTGGATGTTAAGAAGGTCGCTGCCGTCAATCTTGGAGGTCGCGTGACGCGACAGGGCCAGCGGCAGGTTCTCAGCAGACATGCCGTGGCCATCATCTGTGACCCGGATCAAAGTCTTGCCGCCATCTTTGAGGGCCACCTCAATCCGCGTGGCCCCTGCGTCGAGCGCATTCTCTACCAATTCTTTGACGGCAGAGGCCGGGCGCTCCACGACTTCACCCGCCGCGATTTGGTTCACGGCGATCTCGTCCAACTGCCTGATTTTGGGCAGGTCTTGGCCTATATTGCGGTGCGGAGCGTTCATACCCCTAAGTGTAGCACGCTCCGCTCCGATTCGGCCATGTCAGTTCAGTTGGTGCTTTCAATGCCCTCGGGCTGGCCAACCACCACAAAATGCAGCGCCTCAGGGCGCATCAAACGGGCCGCGACACGCTTGATATCGTCCAGCGTTACGGCGTTCACCTTGTCGTTGCGGGTGTCGGCGTAATCAATCGGCAGGTCGTCCATTTGCATGCCCGCCAAGATGTTGGCGATGGTGCTGTTTCCGTCAAAGCGCAAAGGGTAGGCCCCGGTGAGATATTTCTTGGCGTCTTCAAGCTCCTGCTCGGTTACACCCTCTGCCGCCAGCTTTACCCATTCGTCGCGGATCACCTCAATGGCCTGTGCGATGCGGTCATTTGAGGAGGCCACTTGCCCCAGCATCAGCTCCGCATGGTCCTTGGGGGCGAGGTAGGAGTTGACGCCATAGGTCAGCCCGCGTTTCTCGCGCACCTCTTCCATCAACCGCGAGCCAAAGCCGCCAGCACCGAGGACTTGGTTCATCACGAAAGCGGCGAAAAAGTCGGGGTCGTCGCGCTCGATGCCTTCATGGCCAAACACAGCCACCGATTGCGGCGTGTTGAACGGCACGACGGTTTTGCCGCCGGTCAAGGCCACGTCAACGTCCTGTGGCAAAGGCGCCCCGGTTTCTGGCAGCGCGCCCAGCAGGTCGTCGAGGATCGCGCCCAGCTCGTCTGCCGTTATGTCGCCCACCGCGCCCACATAGATGCGGTCACGTGCCATGACGTCCTTATAGGCCGCCAAGATGTCATCGCGGGTCAGAGCTTCGACTGATTCAATCGTGCCCTCCACCGCCGAGCCATAGGGGTGGTCGCCAAAGGCTTTCGTCATGAAGGTTTCCTGCGCAATATTTGCAGGGTCTTGTTCGTTGGACCGGATGCCGGAGAGCACCTGCGCCCGCACGCGGTCAATTGCAGACTGGTCAAACCTTGGCTCAATCAGCGCCTTGCGCAGCAGCGCCAGCGCCTCTGGACGGTTCTCCGTCAGGAATTGGGAGGAGATGGTGAGCGCGTCGTCATGCACGTCAAAGCGGTAGCTGGCCGCCAGAGCCTCCCGCGCGGCGGCGAATTGCGTGGCGTCCAGGTCGCCTGCGCCTTCCTCGATGGTGCCAGTCATGAGGTTGATCGCGCCACGTTTGCCGTCGCGGTCAACCGATGCGCCGCCTTTGAAACGGATTTCCAGCGCCATGAACGGGATGGAGGGCTCTTCAACGAGCCATGCTTTTATGCCACCCGGTGAGGTGACCTCCTTGATGTCGATTGCATTGGCGGGCAGCGCAAGAAAAGCGGCGGCTACAAGAGCCATCAGGAAACGGATCATTGGGTTACCTCCCCTGCGTCGGACGGTTTTTGGAACCAGCCGGTGACTGCGTTGTCGCGGGCAAAGATCATCTTGGCGGCCTCGATGATGTCCTCCTCCGTGACGGCTTGCAAAATATCGGGCCAGGCCTGCACATCTTCCACCGTCAACCCTGAGGTCAGCGCCCGCCCGTAGCGGCGTGCAAGGCCGCTGACATTGTCATTGGCGTAGATTTGCGAGGCGCGGATTTGAGTCTTCACTCGCTCAAGCTGATCCGGGTCGACCCCGTCTTCGATGAACTGCGCGATCACGGCGTCAATCTCCGTCTCGGCCTGCTCAAGTGTCAGGTCAGGCGTCGGCACGATCACGAAGCCAAACATGGTGTCGTCATAGTTGGTCCCGTTGTAGAAGGCAGAAGTGTAGACAGCCTTGCGGTTTTCCAGCTCCAGCTCACGCCCAAATACCGACGTGGCGGAGCTGCCGCCCAAAATATCGGCAAGCAAGGTCAAAGCGGCGGCCGTCTCCTGGTCGCCGCTGTCGCGTTCAGGCGCGAGGTAGGTGCGGATCACATAGGGCTGGGCGACGCGGTCATCTTCATAGGTCAGACGCCGCTCGGCCAGTTGTGGAGGCTCTTGCGGGCGGACACGTTCCGGCAGGCCAATAGTGGGCTTCAACGGGCCGTAATGTTCTTTGGCCAGCTCTTCGACCTCTGCGGGGTCCACGTCACCCGCAACCACCAGAATGGCGGCATTGGGGGCGTAGTAGGTCTCATAGAATTCAAGCGCGTCCTCGCGGGAGAGCTGCTCCATCTCGTGCCGCCAGCCGATGATTGGGATGCCGTAGGGATGGTTGAGATATTGCGCCGCGATCCGCTGCTCGCTGAACAGGTTGCCGGGCTCGCTGTCGGTGCGTTGGTTGCGCTCTTCGAGGATCACGTCACGCTCTGTGAGGATATCTTCCTCGGTCAGCTTGATGTTGCGCATCCGGTCGGATTCCATCTGCATCATCAGCCCAAGCCGGTCTGCGGCGACGCGCTGAAAATAGGCGGTGTAGTCGAAGGATGTGAACGCGTTGTCCGATCCGCCATTGGCCTCCACCGTGGCGGAGAACTCGCCGGCCTCCATGTTGTCGGTGGCCTTGAACAGCAGATGTTCGAGGAAATGCGCCACGCCGGAGACGCCCGGTTTCTCGTCAGCGGAGCCCGCCCTGTACCACAGCATATGCACGACAACAGGCGCGCGGTGGTCTTCGATCACCACAGCCTCAAGGCCGTTTTCCAGCGTAAAGGTGGTGACATTCTCGGTGGCAGTTGCGGGTAAAGCGAATGCGGCAAAGACCGCTAGGACGGAACGGGCGAACAGGGAACGGCGCAGCATGGCAATCCTTCTCAAGACTCTAGGACTTTGAATATGAAGCGTGCCGCGCCGAATTCAACTGGCGCAACGGTCTTGTGAGCGGCTGTTATGAGCCTCTACTGAGCCGGTTCAACGCCTTCTGGCGGCGCGGAGACCGTTCTGACGCCGAGACGACGCAGACGTTCCAATTCGCGATACTGATCAAGCGACTGTTCGCGGTAGGCCTTGTAATAGACGTTCACGTTGAACACCCGTTCCAGCAAACGACCGTTGTTCTCCCGGCGGAACTCAAGATCCTCGCTGGCCAATTGCTCGCGGATGGTGCCGTCACGTCCATAGCGCGACACGTGATTGACCAAGCCGCCATCGCTGATGCCGCCGGCAGGGTTGCCGCCCAAGGCAAGCGTTGCGTCTGACAGAGGTGTCAGGTCCGCGCGGTTCGCGCCGCCGGGGGTGGGTTGCGGCAAGGCGGTGTAATCTTCAGGCTGCGTGAGGGGCTTGTTGGGCAGGATCGCAAACTCGTCCGGCCCGTCGCCATTGGCCTTCACATTTAGCAGCTGCGGATCCCGATTGCGGTCGCAGGCGGACAGCGCCGCAACAGCAGCGATTGCGCTCAGAAGGATCGTTACCTTGCCAGCCATGTCGGCCTCCTTAGAACTCGTTGGGTTATGTTTAGCGGAAAGACCGGCGGGCGTCACGAGGGTTTCTACCTCTGCCCGGTTTCGCGCTCCTTGTCGTCATCCCCGAAGATGATGATCGCAAACGCTCCTGCGAAAATGAAGATATCGGCCACGTTAAAGGTGAACGGATTGTTGAGCCCGCAGCAAGACATGTTCAGGAAGTCCGCGACCGCGCCGTAGATCACCCGGTCAAGCGCGTTGGCCAAGGCCCCGCCCACGACCATACCCGCGCCGGCAAGTGCAAGGGGCTTGGTCAGGCTGCGTTTGGCCCACCAGATCAGGAAGCCCGAGATGCCGACCGCCAGCGCGATCAGCACCCAGCGCATAACCTGCGATCCGTCTCCAAAGAGGCCAAAATTGATGCCGTCATTCCAGCCCATGCGGAAGTTCAGCAAAGGGGGCAACACGTCAACCGCGCCGATCAGCTTGAGGTTCATCCAATGGACGACAATCACCTTGGAGAGCTGGTCAAGTACAAATGAGAGGACGGCCCAAACCGTAAGAAGCCGCATGTCAGTGCCGGAAGTGGCGCATGCCGGTGAAGACCATGGCCAGCCCCAGCTCGTCTGCTGCGGCAATCACTTCGTCATCCCGCATCGAGCCGCCCGGTTGGATCAGCGCGGTTGCGCCCGCCTCGGCCGCGGTGATCAAGCCGTCAGCAAATGGGAAAAACGCGTCAGAGGATACCACCGACCCCATGGTCGGGCTTTCCGCCAGCCCCAGCGCATCCGCCATATCCTGCGCCTTACGCGCCGCGATCCGTGTGGAATCGACGCGGCTCATCTGACCGGCACCGACGCCGACAGTGGCACCGTTCTTGGCATAGACGATAGCGTTGGACTTGACGTGTTTGGCGACGGTCCAGGCAAAGAGCATGTCGACGACCTCCCTGTCCGTGGGCGCGCGTCTGGTGACGACTTTCAAATCAGACGCAGCGATATGGCCTACATCCTTGTCCTGCACCAACAATCCGCCGGAGACCTGCCGGTAGGTCAGCCCGCCAGCGCTAACGTCCGGCAAGCCGTCAGTGGTCAGCAGGCGCAGGTTTTTCTTCTTGGCAAAGATGCTCAACGCATCAGCGTCCGCGCCGGGGGCGATCACCACCTCGGTGAAGATGCCGCTGATAGCCTCAGCCGTGGCCCCATCCAGCGGCTGGTTCACGGCAATGATGCCGCCAAATGCCGAGGTCTGGTCGCATTGAAACGCCTTCTCATAGGCCTCCGCCACCGTCGCGCCGCGCGCCACGCCGCAGGGATTTGCGTGCTTGATGATTGCAACCGCCGGGCCGTCTTTGGGGTCAAACTCCGCGACAAGTTCAAAGGCCGCGTCGGTGTCGTTGATGTTGTTGTAGGACAGTTCTTTGCCTTGATGTTGCTGGGCCGTGGCCACGCCGGGACGGGAGGAGCCATCAACATAAAAGGCCGCGTTTTGATGCGGGTTCTCGCCGTAGCGCAGGGTTTGGGCCAGCGTACCTGCGACAGCACGACGGCGTGGGACCTCGCCCAATGCGTCCGCCATCCAGGCGCAGACCGCCGCATCATAGGCTGCCGTGCGCGAATACGCGGTGAGCGCAAGCGTCTGGCGGAAGGCGTAGCTTGTCTGCCCGTCATGGGCGTCCAACTCAGCCAGAAGTGCGGCGTAATCCTCAACATCGGTGACCACCGACACGAATTTGTGGTTCTTGGACGCCGCCCGGATCATGGCAGGGCCGCCGATATCAATATTCTCAATGCAAGTGTCGTAATCGGCCCCTTTGGCAACGGTCTCCTCAAAGGGGTAGAGGTTCACGACCAGCAGGTCGATGGGGCCGATATCATGCTCTTGCATCGCGGCAACATGGGTTTTGTCGTCGCGCAGGGCCAGCAGGCCGCCATGCACCGCCGGGTGCAAAGTCTTGACCCGTCCGTCCATCATCTCAGGAAAGCCAGTGACCTCCGCGACATCGCGCACGTCCAGACCCGCGGCGCGGAGGGCCGCCGCTGACCCACCTGTAGAGAGCAGCTCGACCCCGCGCGCGGCAAGCGCCTGGCCCAGTTCTATAAGGCCGGTTTTATCGGAGACGGAAAGCAAGGCGCGGCGGAGGGGCGCAAGATCGGTCATGGAAGTCCTTCGTCAAGGTAAGCGGTTTAACCTGGTGTCAGACGTCGAAACCAACCTGACGCAGAGAAGACGGAACCTCCCGCGCCTTGGCCAGAACCCAGCTGACATGGGTCGCATACTCCATCGCCCGCAAAGATAAAATGATCTGTTGCGTCGGACGCGGGTTCAAACGCCCTTTTTCAAGGTAAACGCTTCGTTTCAACGCCAAATCGACGCGCTGGACGGGGCGGAAGACCCAAATCTCCTCGTTTTTGAGCATCAACGAGACGGCAGTGCCCCCCATATCGATGGAGGCCTCGACATCCGGGTGCAGATGAAACCGGATGGAGAACGGCACGCCCTGCAATGCAATACGATCCATATGTTTGTCAAAGGCCAGCTTTTGCGCGTTGGTGGTGGCACCAAGAGTATCCTCCCCCTGCAACACGCGGCCATCCCGGCTGAGAGACAACCTGCGGCTATGGGTCAGGCCGTAGTCTTTGAGGTAGCCGTCATGGCTTGCGGTTACATCGCTGCCGTGTTCGCCAGATGCTTTGTGCGCGGTGACCAGGGTTGGTCCGGCAACCAGCTGCTCGCCATATGGTCTGACCTCCAACTGAGCCGACGACACGCCGTCGATTGCAAGTGTCGAATGCGAGGGGGTGGCGCGTCCTGCGCGGTGCCATTCCGGCCCAAACGTCATCCCCGCCCCGCAATTCACGATGACTTGCCTGCGTGCGGAGGTCAGCTCGAACGCGAGGGTCCCTGCATGCGCGTTGAGCGCCGCCTTGTCCTTGGGCGGGGCCGCAACATCGGCAATCACGGTGGTCTGCTCTGCGCTCAGGCGAGCATAGCCCATAGGTAGATCGACCGCAAATTGCAGCGCGCTTGCGACCTCAGCCAACACGCGCTCCATCTTGACCTCCACCCCATGCGCGCAGCCCTGAAATGCCGCGAGACCGCCATTGGCGTGCCGCAAGGATTGAAGCGTAGGGACAATACGGGTGATGGCCGCGCCAAGCGCGACGGCCGGGGTGCGACCAACATCTCGAAGAAGGGCGTCGGCCCAGCACAACAGGGTCAGCACCTCCATCAAGTCTTCTGGGTTTCGCGTGGGCAGGCCCCCATCCGCGCCAATTTGCGCCTCGCATTCGGCGGCCAGTGCATTGGCAGCGGTGTCGACCATGTCTTCCAACCCGCTGAGGCTGAGGCCAGCATACAGCAACCCGGTCAGCGCCTCAAACCGTGGCAGGCCCGGCGAGGCTTTTGGCCAGTTGCGCGCGAGATAGGCGGTTTGGCGCGACAGCGACCGGAAGTAGTCGCGATTTTCCTCTGTGGATTGCCCGTTGAGCAGGAACAATGCGTGGGTGATCCAACGGATCACCCGCCGTCCGGTCACATCAGGCGACCATCCGGGGCCGGTGCCTTTGCCGTAATGTGTGATCCAGCCCTGCAGCCAGGCTTGCGCCATTTTCCGCGCGGGGCCGTCGCCAACGGCGGCGAGATCATCAAGCCACTCGAATCCGTGGATCTCGGTTTCAAACAGGTGGTCGGGGCAGGCCAAATCCCAAATTGCCGTGTCGGGGTGCCGCAGAATATGGCCGCTGAACTGAAAGTTGCCGCTCAAAAGCTGGCGGCCACGGGCAAAAGACCCGCTGCTACGCGGCTCGGGCTGGTACACGAACCCGGTCACCTGACCGGAACGCGCCGTTAGCCGCGTGTGGAGCCTGTCCAGCAGAGATTGTTTGGCAATCGGAGCCTGTCGCGCCACTCCGCCACCCCGTTTCCGGACCATAGTTTGCAACTTCATGCCTGTTCGTCTTACGCTGATCTTAATGACCCGCAGGTGAGCCTGTCATGATCTAGCCCGGCTTGCGCAGCGAAATCATGAAGAAGCCGTCCATTCCGCCACACTCCCCCAGAAAGTCGGGCCGCAAGCGGATACCGCCATTTGGATGCAGCCAAGCCGGGTCAAGTCCGAGGGTCTTCGCGTCCGGGACAATCTCGGTCAGGCCATGGCGTTCCATGGCGGTCTTTGCCTGACGCTCGCCCTCCTCGGTGAGCAGGGAGCAGGTGCAATAGACCAGACGCCCGCCGGGTTTCAGCGCGATCAGCGCGCGATCAATCATCGCGGCTTGCAGCTCAAAAATCGGGTCCATGTCCTTGCCGGTTTTTGCAAACGGCAGGTCGGGATGGCGGCGGATCGTGCCTGTGGCGGAGCACGGCGCATCAAGCAGGATCGCGTCGTAGAACTGCTCGGCCTCCCATTCCAGTACATCTGCCCGGATCAGGTCAGCCTCCAAACCGGTGCGAGACAGGTTCTCTTTGACGCGCAACATCCGTTTCGAGCTGGAATCCACCGCCGTCACATGCGCCCCGGCTGCGGCCAGTTGCATCGTCTTGCCGCCCGGTGCGGCGCAAAGGTCAAGCACGGCCTCGCCCTTTTGCGGGGCCAGTAGCTTCACGGCCAGTGCGGCGCCTGCGTCCTGCACCCACCAGTCTCCGTCCTCATATCCCGGCAGGGTCGAAACCTGACCGCCTTTTGGCAGGCGCACCGTTCCCGTGGGCAGCAAGAGGCCATCAAGTTTGTCGGCAAGTGCCTTGGCCGTCGAGGGGTCTTTTGGGGTCAAATCAAGCGGGGCTCCGGCCAGATGGGCGGCCTCAATCGCTTGCACGAGCTCCTCGTTGTAGATGTGCACGATGCGGCGACGGAGCCATTTGGGCAGAATAGGCACGGGCAGTTCGGCCCAGATATCAGGGCCTTCAGTGGCGACTTTGCGCAAGACCGCGTTGGCCAGTCCCGACATGCGGCGCGACTGCCTGCTGCGGCGCATCAAGGTGACGGCGCTGTCAACCACGCCATGCGGGGCCTCCTGCTCGACCAGCAGCTCGATCACCGCCAAGCGCAGCACGTTCAGGGCCGTCAAGGGCGGCATTCGGTCAACGTAGCGCTCAATCAATGCATCGGCCCGGCTGAGATGGCGCAGCGTTTCTGTGGCCAGACGCTGGGCGCGGGCCCTGTCGGCGGGGGCCAGACCAGAGAGCGGGCCGATCCCTTGGGTCAGCTC